>JAFVOS010000003.1 GCA_017505705.1 Alphaproteobacteria bacterium
AGAGGATATTATCGCACTGCTATCTTTTACATCGCCATTCTTAGCACGAATTTCCGTTAAGTATTCTCTTATGCCGATTTCTCCTGGTTGTAAACGTTCGTCCTCGTCCTGGGTCACACTCGCACTGCCCATCTTTATGCTGCCAAACGATATCATCCCGGTCACGCGATATACGTCACCAGATTTTTGGGATACCAAGCTGCCAGTACCGATAACTTCGTCTGCTGCGAACACGTTACAGTCGGTTGTCGAACCACAGATTTCCGCCATCTTGTTATCAACAATTTCTTGGCAATTATCCAATGCACTGTTATCAATGTTCAAATATAATCCCATCAACATAGAATCCAAATCATCCATCGAGAATTTTGGATTATTTGCTTTACATACTACCAAACTGTCAATTGGGCAAATATCATGGATATATTCATAATCCATACCAATACAATTTTCAAAGTTTTCACCGCAACGTGTTTCCGCAGTAAAGCATTCCTTGACTTCCTGGGTACATGCGTCAACACGCATTGCTGCTAATTTATCAACAACATATCCCCAAATTAACGGTTCCATACGTTCACATGGGTCAATTTCAACCTTACAGAAACTGCGGGCCATATCCGGACGTGACAAACACGCATCCATCGTATCAACCCCCTTACCCACAATATCATCCTTACACGCTTTCTGGATACATGTAGAAATGTTGGTCAAGCATGACTGACGCATTCTAGATTCTGCATTTGTTTCTGCCACCCTGATGGTTGGGGCCGCTTCACGCAGGAACGCCGGCCAGACATTATCACGAACCGCCACACAGTTATCCAACACACGTTCACAAATTATGCGCTTTGAATCCAAGATTTCCATTGTTGATGCTGTAATATCATATGTATTAATGGTTTCAACCTTGGTCCCTGCAACACTTTTTGTTTTTTCATTTTGCATGTTTTCAGATGCAATCGTTGAAACACAGTTTTCCCAGTTTTCACCACATGCATCATCGGTACGCATACATTTCTTGAATTCAACCATACACGTACCCAGATCGTACTTGTTTGCACTGTCAAAGCTTTCCTTCAACGCTGCACGCACCGCTGATTCAGCCGCAGTCATTGCCTTATCCGCCTCTAAATCTTTTGCAGCAATTGTATTTTCAAACGCTTTGCAATCTGAAACAATTTGACGCGAATACATTTGGCGCAACAATGTCAAATCAGCCTCGCACGATTCTGGCACCTGCTCTATACACAATTCTTCGGCTGCAGAAAACAATTCATCACCAACCAATTCAGATAAATCAACTAAATCATCGCCTTCATCATCGCCATACCAATCGTTTTCGAACATTGCCAACAATTCTTTACGCTTTTTTTCCTTGTCATTCTGCTTTTGTTCTTCCAAGTCCGCAATCGTTCCATCTTCGTTATATTCACGCTTACCTGTAAAGATAATATCTGCATCTGCACCGGCCTGAACCCTTTCTACTTCTTCTGTTGCGATACGTTCAGCTTCTATCATCTTTTCCTGAACTTTGGCAAACTTTTCTTCATATTCAATGGACAAATCGCTGCACGCACAGCTGCCCCCATTTGATGTATCAGAAATACAGAACTGGTCCATACAGCCATAGAACGCCTCATAGCATTCTTGATCATACAAATTTGACGCTGTCACCTTGGCACGCACAGACGTTCCTTTTTGTATTGTCGACTGCTTAGAAGTCGAAGACTTTTTCGAAGCGGCCGCTGCATCACCTGAATACAAAACCAAGACCGACGCTAAAACACCACATAATGTAAAGATTTTTTTCATGTTCTCTCTCTTTATTTTATGTCTTACATATTAATATCTTCGCACGATTCAATTTCTTGGCAGAAATCTTGCTTGCCACCAGACAATGCGCCACCGATACCGGCACCAACGGCACCAACGATACCACCAATTGCAGTTCCCCATCCGGCACTGACCATCGTTCCAGCCGCCGCACCCGCAGACAATCCACCAGCCGCTGCCTTTAATGCAGATGTTGCTTTGGATTCGCCACCTGTTTCGCAAACCTGTTGCATACGGCAAACATGGCAATTACGCAAATCTGGTTCAAACGTCACACTGCGGATATAGCTATAATTCTTATCAGACTTATCTGGTGTTTCAACCTTATATGTCTTATAGCAATTTGCCTCTGCTTCTTCTAAATCCTGTTGACGTGACAATTCAGCAATTTTGTTTTCCAACGCACGCAAAGCACGATTTTCAGCACCAATTCGTGCAATCATCTTGGCCGATGTAAACACAGTATCACCCAATTTCTTCTGTCCCTTTGGCTTTTCACTGTCCATACATGCCGCAACCGTTGTATCTTGTTGGAACTGGGCAAAGAATTCATCAACAGCCGCCACTGAATTTGCTTGAACCTGGGCACGCAGTTTTGCAATACCATCTTCTTCATCCGGCAATTCAGTCAGCCCTTCTACCGTCGCATCCGCTGGCAAACACGCCATATCTGTTCCACAGACCTTGCCCAATTGTTCACCAAAATAGTTCACACACCCCTGCATCAACTGGTAATCCATCTGCAACAACACAGCCTGAACTATGATATCAAATTGGCTCTCATTCTTACATGATGGGAACATATTTTTCGGGCACAGCGCAACTATATCAGATGTCTTTTTGCCAACACATTCAGGGGCGGTAAAGTTTTCACCACACTTATCCCGCAGACACGCATCAACGTCATTCTGACAGAATTGTGTACGCAAATAGAACAATTTGTCATTAACAACAGATTTCAACCCTGGGATAATTGCATCACATTCGTTAATAATCGGGCACACACCCGCGGCAACATTAACATCTGAAAGACACGCCGAATTAGTCGCCGTTGAACATCCGTCTTCCAAACACACCTGAATTTGCGCCAAACATGTCTGACGACGATATTTATCTGCGTACTTTGCCGCATCAACCAAAATTGCTTCTGATTCCGCTTTCCAGTCTTTTAACACATAATCACGTACAGCCATACATTGGTCCAGAACATTTTCACACGCACTGGCACGACGTCCCAACAGGTCTGCATCTAAACAGTTTTCAAAATTAGATCCACAACCACCTTTGTCTGCAATACATGCACGATATGCCAACAAACATTCACCCTGGTTATACTTGTTTGTTGTATCCAGCATTTCCAAGCGGGCTTTTCGCACAGCCGCCTCAGCGGTACGTTTATTTGCCTGGGCATTTAATTTCTGTTCATTCAAATATGAATTAAACGCCTTGCAGTCTGCAGTAATCTGGCGTTCATACAACAATTCTTCCATTTCTGCCTTGGCACCACACGCTTCTAATTCTGCTGCACACTGTTCGGCTGCCATATCATACAACGCATCACCAATTTCTAAATCCTCGTCCAGTTCACCTTCTTCGTCATCACCAACACCACTGTTTGCCCATGCAGCAAAATCAAAACCAGAAAAAGCAGACTTTTTCTTAGCGGTTTCACTTTCACCAAACACCAATCGTGCTTTGGCCCCCAGCTGTTCACGCTCTACCCCTTCGGTATACAGCTTGTCCGCTTCCAGCTGAATATTTTGAATCTCTTGAATCAGACTTTTTGATTTTTCTATATTAGAAGAACACGCACAACGTTCGCCCTCAGATTCATCCAACAAACAGAACAAATCCATACATTCACGATACGCATCACGACAATTACCATTTACCACAGGTGTGCCATTACCACCTTCATCACCCGAATCGTCATCTGGGGTTGACTCTGTCTTATCTTCAAAATCTTCTGTCACAGAATCCTTAACATCTTCATTGTCTGCGGCTGGCAGCTTAACCGTCGACGAAACACCACTGCCCGCATAAGCCGTCAATGTTGGCATACGTGCCGCCGCATTAGATGCACGTCGCACCCCCGCCCGAGATTCATCACCACGTGACGCCGCCACAGATAATCCAGGCATCATACACAATAAAACAGCAAGAATTCTTAATTTCATGACAATCCATCCTACAATTTTCATTTAATTCTATCAAAATATCACAATCTGCACAAGAAAATAAAAAATTCTTGCATTTTTTTCGTCAACACAATATCATTAGCCCGAAATTTAACAAGGATTACAAATGGCAAAAGACGACGTAATTGTTTTTAGTGGCACAGTCGAAGACAAATTACCAAACACCATGTTTCGTGTAAAACTGGAAAACGGCCACGAAATTTTGGCAACTGTATGTGGCAAAATGCGCAAGGCACGCATCTGGGTAAACGTTGGCGAACGTGTACGGGTTGAAATGACGCCATACGATTTGGACAAGGGCCGAATAACATTCGTTGAACGTAACCGCCCATCCACAGAACAAAATTCATAATCCCCACCCCAGGTGGGATTTTTTATTAGTATTTTTTGTAAATATTTGTTATCATATACACATATTTACAAGGATGAAAAAGTTAATACTGTTTATCACAGCATGTTTTTTGTGCATCAGCGGCGCTGATGCGGCTGTTCGTGACACCAACACAATAAACAGAAATACCAAAAGTCAACCATCGAACACTACTACTTCTCGCAATTCCAACAACTCTTCAAACCGAACAAATGCAAAAATAATCAGTCGCTCAACCACCCAGCGAACAGATACTCAAAATGTCACATCACGCACCACTGCGACAAAGGCAAATCAGCGTTCTGCCACAACTGTGCGCAGTGCAACAACACGCCCGACAATAAAAAGCCAGCAAACATCCAGATCTGTGGCCCGCTCTGGCAACACAATATCACGCACAGCAACACCCGTATCACGCACAACACGTGCTGCAACGGTTGTCCCAGGCATGGAATCCAACACATTTGGCATTGGGTACAACACATGTCGTGATGCTTATTTTACATGCATGGATCAATTCTGTGCGACCCAAAACGAAACATACAGACGTTGTTCTTGTTCGTCCAGGTTAAATGAAATTAAGCAACGTGAAAACTTACTATCACAAACCGCCAATCAGTTACAAGACTTCCAAGATTTTAACCTTAGCGTAATCGACAAGAACAGTGCCGAAGTCACAGCCATGATATCCGCCAGCAGTGGCGAAGCCCTGGCATCAAAAAGCAAAGACAAATCTGAATCGGCCCAACAATTAACCAATATCTCGAATGTGTTAAGCAAAACCAAATCCCAGGCCCTATCAACCGCTGGAACCCTGGATGCTGGCGGCGACATAAAGCAAATCTGGTCAACAACCGATTTAGCAGACGGTGCTAACATATCCAACCTGACAGGCGAAGCACTTTATAATGCCGTTCATTCTCAATGCGTTGCATTGATATCCCAGTCCTGCTCGTCCAACGCCACACTAAACATGGTTGTATCTGCGTACGGCATGTACATTGAAAACGATTGTACCGCACTGGCAAATAACCTGGACAGCAAAATCAATGCCGCCAAGGGCAGCGTTCGTGATACAGAACGAGAAATGCACAATGCCCGCCTGGATAACTATAACGCCCATAATTCCACATATATAAACGAATGCGTTGCAAATGTACGCAAAGACTTGACCGCCCAGAATGCATGTGGTCCAAATTTTATACACTGTCTTGACGTGTCTGGACGTTATCTGAACCGCAACACAGGCCAGCCTATTTATTCACCACAATTTTATCAACTGGATGGTCAAATATCATTATCTGGCGACGTATTATCAAACCAAACCAATCGTTTAATTATCGCTGAACTTAACCGCATGCGCGTTTTTGCAGCGGGCAGCCTGGACAAATGTCGCGATTTATCCGAACAGGTATGGGAAGAATTTCTGCGCCAATCAGTGGCAGAAATATACCAAGAACAACAGGCACGCATCCGCCAGGTAAAAAATGAATGCCTGGATGTTGTAAACACATGTTATGACGAACAAAACCAATCGTTAAAAGACTTTAGTAATATCAAAGAACAATTATTACTGGGGCAACGCCTGGAATTATCTGAAGAATTGTGCCAAGAAAAATTAGACGCATGCTCAAATCTGTACGGTGGCGGTGCAGATGGATTAAAAGAATTATTAATTGCGATGCATGAAATTACAGACGCAAAAATCGCACAAAATTGCAAAGTCGCTCTGGAAGGATTCACACGCGACATGTGTTCTACCCCCAGCAATGATACACTGCACACATATCCATATGCATGTCGTGTATATGCACCGGGTGAACAAAAATATGCCCAAAACGCAGAATGCAACCAACAAATTTGGGACAAATATAATTCTGGGAATCAGATGTACATCCCATCTGCAAGCGACGATACATTTGCAGACCAAGAAACAATTATATTGGAAAACATGCCAAAAGATTACACATGCGCCGCAAAAGACATATGTTATGTTTCATGCCAACCAAACTATTATTTAGCCGATGAAAATGGAAATGAAGCATGTGACGGCAAAGGTGCAACAGACTGCCCAGTATGCAAACCCTGCCCTGCCGATGCAACCGGCGGCTGTCCAGGCGGAACATATTGTCCAAGTTATCCAAGCGCTGATCAAAACCAGGATTTAATCGAAAATATGGATGATTTGCTGAACACTTGTGGCGAATACGCCGGCAGTATGTACCAACGATTGGTTCGATACGCCCTGCAAACATGCGTACGTCCATCAGACGCAAACAATCCTGAATACACAATATCTATCGATGTATTACAAGACGTCAACGTTGTCATGGACCAATTACGCATAGACATGGGCAAAAACCTGGCCGAAGAATGTGACCGTCTGGGTGGTTTATGGATCGATTCTGCATGGATTGACACAGTCAACATTAAATGCAGTACCACCGATGACGGCCAGGAAACCTGCGAAGAAGTCAGTGGTATGGATGGAAAACACGATGTCACCGGTGACGAAGCATATAAACCATTCTATGATGAAACTGGCGCAAACACCCAATGGGGTTATTGCAGCAAAATAACAACAGAAACCACAGAAACAGAACAATAATTAACACAGGGCGTACAAATATGAAAAAAACACTTATACTATCTTCATTATTAATTTTAACTGTACTGCCTGGTCACAGTGCCATAAAATGGTGGGAACAGGATACAATTTGCAGACTGGATCCATCAAATTGTTATACCGCTATGGGAATGGGGTTTGAACCAGAATACTGGGACCAAACATCTGAATGCTGGGGGCAAAAAATAATATGTGCTGCCGCCCAAACCCCTGCGTCATCAGAAAATAAAGCAATGACCAAAAAGGATATAACCGCACGCAAAAACATTAGTAATGATTACGACATAACCGCTTTAAACGGCGACTGCTTTGGTGTGCGCAAAACATCATCAAACGGTTCAATGGCAACATACAACGGCAAATCAGTCAAGGTTTTCTGCAAAAATATCTTGGAAAACATTTTTCAAAATGACGAAATAGAATCCTTGACAAATGGCAGCATTTTATTGCGCAACACCGAACCCACATGTCAAGAATTAGCAGCACAAGAATACATAAATGTAAAAGACAAAAATTGTTATGGTAAAAAATACAGTCAATCAACCTACTATATTGATTGCGAAACAAGCGATTCCCCACGTCTGATAATACACAATAACGCAGATTATACCGCCCCCCAGGGCGATGCCCCAAAAACAATCGCAGATGCAGAAAGAATATTTAACACAATGTACGACACAGCAAAATCGCTGCGATAAAATTAAAAAAAAAAATCCCGCAACTGCGGGATTTTTTTTTAAACAACCAGAAAATTATTCTGCATCTGCTGCAGATTCAACAGGAACTTCTTCTGTTTTTTCTTCTGCAACAACTTCGGCTTCTTCAACTTCTTCTACCTTTTTGGTACCGAATGTCAAAGTTTTACCGGCAACCAATGCGTTAATTTCATCCTGGGTCTGGGCTACATAAATCTTTACAGGAACAATAACGTCCGCATGCAATGCGATTTTTGTATCAAATGCACCAACAGACTTAATTGGCGCACCCAACATAACCTGTGCAGATTCAACAGATACACCGGCCACTTCTTTCAACATACGTGCGATATCACGTGTTGAAACAGAACCATACAATTGACCTGTATCACCAGCCTGACGAATCATATGCAGCTTTGCATTCTTAACAGCATCTACATTTGCTTCTGCAGCCTTCTTTGCAGATTCCTGACGTGCTGTCAATTCTGCTTTCTTTGCTTCAAACAAAGCAACATTTTCACGTGTAAAGCGCATTGCTTTGCCATTTGGCAACAGATAATTACGTGCAAAACCAGTTTTTACTTCAACTGTATCGCCGATATTACCCAGTTTACTAATTTTTTCTGTCAAAATAACTTTCATAATCTGTCCTTATTGTTTTATAAGTTAGGGATTAACCCAAATTGTTACGAACGAACGGCATCAAACCCAAATGACGTGCACGTTTAATAGCTGTTGCCAATGCACGTTGATCTTTCTGTGACACACCACTGATACGAGATGGTACAATCTTACCACGTTCTGTGATATAGTGAGACAATGTTTTGATGTCTTTGTAATCAATAACCTTACCCTTTAATGGGTTAGATTTTTTACGATAAATTGCTGCACGAACTGCCATTATTCTGCCTCCTCTGTATTTTTCTTCATCATAATAGAAGGTGTTGAAGCCAATTCGTCAACACGTACGTTCAAGAAACGGATAACGTCTTCATCAATGCGTGAGCGACGTTCCAATTCTGTAATTTTTGAACCATCCAATTCGATATTCAGCATGACATAGTGTGCCTTGCGGTTTTTACGAATGATATAGGCCAAGTTCTTCAATCCCCAGAATTCTGTGGATTTAACATCACCGCCCAATTCTTTGATGATTTCTGTAAATTTAGCCGCTTTTTCTTTAACCTGCGACTCGGTCAAGTCCTGGCGAAAAACCAAGACGCTTTCATAGTAAGCCATTTTATTTTCCTATGGTTTAATCAGCCGGCAACCCCATTGTCACCAGCAGGAACAGACACAATTATGAACAAAAAAACACAAAAATCAAGCAATTTTTACACCTAAAACATACTTGTCCAAAGCCGTTAAATATGATAAAATTACATAGATTATGAACATAAGATAAAATATCATGAATTGGGAATATAAAACTCTTTTATGTCTTTCTTTGTTTACATTGAATTCCACACATTCACATGCACTTTTATCCGCAATTCCACAATGTCGTGAAATCAGTTCAGCACTGGTCCAAGACATGATGTCAAATCCAAACAACGGATTTACAAATGATAATTTTATAAAATTAAACAATGGAAATGCTTTTACATGCATCTCACCACACAGCAACAGCAGATACAACGGTACTGTTGCCCCAAACTCATGCAGCAATGGTCATACAATAATCAAAACCCGCAACAATCGTATTTCAGAAATCATAAAATGCAGCGACAGTTTTTATAGCATACAATGGAACCAACTGCCAATATGCCACTTTGGAAACGTTGCACAGCCAACCGCTTATTTCCCAGCATTTGACTATGGCGATGACAGATATATTTTAACACAAAGTCGTGAACCAGACACTTTCTACAGACGTCAAACAGCGGACAATCACACCGCTATTGTAATCGAATCATATGAATATGAGCTGTGTCGGGTAAATATTAACGACGTATGTGTCAGCCCTACAAACAACCGATTTTTTCCTGCTGGATTTTCTGCGAATGTTTCATATAAAAAAGCAACCGAAATAAACCCACGGGCTGCTGCAACATTACAAACACCACGCCAAATAAAAACTGTCACTGTATCATGCGAAAACATAAACGGTGGCAGCGTATGGCGCGAAAAAATTAACAAATGCATCGATGGCTATGAATTAAAAGACAGTAAATGCATCAAAAAATCAACAGCACCAACCCCCACGCCAACACCAACCAAGCCATCACAACCAATACAAAAAATACCACCATTGCCCCATGGCCCAGAAATTGACACCCCTGGCGCAACCATACAAAACCCAATTGGTATTACAGTCCCAATAAATGCCGTCCCCCATACACCCGTATTGGATGACGATATTGAAATCCCAGACGATGACATTGTAATCGAAGACGATTTGTTTAAAGACCTGGATTCAAACATCAATGTTCCATATCTGGATATCGATGGCAAGCCATGCAATTCTAAACCTGGGGCATATTGGAATCATACAGAAAAGAAATGCGTGTGCACAGATTCAATAAATACCGAATGGAACGCATCTCGTACCGAATGCGTTGCAAAAACACATACACCCAACGCACCGGTTCTGCCTGTATTGGATGATGATATTGAAATCCCAGACGACGATATTGTAATCGAAGACGATTTGTTTAAAGACCTGGATTCAAACATCAATGTTCCATATCTGGATATCGATGGCAAGCCATGTAATTCTAAACCTGGGGCATATTGGAATCACACAGAAAAGAAATGCGTGTGCACAGATTCAATAAATACCGAATGGAACGCATCTCGTACCGAATGCGTTGAAACAGAACAGGCACGTCAAAAACGCCTTGCCCAAGAAGCAAAACAAAAATTAACACAGGCAAAATCTGCAATCAGTCAATCTGTGTCTACATTATCGCACATCGCATCTGAAATAGACATCAGCAAATGGCGTACAGCGGACGGCACATTTAATACAGCCCGACTGACATCTGATTCAATCGCTGGCGTTGTTCTGGGCACGACAGGTGGCCTTATAACCAGTCATATTGTAAAAAAGAATCAAATATCCAGTGGTTTTGAAGATATAAAATGTACAATTGCTGGCCAATCTGTCGCCACATTTGGTGACGAGTTTAATGTTGGGATTAAATAATCCCTATTGACTTAAAGCAAAAAAATTTACTATGATTTTATCATAAGAATGGATGGGGACAAATCTTATGACACGACACTTTCATGGTGCGCTTAACCGAATGGCCTTTTTTACTGCATTTATTGCAGCGTTGTTGATATTGTTTTATCCCCTGTTTATGCAGATTGCAATTTCTAACATTTGGCTAAACGGCATAATAATTGGCACAACACTGTTTGGTGTTGGCGCATGCTTTGTTGAAATATTTCGGCTGATACCTGAATACAAGTGGCTATCTGGCTTCACCCATGGTAAACGCATTAAGAAATTACCACCACGTCTGTTGCGCCCTGTTGCGATCATGTTAACCGCACGTCCAAAACAGATATCTGCGACAACATTAAATGGCATGCTGGAAATGATACTATTGCGCATGGACGATTCGCGCGAATCAACACGATATATAACAAACACATTAATATTTCTGGGGTTGCTTGGAACGTTCTGGGGATTAATTTTAACAGTTGGTGGATTTGCCGAATTAATTGGCAGCTTGAATTTTACTGACGAAGCAGTACTGGAATCTATGCAATCTGGTTTGGTTCGCCCCTTGTCTGGTATGGCAACAGCATTTACCAGTTCGTTAATGGGCCTGGCGGGCAGTTTGGTTGTAGGCTTCCTGGGTCTTCAGGTACAGTTGGCACAAAATGCGATATTTAATGAGCTGGAAGAATACCTGTCAACCCATACACGTACATCTACCCCATCACCAGATGAAATCGTAGAAGTTTTGCCACAAATAAATCTTGCCACACGTGAACTGACACGAACGGTCAAGAAACTGACAAAATCTGTTTCAGATTTAACATAAAGAAAGATAAGTAAGAGAGAGAAGACAAAATGCTAAACATGCGATATCGGAATCAAACCAATCCTTGGCCTGGATTCGTAGATTTATTTTCGAATCTGGTAATCATATTGATATTTTTATTAATTGTGTTTGTTTTCCTGTGGACAACGACCAGTGTATTTAACAAATCCACTGGTGCACGTGTTGTTGCCCAACTAAAAGAAACCAACGCCGCCCAGGCCGAACAAATCAACAAAATGACCATGGACGAAGAAGAAGCCAAACGTTTACTGATATTGGCACGCAATGAATTAGAAACACTGGAAAAGAATAACATTGCATTAACCAATGAATTAACCGAAATGGACCTTAGTATCGAGGATTTGATTACCGCATACGAAAACAAAGTAAACGATTTGCAATCCCAGGGCATTGAAATGCAATCTGTTGTTGAATCATTAACCGAACAATTGAACCAAGCAACCCTGGACAAAGAACAGGCCAACGCACTGGAACAGGAACGTGCCGCGGTCCAAGAACAACTGGAAATCCAAAACATGGAATTGGCCCAACAGCTTGAAAAATTACAGGCCGCCCTGGACGCCGCCGAAGAACGTTCACGTGCCCAAGAGGTTGAATATGTTGAAATGTCGACACGTCTGAACAAAGCCTTGGCGGACAAGGTTGCAGAATTAAATGATATGGCACAATACCAGTCTGCATTTTACAAAGCCATAAAAAATGCAATGGGCAATCGAACAACACTGCAGCCCGATGGCGACAGATTTATCGTATCCAGTGACATATTATTTTCCAGTGGCGCATACAATCTGACATCGGCTGGAAAAAATCAGTTGCGCATCATTGCGAACGTAATCAAAGACATGGAAGAAAAAATCCCAACCGATATTAATTGGATTATTCGTGTTGACGGCCATACGGATAACAAACCTGTTATTGCTGGCACACGTGGATACCGCAACAACACCCAGCTATCTTTATTGCGTGCGACAGCGGTGGTTGAAGAATTGGCAAAAAATGGTGTGTCACGTCGCAGATTATTGCCAACCGGGTTTGGTGACACATCCCCGGTCAGCCTGGGCAGCACACCATCAGACCTGCAGCAAAATCGCCGCATAGAATTACAATTAACCAATCGATAAAAAAACGGGGATATATTCCCCGTTTTTTTTCCTAGACAAAATCTTATTTTCATATGATATAATAAAAATCAGAACATTATAACCAAAGGAACCAATATGAAAAAAATTTCATTAATTGCAATTTTATCAACCATTGTAATTGCATCTGCAAATGCTGAGTTCCAGGCAACCACACCAACAAAAACGGGTGGTGGTTTTGTATCTGGTGCAGAAACCATATCAACAATTAAACAGGTAATGGAAATGCGTGACGATGTTCCCGTTATTGTAAAGGGAAACATTGTACAACGTATGGGCGACGAAACATACCTGTTCGAAGACGCCACTGGTTCTATCACTGTTGAAATTGACGACGACGAATGGCGTGGCCAAAGCATAACACCATCAGATACTGTTAAATTATATGGCGAGGTTGATCGTGGAATATTCAAAACAGAGCTAGATATAAATTACGTTGAAAAACTTTAAAAATTCCCCCGTTTGGGGGATTTTTTAATAAATTATTTTTTTATACGCCCCCGTCACACCCGGGCATAAACAGCAAAAAAACAGTTTGTTTTTTTACACAAAAATACACATAACATATTATAAACACATAAAAAAATACAAAAAAACAACTGCCTAATCCAAACGGTCAGTTTTTTTCGTTACCTCTTGCCTTTTATTTTATCCCAGTTTTCTGGCACATGTCAACAGCAAAATAGTGCCGAATAAAAACCACCGTTTACATTGGCGGTCACAAGAAACGGGGGATTTTATGAAAAAAATTTTCATTTTATGTTCAGGGTTAATTTTATCGCCATCAATTGGGTCCGCAAGTTGTACAATAGATCTAACGTCTATGCCTTCTGGATATTTACAAACGGGGGGACCTATCTTCGATTTGTCAAACTGTAGCGGCACCAAAACGAATTATGCATGCGATAGCGAACTGGGAACATCTGGTGTTTGTTATGCGTACACGATATGCACAGGTTGTAAATCGGGATATACAAAAACTACCCAAAGTAAGAACATTGATGGATGTGGTAATATAACTACCAATCGTTGCTATGACCCCAATTGTTACGCAGGAACATATAAAAACAGTTCTGGTGCATGCATTTCATGTTCTGTGGGCACATATTCAAATTCAACAAACGCATCATCATGCACCACGTGCCCATCACTTAGTGGCGCATACGGCGATTCTGCCCGATCCAAGGCTGTTAACGTTGCAAATGGATATGTGACAACAGCTGGCACCGGATCAACATCTATAAATGATTGCTATATAAAAAATGCATCTTATTATTATGACACATCTGGCACCTTTTCCTTTGGTGGGACATGTGCATATGACGGAACGGTGGTGGTAGATAAATGTCCGGCCTCGTCAATTAGTGGGGCTTGTTTAAGCAGCGGCGGCACCACTGGTGTTGTTATAGATGGTGAAAAAACAAACGATATGACTGGGGCACATTGTTGGTGTAATATGAATGGAAAGACACGATATTATGGTGCGGTGGGAAATGGTACCGCAGCGGCATGTGCAAATATTTGTACAGCTAGTGCGGCGTGTTATGGTTTGACCCAGGCTTCAACCCGAACAGAATTCGGTTGTGATTAATAAAAATCCCCCCCGGAAGGATAAGGGGGGATTTTTTTAAGCAGCCTTTTTGGCATCTTTCAAGATTTCGATGGGTGGTTTCTTTCCCGCCACGACATCTGCATCAATTACAATTTCTGTCAAATCATCATTATCAGGTGCATCAAACATTGGTTGCATCAAAATCCGTTCCAAGATTCCACGCAAACCACGTGCCCCCGTCTTGCGTTCAACCGCCATTTTTGCAATTTCACGCAGGCCATCATCTGTTATATTTAATTTGACATTATCCATTTCCAGCATCGCTGTAAACTGTTTAACAACTGCGTTCTTTGGTTCTGTTAAAATCTTGACCAGTGCATCTTCATCTAATTCACGCAGTGTTGTAATCACCGGCAATCGTCCAACTAATTCTGGAATTATTCCAAACTTTACCAAATCTTCGGGCTGAACATCTGCAATAAAGCTTTTTGATTCACGTTCTTGCTTTGATTCAACATTTGCGCCGAAACCGATACCCCGACGTTCACAAGACCGATTTGCAATAATCTTGTTCAGTCCATCAAACGCCCCACCACAGATAAATAAAATCTTGCTGGTATCCAATTGAACTGTTGCCTCACCTGGGTGCTTGCGCCCTGCCCCACCGGCTGGCACATTCGCAACGGTTCCTTCGATTAATTTTAACAACGCCTGTTGCACACCTTCGCCAGAAACATCACGTGTCAAAGATGGATTTTCAGATTTACGTGAAATCTTGTCTATTTCATCGATATAGATAATACCACGTGACGCACGCTCCACGTCAAAATTCGCATTTTGCAGCAATCGGGTCAGCACGCTTTCCACATCATCACCGACATATCCCGCTTCTGTCAGTGTTGTTGCATCAGCGATTGCAAACGGCACATCCAGTATACGTGCCAGCGTCTGTGCAAACAGCGTCTTACCTGTACCCGTTGACCCCACCAACAGCACATTAGATTTTTGTATTTCTACATTTGACGATGCGGCCACACTGTGACGTTTATAGTGATTATATACCGCAACAGACAGTGTACGTTTGGCTTCTTCTTGACCGATAATATAATCGTTCAAGAAATTATAAATCTGACGTGGGGTTGGCAACTTCGCATTATCACGATTGATATCATTTTTAATATCATCTGCCATAATATCGTTGCACAAATTAATGCATTCATCACAGATGCACACATTGCGCCCACTGACCAGTTTTTTTACCTCATACACAGCCTTGCCACAGAAACTGCAGAACTGATTATTATTATCTGCCACTGGTGGCACTGATGTTGTTTTATCGTCACTCATTTGTACAAAACCTAAATTATTTACGTTCTAAAATGCCATCGATAAGACCGAAATCTTTGGCTTCCTTTGGGCACATCCAGTTATCACGTTCCATTGCATCAAACAGTTCTTTTTCCTTTTTACCTGTGAATTCAGACATCTGCTTGATTAATGTTTTTTTATTTTTCTGATACTGGGTCAAACGAATTTCCATATCTGTAATCTGCCCTTCGGCCCCGGCCAATGGCTGATGAATCATAATCTGGGTATTTGGCAGAACAAAACGTTTTCCTTTTTCCCCAGCAGCCAACAGCACAGACCCCATTGACGCAACCAGCCCCATTCCAATTGTTGAAACAGGTGCCTTGATATACTGCATTGTGTCCATAATTGCCCAACCCGCCGACACATCGCCCCCTGGGCTGTTTATATACATTGAAATATCAGCGTTTGGATTTTCAGATTCCAAAAACAACAATTGCGCCACAATACTGTTTGCCATTGTTGGTTCAATTGCGCCGTTAACCATAACAATTCTGTCACGCAACAGACGTGAATAAATATCAAACGAACGTTCACCACGTGGTGATTCTTCGATAACCATTGGTATTAATGCCATAACCAAATCCTTATTGTTCAAAAAAAATTATACCATACAAAAGCCCGATTCGCTAACTTTACAACATATATAAAATCTTTTTAAATTTTTTCAAGTAAATACATAAAAATCCCCCCAGGAAGGAATGGGGGGGATTTTTCTTACAAACATCTGTGTGCTTAGAAATCATATCTGAATTTCAGCAAACCAGTTTGCGATGTATAATCTTCATGCAAATCCAGTTCATAATTCAAAGATACTTCCAATCCACGATATTCTGCTGTCAAACCGATACCGAATTCACCACCAAAACGGCTCAAGTTTTCGATATCAACATAGTACGCTGCAGATCCTGGAACAACGATTGTTGCTGTTGAACCTTCGGACACGACGTCATATGTCATTGCCGCATGCAGTTCTGGGCGCAACGCCACAGCCCAATCATTTTCAATTTCGAATGCATAGTTTACACCTGTGACCACAGACAAGAAATTTGTATCCATTTCTTTGATTGTGCGTCCCAATGCGTCACGATGTGCATCCTGGGAAACATGCAAATAGCGCATTCCCGCCATTGGTGTCACACCATTTTCGAAATCATATCCGAACATTGTCTGCATACCGAATGCATCTGCATCATATTCGTTATCCAGCGCAATACCGAATACATTTGCGGAATCTGCATATTCAGATGTTGTATAATTCAATGTTGCGTTTACGAACCATTCTGCTGGTTTATATTGACCATATACGAACACAGAATTGCTTTCTACGCCTGTATCACGTCCTGCGGCATGCATATCTGTATTGTTATATGCGTAACCAACACCGATTGTGTAAACATCATCGATGATTGTATCTGCACCCAACGCCAACCCACGTGTATAACCATGGAACTGGCCATTTAACTTAGACTTATTAAACAGTCCTTGTGCCCAGACACCTGCCCCTGTGACTTCGCCACCGGCACGTCCAGCGGATGCACCACCCACAGACGCCATACGTCCAGATGCAACGGTCAGAACCTGGCCCTGGACCGAAGAAGCCACCGAATGAGATACTGGTTTTTCTTCTGGGCCGACCTTTGCCAATTCTTTTTCAATAACAGCGATATCACCACTGCTCAAGGCATCTTGTGCAATCAATGAAATTTGCTGTAATTTAGCATCTTTTGATGCAACCAGCGAAGATACTGCACTGGCCACCCCTGTTGACATACCTGTTTCAGCAACCAGCTTTTCTGTCGATTTTGCATTCACAACAACATCTGCACCATTTAAATCAACATCAAAAACAGTTCCTGCCGACACATTTTCAAAATCAGTAAACTTAATACCCGACAAAACATCTTTATATTCACCAATTGTAGAAACCAGAATATTCAATGTTGAATTATCAGCACCTGTTACTGTACCATTTACTGCCAACTGGCCATAATTTGAGCTGTCTGTCAATGTAATATTCATAACAGAATTTTCTGCCAGTTCTAAATTATTTACTTTCAAAATTGTGCCAGCACCGATATTGATTTCCTTGAATTCCTTCAAAGTTCCAGCAATATCTACAGAAACATCATCCATATTAAATGTTGCGTCGCCTGCAACATGATATGCACGAACATCACCACCGACAAAGATATCACCGCCACCAAACATATTTAATGTTGTGCGACCTGTACTATCAATATCCGACGTTTTTTCTGGTTCTCTTTCACGACCACCTGCATTTATTGCACCAGCAATTTTAATCGTACCTGCTGTATTCAGGTTGATTTCTGCACTGTCAATATGAGCACCAGGTCTTTGTGCCCCAGCAATGATCCAACCATCTTTACCAGCAGAAACCTCTTGTGCTGTTGCATCGGTATATCCGATAACTGTATCACCCAATACATCAATTTTTACATTACCTGCACTTGGATAAGAACCCGTTGCCAACAATTCTTCTTTAACAACAGAATCCTTGACCCGGATATTGATGTTTTCTGCCACATCGTACATATTGGCATTCCAATTCTGATAATCACCAGCATTAAAACTAACACCACTAATTAAATTAACAGTTGAATTTTCTACATCAATATTAATATCGCCATTAATCCCAGATTTTGTCGTGCCGGTGGCTACAAACTGCTGCCCCAGGATTTCGCCAATTTCAGAGTCTTCGACATCAATATTAATATTACCCGTCAAAACAGAATTTGTACCATTTGAACCGCCAACCTGTCCAACAACCTTACCCAATGTGGCATTATCAATTTCTATATCGACATCTCCAACCATCGTGGTATTATTTGACATTGCATAAACAGTACCAATTGTTGAATCTTCAATATCAACATCCAGATTTCCATTTATTTCTTGACCACCATCAATTACAAATATTTCTGCCTTTGATAATGATTTATATCCTTTTAATTCAATATCATTATCTGCATCAGCTAAATAAATGTTTGTTACTTTATTCACAACAGAATCCTGAGACAGCGCATTTCCATTTAAAAATACACTCGCTTGATTTGCTCCTGTAGTACTTGCAATTTTAACTGTTTCATTGCCATCAAAGTAAAAGTATGCATTCCCATCCAGATTGAATCCATAATCAGAATCATAATTTTTGAAAACAAACTTTGGAACAGCATTTGGTCGACCAGTAACACCGTACTGCGTCCCAGTAAAAATCCCAGTAAAACCAGTAACATCCCCATTCAATACAACAGTGGTATCATTATACACACCATCAACTTTACCTGGCAGCACCTGAAATTTACCTTCACCCGTCACAGCTCCTGTATAAGTTTCTTCTGCACCAGTTGCAACTTTAAAAGTTTTTCCACTTTCAATTTCAACAGGGGCTGAATAAGTTGCACCCATTGCGGGCATAACCAACAATGCTGGCAAAATACTGCAGACTTTCATCAGGTCCGCAAAATGTTTTGTATTGGACATATTTTCTCCTTTTCTAAGAATTAATTCCAACTGGATATATTATTCGTAGCATATTATTTTGAATATTCAATAAAAATTTTATCCTATTTTTTATTGACAATAATCAAAAAAAATATACCGCCAATGGAATTTGGCGGTCGGGTGGGTTAAGAAAATCATAATTTAGAATGACCCCGCCGGTCTTTGGACAACGCCTGTTGTATAACCGACAGCCCCCCGACCATGCGGGGAAATGACATAATAAACGGCACATCCTGTGCCGCAATATTACGCCTGCGGATTTGATATGCGATTCGCACATCAACTAAATTATGGACTTTCTTACGGCCCCGAAACCAAATCCCTTTGGGTTCACACAAATTGTAAACCAAAATTATCCGAATCGCAATATCAAGATATTAAAACTACAAAACAAAAATCCCCCAACAATGGGGGGAATTTTTTTGGACACCACATAGAAAATTATTCGCATGCGCCATATGATTTCGCCACCGGATAGTTTTCAACACACACACTGCCCGATGCAATACACGCCGACGGTATTGCCGTCACTGTTGGCGCCCCAGCTGGCTTATAATTAAACTGGGCCGATTTACATAAATTTAAATCTGTATATGCCGCACACATGCTTTTCCATGACGCACAATCGGTCACATGCGCAGTTGGCGATACGGTATCTGGCAATTGCAAATTCCATTTGATATAGAAATCACGCAAATTACCAATTGAATACGATTTACCAAACGCAACCTGATCCAGACCATCACCAACACGACAATTAATATTATTGCGTTCAACAAATGCAGTGATCGCTGTTGCCAAACCACCAGCCGCCGCACCAGATGCCGCACCAATTGCCGTTGTCTTGCCACGATTCGAATCGATACCCTTTTCAAACATATTTGTTATATCATCTGAGAACACACGTCCCAAGCGTGCCAATTCCGTTCCGATTTGTTCACGACTCTGACATGCGTCTGTCCCAGAACAGTAAATACCTGTGCCATCTAATTTTGCCTGGTTAATGGATTTAAAACTGTTGCACTGCTGGCTGCTTGTACCATACAGCTTGTCCATTTCACCCAGCACCGTCTGTACACAAACATTTACATCGGCGATATTTCTGTCAACACAAACCTGAAATTCTGGTTTCTGTGCCGCCGCCATTTTAAAGCATTCCTGGGCGACCTGGGCATCTGTTGCAGATTCATCTGCATCCATTGCACATATCAGCAACAATTCACGCTTTACATCTGTTGCACTTTTACCACCACAATTATCTGCCGCTGTTTTTATCTGGCGATACGTATCATACAACTTAACAATCTCGTTACACTGCGATTCTGAAACCACAGGATTAGTCGCCACAATACGTTCAGATTCAATCATATATTCGCCCAGAATCCCGATATTTGCATCACCACGCAACTCTTCGGTCAGCATTTCACGATGATTCTTCTTTGAACAATCAAACGTCTGATCACCATGTCCCGCCATTGCACCAACCCCGGCACCCAACAGCGTTCCACCACCAACACCAACAACAGCCACTGTGCTGGTATCATTCAACAACGAAAATCCAAACAGCTCTTTATTACAGCTGAACGTATCACCGGTTGCTTTCCATACTTCGGCTGGCTGATCATTGCCCAACGCACCGAACAACCAATTATTCTTAATATGTTCGTCTTTGTTATATGCAGCAACACGAACAAAGCACGTTGCACTGGCCGCATCCCAACGGGCATAATGACCACGCTGTCCATCAACACCAGGATTTCCATCATTTACCTGAACCCCTTGTGGTTTGTTCTTAACCAACACATTCCCCTGCTGGCTGTTATACGCCCCAACCTGTTGATTATATTCAGCCGTCACATTTCCTGAATTAGACACAGCCGTAAAAGATGACCCATATGTATTTTTATCCAACAATCTGCATGTATTTTCCGCCTGGTTTGGTGTTAATCCCGTTTTACGCAGGACAAAACTATAATATTCTGGCTGAACACGACGTGAATTAAAATCAATCCACACATCTGCAGCGCTGCGATAAACGTTTGCACAATCCTTGCGAACATCGGCGATACATTTGTCTGTCTGAACCGAACAAATTCCCATACCATTTTCAATTGCATTGCGCAAATCTTCGTTAAACAAATCATTCAATCCACCCGGCAACGCACCTGAATTTACACAGCGCAACACATCATCCATACAGTTTTCAACTGTATAACTTGAATTTTTTACACCACCATCTGGACATTCTGGTGCTGGCTGATCTGGGACAACTGGTTCATCTGGTTCATCCGGTGTATCTGGGACACTTGGCACATTTGGCATAACAACCGGCACACTGGGGACATTTTGTGATGTATTTCCAACCGCCATCCCTGGCAATGTCGGCATAGACGGCATACGCACAGTCGCACCATCTGCCACACGACCATATGCACCACGCCCAGTGGCGGCATGCACCGTTCCAACCAGCGCAAACAGTCCCAATCCAACAGCGGACAATCCAAACAAACTTTTTAAACTTAGACGACGCATCTAAAATCCCCCCGTTAATATTATCCCTGTAATTATACCACTAAATCCCCCATAAAAAAAGCCCTTTTTAGACAATTTTCTGTTGACAAACAGCACACATTGTCTATTATAAAACCATGCAAAAAATATTTAATTTTTTTAAAACACACAAATATGCCATCATATGGACCATCTGTTATGGAACAATGATGTATGTTATACTGGCCGCTTTGTTTAATTTTAATATGTTTTCTGGCATACAATGGAATCAACTTTTTCACGCAAAATTACGTGGATTCCCTGGATTTGTATTTGGCATTTTAATTTTATCTGCACTGCCGATATATATTGCGACAACCACACTAATTGTACGCACAAAAAAACCTTTATTTTCTGTACCTGTACCAAATTTTATAAAAACAGTTTGGACACGTATGCAACCAACCTTGATAAATCCCCCATCCCAGGAAAATCAAGACACCCCACCCCCAGAAACAGAAAAAAAACCATCCGACGATTTACCAGCCGAACTTCCAACTGAATTACGCACCGCATACATACGTGCCCGTCTAAACATTACCCCAGAACAAAGATCTGCTTTCAACCACCCAACCCCAACAAATATTCCAGACACCCCCACCCCTGATCAGACACAGCCACCTGAAATAACGGACATTCCACTGCCAACTGATTTTGATGTCGCCCCATCGCCAGATGCCGAAACAATTTTTGCCGACACAGATTTCAGCGCAATGGCCGCCCCAACATTCAGCGACATCAGCTTTGCAGACGACCAAGCATTTGAAAACGATATCACACAATACCTGGACACTAAATCAACTGCGTACAAGGTTGTTGACGACCTGGTCATTACAGACAAACACATAATCGCATCACACACAGACAAAGATTTTTGGATTTGCGAAGACGATGTCTGGTTTGCACCTGGCACACAACGCAAATCACCGATACCCGAACTGATTCAAACAGCGAAACAAGAAAATCTGACCCCTGTTTTATATTTAGGTGCAACCAACATAATGAACCTGGATGAATTACGTACAAAATGGGAATCAATGGGGATAAAAATTATAACCAGCCCAGACCAAATATCTGAATAAAAAACCCCGGCGACGCCGGGATTTTTGTCCAATATATGTTAGTTTTTAATTTTTGTTTTCGACCTTAGAACACAACATTAACACGTGCGCCAATTTCAGCCTTAACATCAGTGCCATTTTGTGACATCTGGTGTGCATCGTCGAATGTGTATTCACCGTACAGTGTGACCTGGGTCGCATCTGTCAATTGATATGAACCAGACAATGAAATGATGAATTCATCAAATCCATCGTTCATGTCCTCAAAGTCCGCCAACAAACCTTCAATCTGTGCTTGCACCGCAGGCGTCAAATCGTCTGTTGCCAAACCTTCGATTCCATTGTCTTCGTGGTGTTTGAATGTAAAGCCCGCACCAACCGACCAACGATCATCAATTTGATAAAATGTTTTCAACCCAGCATTAAATTCAGTTGTAGATTTCAAATCAACCGATAATTCCTGGGGAAAACCTTGTGCATCCAACATTGGTCTTGCAACAACCATTGGACCCATTTGTACGGACTTTAATTCGATTTCATTGTTGTCGTTGCCGAATGTTTGCAGTACTTCAAAGAATGCTGCACCGGTAAACTTAGACCAAGTTTTACCAACCTGTGATCCCACATGGAATCCCCAGCGACCATTTGAATAATTATCATATGTAAAGCCATTGGCAGCATACGACCCAGCCATACCACTGACCCCACCCAAATGTGCGTCGGCATAGACGTCCCACGCAAATCCATCTGTCGTTTCAAATGCACGATATTTCAAACCAACACGTCCCTGATGCATACCCTTGCGGTCGATGTCGTCGTCGTGTGTATAGCCAACCTTGGCATACGCTTCCAGGCGGTCTGTAATACCATAGCCCAAATCTTCATGCAAACGCCAGATTGGGAATTCTGTTGCGCCATCGTGTTCTTTCTTCACGTGTGCGATTGAATCATCTGCAACCTTGTACATAACGCCAACAGATGTTTTTGAATAGATTTCATTCTGTTTTGGCATATACAGTGGGTTTTCCAGATTCGCCGCATATGCAGGTGCCGCAAATACAGATAAAGCAACTGCTGCGTTTAAAGTTTTTTTCATCATTTAACTCCTTCAGTTTTCGATGAATATTAACCACACCCCCATTGTTGGCAAGATGCGGGTTCATACCCATACCGCCCATTCTTGGCAACAGTATGTTGTTCTGATATGAACATACATATTTTTACACGACCCTAGGACATATGTCAAAAAATCTTTTTTCTTGACACACCCCCCTTGAAAATATATGACGGGCGACCTATATATATTTCCTGGGGTGATGTGGCCGCGGGATTTTTAACCAAAGGGGTCCGATATGAACAACATTCAAAATTTATTACACAGCCCTGAAATTCAGGAAAAATTACACCTTAAATCTGCCCATATTAAATTAGATGCTGATAAAAAACGTCAATTGGGAAACGCATACCTAAAATTATATTTTGGTTTGTCATGTATGAATTGGACAGGCAAAAAAAATTTAGGCACAGCATGGCAAACTGCATTTACCCAGATGCAAAACATCATTAATGCACGTGACGAAAAAAATCCAGCAACCCAATTTTTAAAAGTTATGCACGAAACGCACAAACAAACGTGGCCACGTCATATAATGACCCACCCCCAGCGTGACGCAACATTCAATGGCGATCCGACCCAGATACGTGAATACGCCATACGCAACATCCGTTCAGCCATGGGCGAAATAACATTATTAACATCCCAGTGTAAATTTGAAATGGATAAATCACAGCCCAAGGCAGCCGCAAAACAACCATTACAGGCCACCACACAGGACACCAACAAAAAACCTGCTATGTCATTGGATGCCAAACACAAAGAAACAATTCCACAAACAAAAGATGGCGAACAAATTGCAGCGAAACCGGGCTTGAACTCTGACACTGCGCCACAACAAAAACATGGCACGAACACAAAACAAATCGCCATGCGTCCTGTGGAAACACAGCGTTCTCTTTCCCAGGAACAACACGACAAGGAATTTGCAGCACGAATCAAAAAATCTGTGCAACAGCCGACAACACCAAAGAAACCTGATACAAAACCACAGTTTCAACAGGCCACTGCACGTATTGTAAACATGTCTGAAATAATTCGCATGCAAATGCTAATTCAAGCGAATCAGAAAGTCGCCTAAATAAAAAATCCCCAAATGGGGATTTTTTTTTATTTTGCAAATACTCGATTAAACACTTTTTCATTAACACGCACTGGATATTCTCGTATCAAGAAAGAATTATAATCATCCATAATTGTCACACCCGATGATGTTTCCAACCCTTTGCGCACATCTGCCATTTTCTTGGCATCTGGCTGTGGCGTTTTTTCTGACTTTATACGCAATACATAGAATGCATCCGCAGATGGCACAATTGTATTTGTTTCAACTGAATTATTAAATACAGCATTCAACACATCAATTGGCGCACCTGTCGTACGTGAAACACTTGCAGATTTTGCACCACTTAACACACCATCCTTATTCAGATCAACCAGCAATTCATTAGCACGTACATACGCCTGCTTTTTCTGCGCATCACGTTTCCAATCTGCGACCAGTTCTTGCTTTACACTTTCAAATTCTTCGGTATGGGCTGGTATAATTTTGTCCACACGTGCAATTATGAAACCTTTTTTAGTTTCCACAATTTCACTTTCCACGCCTTCGTCCATATCCCAGAAACCCGCGACAATTTTATCTGACAGTACATCATCTGATGGGCGTTTATCCGAACTAAATGGTTTAACAGAAACATATTTTGCACCATGTTTTTTCGCCACATCTTCAAATGTTTCGCCGGCAATAACATCGTCTTCTATTTTTATAATTGTTTCATACCCCTTGTCATAGCTGTCTGGTTTTTCCATTTCGGCTGGCACCAACACATATGAAACACTTCTAAATTCTGGCACAGTACGTGGATTCTGGGCATAGAACGCACGCAATTCTTCATCCGTCGGATTACCTGCCTTAAAATCACCAAACTTAACGGCGACAAAATCAATATCACGCAACGCATAATGCGCATTGTATACAGATTTTACGACAAATTCAGGAACCTTAACCGGTGCTACAACCGCCCCAAGAACCATCGTGCGCAATACCTGATTACGCAAAACAGCTGCAAATTGCGCTTCTGTGTATCCAGAATTATTCAAAACAGAATCAAACAGCAATGCAGAGAATTGCCCATTTTCTTGAAATTCAGGGAAAGACCGAATTTCACGTGCAATTCGTGCATCCGACACAACAAACCCCAAATCATCTGCACGATTTTCAGCCATACGCTGACTTGTCATATTCGACAGCACCTTTTTGGCCAACTGGTCTGCAACCATTGGGTCTGCATAAAAAGCACGTTGTTGTTCACGTGTCATAGCCGCCATTTCACGATTACGTTCCAACGAAAATTGTTGATATGTAATTTCTGCATCACCAACACGAATCAGTGTATTATCGCCTGCTACGTTACCAAAAATCCATTCAGCGACCCCCCATCCCACGAACGAGAACGCCAACAAAGCAATTAAAAATTTCGCAACAGGTTTTTCTGCCGCATTACGTAAATATTCTAGCATTTCATCCCCTTTTGCGCTACCATAGCAAAACAAATTGCAATAAATCAATTAAAAAAAAGGAAAAAACAAATGAAAATTATTGCTGGCAACTGGAAAATGAACGGCAGCCGTTCCGCATTAAAGGAAATGGTTTCAGGATTACAATCCTTGGAAACAAACCACACCATTATTTTATGCGTACCATACACAATGCTGGGACTGGAATCTGGCCGTATAAACATTGGCGCCCAGGACGTCAGCGCCCACACCCATGGCGCATACACCGGCGAAGTATCGGCCCAAATGATTGCAGATACAGGGGCAAAATATGTAATTGTTGGTCACAGCGAACGTCGTGGATACCATAACGAAACCCACAACACAGTCCGCAACAAGGCATCCGCTGCTTTATCCAACGGCCTTATTCCAATTATATGCGTTGGCGAAACGATGGAAGAAAAACAGGCTGGAAAAACCATGGCGGTAATTGAATCTGGGGTTCGTGAATCAATTCCATCAGATGTAAACACTCCTATTATTATCGCATACGAACCACGTTGGGCAATTGGGGCGGGTTTAACACCAACAGACGCAGAAATCGCAGACGCCCACGCATTGATTGCCAAAACATTAAGTGAAATGGGCTTATCTGGCACACCAATTTTATACGGTGCATCCGTCAAGGGTTCAAACGCCGCTGAAATTATGTCGATACCAAACGTAGACGGTGTCTTAGTTGGTGGTGCATCCTTGAAATGCGACGATTTCATACCTATAATAACCAGTGTTAAATAACATTATAATACGGCAACAAACGGATAGAAAAAATGCAAGAAGACAAAAAAACAGAAGTCGCTGTTGAACCAGTGTCTGTTGACGACGCACCATCGAACGAAAACGTCACGCCCCCAGACACAGAAAAATTACAGGCTCAATTATCAGAAATGAATGATAAATATTTACGTCTGGCCGCTGAACTTGAAAACACACGTCGCCGCAGTGCGCTGGACGCAGAATCACGTGCCCGCAATCGTGCGATGGGTGTTGCGGAAAAAATCTTGCCTGTTATGGATGCGGTAAAGGCTGCCCTGAGCCACAGTCCTGATGACGAAGGCATAAAATCAATGGCGCTGGCACTGGAATCTGCATTCGCCCAAATTGGCATAACAAAAATAGAATCTGTTGGTACAGTATTAAACCCAATGTTTCATAACGCCATTCAAATAGTGGACAGACCATCTGATTGCGATAAAGAAATGGCACCAAATACAATTGTCGAAGAAATGCAAACAGGATACATGTTTGGCGACACCGTTTTACGAACGGCAATGGTAATTGTATGCAAATAAAAAATCCCCATGTTGGGGATTTTTTTTAATTTGCATAATAACATTTGCCATTGGGTACAGTATAACTGCCTGTATCATCAGACCCACTGGTCATAGATATATAACAATCCGTTATCATCAAAGCTCCAGCTACACTGGTTCCAGGTGCCGGACACAATGTACATGAACTTAACCCCCAATATCCTGCATCACATCTGGCAGAAGTTATCCCACCGCACGCACAGGTTCCTATACCATTAATAAACATCCCACACGTTGGCCTCGAACAGCTCTCTCCCCCAATAATTTCGGTACAACAATCAATTTTCCCCACACAATCAAAATCTGTTTCACAACTAGGGGCAAGCGGCAGGTGGCCACCGCTGCCGCTGCCGCTGTCGTCGTCATCACCTCCACTGGATACATCTTGTTCACAATATGTAATCGTTTTTGTACCAGAACAATTTGGGCTGGAATATGTTAAATTAGTTAACGTATATCCACTGTTGCATGCACTGCAATATTTAATACACCCACCCCAATTTGTCGTGGCAAACGATTTACATCCCGTTATTGATGTCACAATTGTTGCCGATTCCGCTGCACTAGCAGTACAAGAACCTCCAACACATGCGCTTGTTGATGCATATCCCCCTGAAATTGTTCCAAACACAAACATTCCGGCCATCACCGACAAAAACCCGACGTTTGTTTTAGGCAATAATTAAGGGAGAAAAATATGCAGAAATCTGGGAATTTTACAAAAATAAAAAGGACGATTCTAAACGTCCCTTTATTTTAGGCAGGTATTTTTCCTGTCTATGTCATGTATTCTAATGCATTGCGACGATTTTAGCAATAAAAAAATCCCCACTTGGGGATTTTTAATACAAATCTGCTGTAATCTGAACTACACCATCCTGACTTATTGGTTTTAAATATTTAACCACTGTATCATGATATGCTTCCAATGCAACCGGCGCAGCATTGTACGTTTGCATACGATATGATTTTTCCTGGGCATCTTCATATGTATAATAATCCAAACCCCAATTCCCCGATTCAAATAACAGACCATTTTCATCGGATTTACACACATTGTGCGACATAACACAAACAATCGAATTATCAGCCGAATGAAATATCCCATACATACGCGATAATGCCGAATAATCCGTTAAATCAGACACATCTATATGACTGGTATCTATCTTTGCCATATAGAACTCTCCATCTGACGTCTCTTTAAACTTTTCACTCACAGGGAAAATGTCATAATAAAATTCTGAACGACGTTCTACAACAATTGCATTATGATGTTTTACAATGTTTTTAACAAACTCTTCACAAAAAGTTTCCGCATCAACATCCGTCACAACAGGGGCGGTTCCATGAAACTGATCAACATCCACTGTATACATTTTATTAACTTCTGTTTCCTGGTGTTCTAAAACATATTTACACGCAGGCAATAAAAAGCGCAATTCTATCACCCCACGACGTGTAATTAAATCAACGAACATGCTTTCATCAAACAAATCTGCCGTCGACATTTCTTCACTTTCAGTACCCAAATTAGATATTGCTCTATCCACTGCATCTGGGGCAACACGCTTTTCAGCACCAAACACATTTCCAACAGAAATCAACAATCCAAGAAATACAACCAATAACTTTCTATTCATTTTATTTCAGCGCCCCCTCGCACAAATCTGCAACCTCTGCGGCACGTTTAATCGCAGAAATCTGTGTTGCATTAAAGACCGTTGCAGCCCCAGATGCCAACGTTGTACCACCCGCCAATACATTCGATGCTTTGTTTAAATTCTGTTCTTTTTTATCATCTTTTAAATTATCTGAATTAGCTGTCGCAGACGTTATTGTTCCAACCAACCCCAATCCTGCGCCAACACCACTGGATATTGTCGCCCCCTGGGCACGTTTATCAATGCTGGAAACATTAACTGTTTCCCACGCCCCACATTCGGCAATAATCTTTTCCGCATTCGCCAATTGAGCGTCATCCGCACTGCCATCCAAACGTGCCTGCATCCGCACACGTGACAATTCCGTCACACTTGCAATACAAGAATCTATTTTCTGTTGCAAATCACCCTTAATACGATTTGTCCCAGCAACAACCGCACCCGCAATATTAGCAGCTGTTGATGTTGCCAACGTCCCTGTACGCACATTTCCCAACTTCTTAGATTTTTGTTCCAAAGCAGATAATTTTTCATTTGGATTTTCTAATTCTGCCAACACCACGTCATCAGCCGACAATCCATTTAAGTCCGCCATATTAATTTCTTCATAAACAACCCCCGATGCCTTATCCTGGGCAGACATTGCATTCAAAACAGAACGCCAATGTGCAATTTGTGAATCAACATCGGCCTTGGCCATACCGGCACCAACGGCGACACCACCCGTCACTGTACCAACTGCAGAAACAGCCGTTCCAATACCTGCCCGCATTTTCATATCTGCCAATTCAACTGATATTGCGCCACACGAAGAACGTACATTTGCAATCGCAATATCCAGTGGCGATACCGCAAACGCAGGCATACAGGATACCAACAACAAAATTCCAGAAACAAATACTTTCATAACCAATTCCCCCACAAACCTAGAATGTAAAATATTTTATCATAAAAAGCAGTCACAACCAAACAAAACCATAAATATCTATGCATCAATACCCATTATTATATCCCTAACTTATGTGACAACTTCATCATGAATACAGACTCGTTTCCAAAGGCATCTGTGTTATTTGGATTAATACGATAAATAAACCCAAATGCCCCATCTGTAAATTCACCAAACTTATAACGATATGTTCCCGACAAACGTGTTTCACGTACATCTGGCCGCATTGATAATTCTGCAACATGCGCATCACGTACCGCAATATCATACATTCCATCGGCAATTTCAACGACATCATAATCAGCATATGCATACTGCATTGTTCCACCAACAACCGACAGCGGACAAGAAACTGCAAAATCAAAACCACCAATATTGGCCCCAAACGCAAACGCATTTGATTCTATATCAGACATTCCCAACACCATGGCCCCCGTCGCATCAGATTCCGTACGGGCAAATGTAGCACGTGCACTGAACCCAATATTTTCATTCAAACTATACTGTGAAACGACATCCACATACGTTGTGGCCCCGCCCCCCAGATTTAACAGCCCATCTGTCACAGCACCTAAAACAGTATCTGTTTCATTTGCCACACCAACAGATGCCACCAATTCAAATTTATTGCCAACATATGCCACATGCCCTTCTGCACCAGAAATGCGTCCCAATTGTCCTGGCATAAACTGGGCAGAAACTGTCGGATCATTTTCTAACAGACTTTCATCTGTTATCAACCCCGAAAAGCCACGTCCACCCCATGACCAATTCTTGTATTTATAATTCGCCCCCATATCAACAACATTCGATGCCATATTCAATACAGGATTTGCCAAACCTGTAAAACGCGACACCCCATCTGTAAAATAGCGCTGGAACGACGCCCTGGTTTCCCAATTTTCGTTTGAATATGTCAACGACAAATTATCCAAACCATTTAAATTATCTACATATGCACGTTCAGACACAGACATTGAAAACGCCAAATCACCAACATTAACAGTTGGCATAACATCATCACGTGTTTTCAAATCCCCCAAAACATCGCCCATGTACAAGCCACGTTTGGACACATTACCCATTTGAAATTCTTGTTCCCACACACGTGGCATACGCATTGTCCCATCTGCGCTTTCCAAAACATCAAACACAGCCGTTCCAACACGTGCCCCCGACAAATTCAATGCACCAGACGCCCGGAACTTAGTATTTGCCGCCGCACGCCAATATGCATTTGCACTTACCCCGTCTGCTGCAACAATATCTGTGCCATTATAATAATAGATTTTAGTTCCCGGTCTGGTTGCACGTTCCAGATTTATCATACCATATCCAAACACATCTTTAAACGCATCCAGGTATTCATCATTGCGAATCCCAGAATATTCTGGTGGTAAATCATATTTAGACTGTAAATACGCAATCAAATCTTCTTCTGATGCCCAACCAGAGCCCGTTCCTGGATTTGTGCCCAAATATGGGCCATCTGCTGTTAATGCCAACAATGTAAAGATTTGCTTATTTGTAATTTGCTTGTCCCCGATTGTCATTGCGTTAAAAGCACCCTGAACCGTACCAATTGCCCCCGCCATTGACGCCACCGCCATTTCAGCCGTCAACCCCGGCGCCGCAAAACACCATGGATCTAATCCACCACTTATAGACATTCCACATTTACGTGAAGAATAAATATGTTCATACGTATCATCGGTTGTAATGTCTGTTCCCTGGGTATCACGCCCTGTCCCCCACTTTGACAAAACCAATTTACCATCAGACGATGCATAATTTGAAATATCTGTTATATCAGATGTACCCTCAGTATTTGTCACTGCAACAACTGTCACGAACAAATGTTCCAAATCTGGATACAACACCGGCGCATAATTTTCAAATGTTGCCCCCAGCGCCTCTATTGATTTACCTTCTCCGACGCCATATTCATATGCACCGGTTGAATTTACAATTATCTGATTTTGATAATTTCCAACAGTCGTATACAACGTATTCGCATCAACACTTGGTTTATTTACAGCCCCATCATCAGACGTATTCAAATTATAATACTGATCAATATAATTCAAATACCCTGACAGTTTCAGTGCATCTGTCGACATTTGTGACGCCAGCGCATGATATCCACGTGCTGTCAGATATCCACTGTCTGACGCAGCCGGATTTTGTGAAATATTTGCAATCACATCCACCCATTGCACGCCCGAATCCATTATCTGGGTGGCATTTAACATTGCGCTAAAGTTTTTAACATCAATCACCTTCAGCGAATTTACATCGCCACCAAATTGCGCCTCATAATTTGTGCCACCCAGTGCAAAATTCAGCACATCCCCATTTACTGTTCCGGTTATTGTCTGGCTTCCAGTGGTTGCATCAAACGTATTATTATTTTCATTAATGGTCACTGTATACGTATCACCATCCAATGTAAATGTATCCTGACTGGCCCACGCTGTTGCATCTGTTGCATTTGTGACAGTCCCAACATTTTCATCAACCGCCATACCATTACCAGTACGATAAACTGTCAATTGTCCATTTGGCAAAAATCCATATGCATCACCGAATTCACGACCACCTGCTTCCCATCCACCGATAACCTTTATATTTAAATTTTCTGCATCAGACGCCGCCCCGAAAACAGTATCATGTCCAGAAAAATCAAATCCAGACTGCTCCGTCGTGTCATTAACATCCGACATATTTGTGCGATTATAAAATTTACGTGAAACCTTGGTCAGCGCCGCCAAAGCATTTTGACAATCTTCTGATTGCGCCCCTTTATTTGCGCATATTGATTGTGCATTTAAAATCTTGGTTCCATCAACCCACGTCAAAAATCCATCACCCAAACTGCCGGTGGAATTTGCACCATTGGCTGTAATTGTTGCCACATTTATTGGCTTACCGCCCGACGGCACAGACCCCGGAAATGGCAACGAACTAAGCTTAAACGGTGTATTTGCTTCTACCAGGCGAACTGTTTCCATCCCCAAATATCCACGTACAAACGCATTATACGCATACGCCATCATCAAATAGTTAAACCCAGACATGTATTCAAAATCACGCACACGTGCTTCTATGCTGCTGTCTGGCCCCCATTCTGACAAATCATTTGGACACGTTCCATCTGCGGCACACGCCGGCCCAATCGGCAATTGAAACGCCGCTGTTGATCCAGATTCTCCGCCGCTGCCATCACCATTCCCCCCTGGCCTATTTCCATTTATCCCAGCATTTTGATTTTCATTACCCGGATCAAAAACATCTGTCAGCAACAACAGCCCCCCTACAACAACGGCGGCCCCCGCCGCCGTTAATGTCATGCTGTGGGCGGAAGACAGCCCGCTGAACAATCCACCGCTTTTCTCTGGCTTTGTACGATTTTTGTATTTTTTAATTTGTCGATCACACTTTGACGCATCTGCCCCATACATCTGCAAAATCTGCGCAGCACGTGTATCATTGTTCATCAACGCAGTGCAAACAAGCGACAATCCCGTTGAATCAACAAAATTAACATCTGCCCCACTATTAACCAGGCTTTGCACCTGTTGAATATCGGCATTGCGTGCCGCTGCCAACAATTGTGCTGCAACCATAAAATCATTCTGCGCCGCCCGCAATCCCAACGGGGCAAAGAACACAGCCAACACTAAAAATCTGATAAACTTCATAATATTTCTCTCTGTACAGGACATAATATCATACACACCCTTAACCTGTCCAGACAAAAAAAGCCCCAAACGGGGCCAATATAATTATTTTGTGTAAGTATGTTGCGAACTGGCATACCCGACCAGAACCCGTCTAACACGTTTTGCCTGTTTAACAGTATCTGCCACCGCCTGGGGATAGTTATTAATTACAACATTATTAACAGTATTGTGATTACCAACAACCACCGCACCATTATTTTGTGAATCATCTTTTACAACAACCTTTACACTTGGCTGCATCGCCACAGGTTTTGGCATATCCTGCTTTGGCTGTGGTTTTGGTTGAACCGGCACAGGCTGTGGCTTAGCCACAGGCTTCTTTTTTTCAACTGGCTTTTTAGCAGCTGGCTTCTTATCCTTGCATGGACAAACAACTTTCTTTTTTGCATCTGCACGTGCGCTTTCACACTCATCCAAACGTGCATTAACAACTGCCAAAGAATCTGTCAACCTACGGTTTTCGTTCAGCAAACTGTCTACAACAAAAACGACACGATCTGCCACAACTTCATCACCTGCATCTACTTCACCACGATTACGCCCCAGCAACAAAACAGCCACCGCTGCCACAGGCACAGCCGTTAAAGCCCACAACCATTTTTTAGATACTGCCATCTATAATCCTTTTTCATATGTACTATAAGTACGACAATTTTAGACAAACAACATCTCTTTGTCAAACAAAAACTTTTTTCACATATTTTCCCTTTGCAGAAGCCTGCTATTTTTGATATACTTACCCCTAAGAGAGAAATGAAAACACAAACCATACTTTTATTTGCTATAATTGCGCTGATTCCTGGGGTTTCTGGGGCGGCGACGTCATGTTCACGTGCAAACCTGACCCGTTGTTTGGATTCTGCATGCGCCATCAACATATCGTCAAACCCGGCTGCCCGATGCCAATATTGCGGCACATCCAGTGCGGGCGAACCGACATCTGGCGGCATGCGCAGTGTATCTGTGGGCACATCTGCAAAATACAATATATCTGACAAGGATTTAAAAAAGGCCCCAACCGAACCATCTGAACGTTATGCGTGGGCGGCAAAACAGTGTTTAAAAAAAGTATCTGGATGTACCGTTGATGATGTCTCCGACGTATACGACGAATTAATCGAGCAATCATGCAAGGCAGCCGGAATTTCTGCTGAGATGAAATCCCTGTCCAAGGAAGCTGCGCAAAAGCGAACAAATTCATCGTGTGCAGCGGAATTAAACGCATGCATTATCATGGACACACGTTGTGGTGCCGATTACAGCAAATGTAAAGAAGACGCAGACTTTAACAAATTCTTTGCGGCCTGTGGTGTCGAAGCAACTGGTTGCGATGAACATATATCCAGCATTCGTGACAATCTGATTGCCGCACGTGACAATGCCATTGATAACGCAGAAGAATTACTGGCCAGCATTGTGTCTGCATACCAAAGTGCACGAACAAATTTAATTGCGAACACAAAAGATCAATGTGCTGACAATTCTGGGCGTGACGCATGCATTGAACGTGTCTGCGCAACCAACATGATAAATAAATGTGCAGACGGATTTGAACAGGAACGTGCAATGGCGACCCAGCTGTGCAAATTCCACGACGTTGCATGTGCTACATTAAAATAAGGGCAAAACCAAAGATGAAACAAGGCATGATTAGTTTAAAGAAATTTATTCCATGCGCAACATCTGCGATGATTGCAGTTTGCACTGTGCTGGTGATTGATGATTGTCATGCTGTATCTGTTTCTGGGCGCACTGCCCCTGCCCGGGCCAAGGTGACATCCACAGCTGCCGTACGCACACCAACCGTAAAAACAACGAAAGCAACAACTGAAACATCTTCTGCACAAAAGCCTGTTGAAGCAGAAACCATAACTGTTGAAGAAACATTTGAATTTGAAGACAGAACAGGAATGTTTGACAGTGCAATTGGTGCCACAAACACATCTGCATCTGGCACAACATCTGATGGTGATTTGGCCGAAATGATTCGGAAACAGCGTGCTGCATTAAATGCAGCAGACGCCGCCACAACAACCCAGAATACAATGCGCACATCTATTGCATCTGGTCAAAATGCATGTGATATGGGGCTGCGAAAATGTATGCAATCAAAATGCGGTGCAGACTTTACCAAATGCAGTGGTGATACAGACACAACCTGGGGCGACAAAATGGATTCATGCCGTCGTGATTTGAAATGCACTGGCCATGAATACCAACTGTTCACAACAGAAATCAAGGCTGATCGTGATGTGAACGCCCAACTGGCGAACTATAATCGCATTATTGAATGTGGAAACCGATATAACAGCTGTATTGTAAGCGAGTGCGGCACAACATATTCAAAATGTCTTGGGAAAACAGCTGGCGATTTGGCAATTTCGAAATGTAAAAAAATACAGACAGAATGCACCCAAATGGACAGCGGTTTGGCATCACGTACAATGAATGTTTTTGCCACCCTGCGCCAGGATGCAGAAAAACAAATTCAGCGTGATGAACAGCGCCTGTATGATTTGCGTGATGAAATGGAACGCACATGTCGCAGTTTGGGTGCAATGTTCGATCAAAGAAGTCTGGATTGCGTATACACAATTAATTTCTTTGCTGACAATAATACCACCCCATACGCCACAAAAAAATCATACGCAGGCGGCACATTTGATTGTGAGCCAGGCTGGTTTGGCATTGACATAACAACATTCAAAGAAAACGCATATCGTGAAACCATTGCACAAAAATCTGCATCTGCTGCGATGCTGGGATCTGGGGTTGGGATGGCTGCTGGCGCAATAACATCTGGTGCAATGTCACGCGCATTAGAAACCCAGAAAGCAGAAAAAGCAATGGAAAGCGTAGAGAAAGAGGCCGAGAAAGAAGCAAAACAAGCTGAAAAAGACGCCAAGAAAGATGCCCGTCAAGAAAAGCGTGACGCAAAAAAAGCAGAAAAAGACGAAAAGAAAGCGGAAAACAAGGCCGAACGTGACGCTAAAAAGACAGAGAAAAAAGCGGAACGTGACGCTAAAAAAGCCGAAAAATCAGAAGAACGGGCAGAAAACAAGGCTGAACATGACGCTAAAAAGGCTGAGGAAAAAGCCGAACGTGATGCTAAAAAAGCCGAAAAATCAGAAGAACGGGCAGAAAACAAGGCTGAACGTGACGCTAAAAAGGCCGAGAAAAAAGCCGAAAAAGAAGAAAAGAAGCAACAAAATCAAATGAGTAAAGCTGCCTGTGATTCGGTTGGCGGCAATTGGCGCCCTGCGACCAAGCAATGCAGCTGCCAAGACATCAATGGCGACACCATTAAAACGTCTAATATTGATGATTGCATTGTTCTGGTCGAAGAAGAAGAAATCGAAGAAAACGATGACCTGAACACAACACAAATTGTTTGTGAAGACAAAGGTGGCACTTGGTCTGATGGTAAATGCAAATGCAAAAATGCAAAGGAACGCAACATAACAACCAAGAATCCAGTTATGGATTGCGTAAAACCATCAGAAACCACCAACGACGAAGAATATAACGACGACGAAGACGACGATCTGAACACAACACAAATTGTTTGTGAAGACAAAGGTGGTACTTGGTCAAACAACAAATGCAAATGCAAAAATGCAAAGGGACGCAACATAACAACCAAGAATCCGGTTATGGATTGCGTAAAACCATCAGAAACCACTAACGACAAAGAAGATATTACATATGACGACACTGAATCTGATGATTCAGATGAAGAAAATAGCGAAGACGACGATGGCAGTGGCCAAGCATATTCGTATACTGTGGGGCAAAAGCCCAAAGACTATGCGCCAGAAGCCAGTTGGGCAATTTATCACAATAACAAAATATTCCTAGAACAAGACGCTAAAGACAAATTTATCAACGAAAAAATTGCACAAGAATGCTAAATCGGTAACAAACACATGAGAAAAATAATATTTGTAATTTTTAGTCTAATATATGCCATCCCTGCAATGGCATTAAATGTATCCGGTACAGTTGTTGACGAAAACAACGAACCATTAATCGGTGCAACAGTTTACATGCCTGGTACAACCAAGGGGTTTTCAATCTACGATCCAAACGGCAAATTTTCTGAATCCATCGATGTGTCTGAAACAGATCAACTTGAGGTATCTTTTATGGGATGCCAGCCTGGAATGTTCAGCGCGAACGAATTAAACGACAAACTGATTATATTAAATTGTACACAACAACTCGAAGCAATATCTGTCGAGGCTGTTTTTGTTTCACGTCCTTGCAATACGACTGAACTGACTGAACTAAATGCAACCGCTGGTTCTACCAAGAAACCAGAATACTCTGACGATGGCACAAACGCATATTGTAATCCAACTGCTTGCAAATGTGGTTTTGATTTAAATAAAACTAATCCTGAAAAAAACACGTGTGATCCATGGCCCAGTGATGGCAAAGAATGCAAAACCAGTGATGAACATGCATCACTGGGATATATGGAGTGTATAGACGACAAACCTGTTTGCAAAATAGAAAAATGCAAGGTTGGCTATAAACTTAATGGTGACAAATGCGTCGAAATAAAATGTCCATGTGGCCAAGATTTTGACGAAAAAACAAACGAATGCGTGGCGTGGACCGCTGATAAAAAATGCACAAAATTACCCAAGAATGCAAAATCTGGGAAACCAGTCTGTCGTGACGGCATTGAAATTTGCGAAATAACTGAATGTGACGGTATTGAATTTGATCTGGACACAGAAAACAACCAGTGCAAAAAAACAACTGGCGACGAATGCACCAGCAACGATAAAAATGCCAAGAAAGCAAAACTGGAAAAACGCAATAAAGAAATGATATGCGTTATTAAAACCTGCAACAAGGGCTATACCCCCAGTGACGATGGCTTAAAATGCGAACAAAGTGCCGGCGATTGTTCATCCCAGGTTTCACAAATCGACCCTAATGCGACCAAGGGCGAATACAAAAAGAAAGAATGTCGTATCACAGAATGCAAGAATGGCTATGACGTTGACAATAACAAATGCGTTCCAATCAGTGGCAATTGCAAAAAGCTGCCTGAAAACGCACTTCGTGGCACAATCAAATTTGACGATAAAACCCAATCTGAAATCTGTCTGGTATCCCACTGCAAGGCTGGATTTAAGCCCAGCGACGACAAAAAATCATGCATTGCTGACCAAGAAGAACAGAATAAAATGGACGAACTGCGTGATAATTATGAAAAGACCAAAGCCAACGAACAATCATTGGCCAATCGCACATTGGGGGCCGCATCAATGGCAACAATGGGGCTGGGTGCAATGCAGGCTGCATCTGCCAAGGCTGAAAAAAATGTATACGAAGACGTGGAACAAGATATGGCATCATATCTGGCAACATTCCGCTGTGATTTTGGTACAGGTAAAAGATTCCAAGGCGGCGAAAAAAATATTCAAATCCCAGGTACTGCAGAATTAATACCACTGTATTCTGAATATGTTAACCTGGCCAATGATTTAAAGGCCCGCAAAGAACAACTGGGGATGCGTGCCGGTATTGAATCTGAAAAGATACTGGATTCTGCAACAACGGGATTATATGACGATGTTTCCAGTGGGATTACATCAGGTGTATATGCATCACTGTCACGTGCATTGATGAATCCTGATGGCGAAGATGCAAAAAAATGGGCTGAAATGAAGGGCGAAACAGACAAACAGCTGAAACAAGGCCTGACAGCGGTTGGTATCGGCGCAGTAGTGGGTGTCGCCGGAAACGCAATCATAAACCATGGCTTCAAAGAAAAAAGCCAAGAAATACTGAATAAATATAAAAAAATCGGCAATGTATTCCAAGAAATCAAAAAATCTGAACCAGTACCAAAATGTTCAGATGTTGACGGTGCAACCGGTACAGACATAGAAAACTGCACATGTCGTGATAAAAACAAGGTATACCAAGGCAAAGAACTGGGGTGCGTCGCATGCGAAAATGGAAAAATACCAGAAAAGAACAAATGTGTATGCCCACCAGACATGGTTGAAATCGGATCCAAATGCCAGAAAAAACAAGACGCCCCCGTCACACCAGACAACAAAACATGTGAATTAACGGGTCTGCGCATGGAAAAAGAATGCAAATGCGTTGAACACGCCACCGCAGATTCAAACGTATGTGAATGCATCGATGGATATGAAAATATTGATGGCGTGTGCACCAAAGAACCGCCACAATGCAACCTGACGGGTCTGGTTGACACAACCACATGTAAATGTATTGAAAACGCAACACAAAATGGAACAAAATGCGAATGTTCGACACCTGGATATAAACATGACGGTAACAAATGCGTTGCAAATAACACACCTGCTATTGCTGAAATCATTAACCCGAACAAACCAATGTTTTCAACACAGTTTAACTCTGACGCATTGTTTGAAAGTGGCAAAAGCACACTGACAGACCAAGGCAAAAGATTCTTGCAAAATTTCCAACAAAAATTAGATTCTGCATTGGCCGATGCCCAATCAGAAAATCCAGATATAACATTCAGCCTGGCCGATGTTGAAAATTACTGTATCAAAATTGTTGGACACACAGACCGAACAAAGTTTAAAAATGATCCAACAGACAGTAAAAACCAAAAATTGTCCGAAGATCGTGCAAACACAATCAAACAAATTTTAATCTCTGGCAAGAATATACCAGACAGCACAATTACAACCTCTGGCATGGGACCATCACAATGCACTGTTGATTTATATCCAAAACGCAATGATCCAAAATGCCGTCGTGTTGACGTTGAATTCTGGGCTGGCTCATGTCAAAATTTAAAGAACTAAAAAACGCCCGCCCAGTGGGCGTTTTTTTTGCACAGGCATTGTGTTTGATACATTCACAATTTTTCAGCCATCAGAACCAACTTAAACAACCATATTAAGCATACCACAATCTGTTTCTTACACTGCGCAAACAATGCATCACAACAATCAAAACATGGCTTTAATAAAACCAGCCACATTCTAACACAATTCAACAACCGAACAATATATCGCCCACATAAAATTTATATACACCCAATCCCCAACCAAACATAATAGATATGATATATAAATGCTGCACTATCACAACATCATAAATTAATATTTAAATAAACACCCTGCACTAATATTCAACCAAGAATAAATACAAGAATTATCTTACCTAAAAGGCAATCATCCCCACGACTAATATCCATGACAATACATAAACAGCAGATAATAAAAAACCCGCCATTCGGCGGGTCTTATTTTAGAATTGCAGCTCCTGCTTGTCAATCCTCCATTCGCCCCACTTCTTGTCTTTACACCTACGCTTTGAATCATTGTTATTATATTTAATATTATTGCAATCGCGGTGTCTTGTAAGAAGCGTACAGGTATTAGTCGATGGATTCCATGTCGCCTCTCTCGATTCTTCATACAGCGTACCTTTCTTGTTAACAGAATAGTCTTGGATTGCCGTAAAACCTGTAATCTTTGGCTTATCACCAACAGACGCCAAACAAGCATCTTTATTAACCGCATCAGCAGCCAGTTTTGCTTCATTCTTTGTCTTTTCTGTTTCTGCCTTGACTACTTCAATTTCAGCTTGCTTTTCTGCAATCAAAACTTCTGTTTCAGCCTTTTTCACCTCAAGTGTTTGTTGAACCTCCGCAATTTTTATTTGCGATTCTGCACGAATCTTTTCAATTTCTGCCTGGCTTTGTGCTAACTTAATCTGACGTTCTGTTTCTGCATTAATTTTAGCAATCTCAGCCTTGGTTTCCATTTCCATGCGCTGTTTGTCCATCTCCAAAGCATGCAACTCTTCTGCATGTGCCGCTTCAATTGCATCATATTCACTCATCTTTGATGCCAGATTTGCAATATCCTTGGCTTCTTTCAAACGCAATTCGTCAAACTTAGCATAATAGTTGTTACGAACCGTTGACAACACCGCATTTCCAACCATTGTACGTGCTGTTGATGCCAATTGTGGGAAACGTCCAGATCCGGTTAAATCTTCACGACTGTTATTAACCTTCATACCTTGAACCGTACGGCCACTGATACATTGTTTTACCTTTTCATCGGCTTCAATCGATGCAATCGTACTTGCAATCAACGCATCAATCTTTTCGATTTCAGAAACAACGGCTTCTGATGCATTACCTTTAAATGACAAATACTTCATGCCCTTGCTTGGTGTTGCAGCTATCAATGCACCACCATCTTCATCAACAGTTGCCGTTTCTGCGACCAAATCAATATCACCCCATGGCATTTCACCACTGATTATACCGTCAAAGATGCGTCCCTTGGCCTCACCTGCCCCCAGCATATCTGAAGGAACCATTTCAGCATTTTCGAAGCATACCTGTTCGTTGTTCGCATCTGCCTTGGCACACATCTGATATGACAATGTACGTGCACCCAACTCCTTGTCAATATTCAATCCCATGCAATCTTCTGTACCACCACAAACCTTGGTCACAGCGGCATCAATTGCATTTTGGCATGCTGTATACATACTGTTATCAATATTCAACAGCAAACCTTGAATCAAATTTGCAATTTTGTCATATGTTTCTTCACCACCAACCTTGTCTGCACCATATTCTTTTTGGCACCCAACCATTTTATCATATGGACACATACGGATAATGGTATCTGTATCCAAACCAATACAGTTTGAATAATCTGGACCACATCTATCTTCTGATTGGATACATTCCTTAACTTCTTTGGTACAAGAGTCTACACGCATTGATGCCAAACGTGCCAAAACATAACCCCAAATCGGACTCTGATCTGCGGCAGCTTCACTGGACGCATCAATACCACAAGAATTTAATGGAATCTTACATACATTCAACATTGTCCCTGGACGTGTCAAACACATATCGTATGTTGCATCTGGGTCATTTGGATCCATGCTTTCTTTACATGCCTTTTGGAAACAATCAGAAATTGTACCGATACAGTTCTGACGATTATTATTTTCAGCAATCAATTCCGCAGCCTTCATTTGGGGTGCTACTTCTTTTAAGAATGTATCCCAAACCTGACTTGCAACATTAACACAAGACTTTGTCACTGATTCACACAATGGTTTTTTAGACACCAACATATCATATGTCGACGCAGAAATTTCGATTGTTGTTGCCGCACCCTTAATCTGATATGCCTTTGACCCACGTGTTGTGCTTTTTGTCACATTTGTTGCATCCATTGCGGATACAGATGCACATCCTGCGAAATCTTCACCGCAACCACCTGTTGTCTGCATACACTTTTTAAATTCAACTGTACACTGACCTAAATCATACTTATTTGCACTGCGATACTGATCCAGGGCTGTCTGACGCAACGCCTGTTCAGCCGCAGCCAATTTCTGTGCACTGGCATTCTTCTGCTGTTTCAGGGTGTTTTCATACGCTGCACAGTCTGAACGAACACGCTGTGAATACATAGCCTTTAACATATTCAATTCTTTTGCACATTCTGGCATCTGCGATGCACAAATCTTAGCTGCTGACGTATGCAACGCATCACCTTCTTTACCTTCTATCGATTCGGCGATTGGATTTGATTCACCAAACACATCTTCTTCATCATCAAAATTAACCGACGTATCCCACAGCGACAGATCTAATGTACGACGTGCTTTTTGTGTATTTTCTGTTGCTTTTTCAACCTTATTTCCCTCTGCAATAATCGCATCTGCAACAGACTGGGCACTCTTCAACACCGCAGATGCATCATCACCCATCTCCAGGCGTTCTACACCAACCGTTGCCATTTTATAAGATTGTTGATCTAACTTTTCAATTTCTGCCAAGATTGCATCAAATTCTGCATTCTTATCACTGCAAATACATCTTCCACCGGTTTCATTATCCAGCATACAGAACGCATCCATACAACCTTCGTACTTTGCCTGGCACTCTTCACTGACCACCACATTTTTTGCAGCAGTTGCAACCTTGGTCCCTGTACCAATAACTTTCTGAGTTGTACCTGCACGTGCCGCCACTGGCTTGGCCGCTGTTGCGGTTGGCGTTGTACCAGAACGTCCACGAACCACTGTGTTTGCGGTCCCTGTTGACGTCGCAGCCGTTGCCGCTTTTGGCGCTGTACGTGCCCCTGTGGCCGCACGTGCCGCCACTGGTTTTGCACCACCTGTTGTACCAGATGCCGGCGCCGCCGTACCGCTGGAACGTCCACGACGCTGTGTCGCCGCATCAGCACTGTTAAACAAACCTGCTACTAACATACAGAAAATTGCTATTTTTTTCATTAGAAACTCCCCTTCTATCCCTGTTATTATATCAAACAAAGGAATTTAATAAAAGTGCTTTTTTATAAAAAACCAATAAAAACATCGACAATATTGATATTTTATGCATTTAACCTATATAAAGTATACGTGGGGGATAAAAAAATGCTTAAAAAGATAGACACAAAAGTTGCAAAACAAGCATATACAAATGCCAGCGACAAAATTGCAGGCATGTACGTATCACACCCAGACAACAGTCTGGCATATTCACACGCATATGTTATAAGCAATGAAAACCTGCGCTTTACAACCGGCCTGACACGTAATATGGCAAAAAAAGTTCTGACTATCACTGGCAGCGGGGATCAAGCGTTGTTTTATTCTCTGGCTGGCGCAACACACATCGATACATTCGATGTCACATACTGTGCCCAGGCAATATTTAACATCAAAACAGGCGCAATATCTAAACTAACATATGAAGAATATAGCGCATTACTATCCAACCTGTACAAAAATCCGCACAGCGCACGTGTCGAAAACATGGACAAGGTCATGCAAAACATCCCCACACAAACAAAACAGTTTATACAAGAAATGGATAATTATTACATATTTGCAAACGGCCTGTCACCAGAATCATACCCAAACAACATGTTAACCAAGGCCGAATTTGAAACACTGCAACACAGCCCAATCCAACCAATCAAATTCATCTGGTCAGACGCCATGCACGTGCACGAACACCTGACGATTGAATACGATGTAATAAACCTATCTAACATTTTTGAATGGGTTCCAGAATCAACAATACCAACACTGGAAAGCCTGCGCCCGCACGTACGAATTGGTGGATATATAATTGCGCACACATCCAGTATACTGGCCCCTAAAAACGCCCAACAATTTAAGATGGCCCAAGAAAAATTTAAAGACTGGGCCACACTTGGAATCGCCCGCGACAAAAATTCTGATGAAATCGCTGTTGTATTACAACGCACAAAATAAATCCCCCAAATGGGGGATTTTATTTTTCAATCTAAACACAAAAATTATTCTGCATCTTTTTCTGCTGTGGTGTCCACTGCATTTTCTTCAACAACTGGTGCAACAGGTGCCTTCTTAGCATTTTCGTCACGATCAACCAATTCAATAATAGCCATTGGTGCTGCATCGCCATAACGGAAACCCGCTTTCATAACACGTGTATAACCACCTGGACGATTTGCATAACGCTTACCCAAAACATCAAATAATTTTTTTACAGTAGCCGCACTGCCGTTACCCAATTCAGACGCAGTCAAACGACGATTAGCAACAGTATCATTCTTTGCACGAGTAATCAATTTTTCAACGACACTGCGCAAATCTTTTGCTTTTGGTAATGTTGTTTTAATCTGTTCTTTTTCAATCAAGCTTTTTGCCAGACCAATAAACAAGGCCTTGCGTGCATTTGTGTCGCGATTGAATGTACGACCTGCTTTCATATGTCTCATCGATTACTCCTTTTGTTTTCTGCCCACCGTCTGATGGGATCTTTCTTGAGACGTCCACAACCTAACTTGGTCAGTATTGCGGGATTAAAATTCGCTTTATTGTATAGCGTTTTTCACATTTTGCAAGTGAAAATCAAATCCCCTATCTTCTCCTTGCCATGCGAAGAAATTAAATTATGTGCGACAAATGTTGACGTTCGCAGTTTTTGTCATCACATAAGCCCTTGCCTGGCAAGAAATTAAATTATGTGAGGCTATTGGAAGTGTTCGCCGTTTCGTAGTGTACAGACGCTACATGAGAAACGGCGCAACACGACAAGAGCCCACAGAATTTAATTTATTTGTATGGGTCTTCGTATTTTTTGGCCAACTCTGCAATATTTTCTGGTGGCCAACCCGGAACTTCCATACCCAAACCTAAGCCCATTGCTTCCAACTGAACCTTGATTTCGTTCAAAGATTTGCGGCCAAAGTTTGGTGTTTTCAACATATCTGCTTCGGTCTTTTGAACCAATTCACCCAGCCAGTTGATTTTGTCATTCTTTAGGCAGTTATTTGCACGAACTGACAATTCCAGTTCATCAACATGCTTTAACAACTTTGGATCAAATGGCAATGCGTCTTTTGCCTTTTCATCTTCGCTTGGTGCGCTGATTTGTGCAGGATCTTCAAAGTTGATAAATACAACCAACTGATCTGTCAAGATACGTGCAGCAAACGCAATTGCATCTTCTGGTGCAACTGAACCATTTGTTTTAACCGTCAATTCCAACTTGTCATAATCTGTTGACTGACCAACACGTGTTGGCAAAACTTCTGTTGCAACATTCAAGATTGGCGAGAAGATAGAATCCACAGGAATCACACCCAATGGCAAATCTTCTGCATGTTGTGACGCAGGAACATATCCACGACCTGTACCCAATGTAATTTCCATATCCAGATTTGCACCCTTGTCCAGTGTGCAGATTTCAACGTCTTTGTTCATAACTTCGACGCCACCTGTTGTTTCAATCATACCTGCTGTGACAACTGCTGGACCTTTAACTTTCAAATAAGCCTTATGCTGTCCTTCGCTCAATGCTTTAAAATAAACACCCTTTAAATTCAAGATAATATCTGTCACATCTTCACGCACACCAGAAATGCTAGAAAATTCATGCTGTACACCATCGATTTTGATATAAATTGGTGCACATCCCTGTAACGAAGACAACAGAACACGACGCAATGCCGTACCCAATGTCAAACCAAATCCCTTTTCCAGTGGTTCTGCGACCAATGTTGCAATATTTGGATTATGTTCATCTGTGTTGATTGTCAATTTTTTTGGCTTAATCAACGTCATCCAGTTTTTTTCAATCATGTTTATTCCTTTTAGCTTAGTTTATCATTTTCGCCAAATGGCCTACAAACAGTGCGAACGTGTGACGTACTATCCCATAAAAAATGGTTGGGGCAGCTGGATTCGAACCAACACTGACGGAGTCAGAGTCCGGAGTTCTACCATTAAACTATGCCCCAATGCGCCGCAAATTGTAGAACTTTTCTTTACAAAATGCAAGCAGAAAGTTTATATTCAAAAAACACCAACACAACCTTGTAAAATCTTTTGTTTATGCTATATTCACAGCAAAATCAATACGCAAAAGGAACAAGAATGTCTTATACACAAAAAACAAATAAAAAAATAATTCAATGCGACGAATCTAAGTTTGTGGTTTATATGACACACAATGCACACGCCTGTTTTTACACAACATGCGACAAGAATCTATTTCGCCATATAACATCCAGCAATATTCAATACGATTCCAAAATGCGCTTTATAACAAAACAAGGATATCATTTTATGATAGAGGTACCCGTTGCTTATAAAGACAGAATTTTATCTGTGATAAATTCAAACCGTCAAATCAATGCTGGTACAACGACAAATCCAAATAAAAAAATAAAAAAAACATCTCAAAAACACATACATTATAACCGTCCACAAAAATCAAGAGAACTAGATTACTGTCACCCTGTACCTGGTCGATCAGCGAAAAACACAGCTGCGAAACCAGCACAAAAAACATCCGCACCAATCACAATGCCACTGAACTTGGAACATCCAACCCCCACAACTATCAAAGAATACAATATCAACGATTTAACCCCACAAATGGTTGAAAAGATATTGGGTGTAAAATGGGACGATTTGTGCGACACGTATTTTTTCTATTCTTATGATAACCCATTACCAAAACGTTATGCACGTGAATTATTAAGCATGCGGAACGAATTTGAGCGTCACCCAATGTTCCATGGACGCAACATGGCATTTGCGACATACGGCATTACAGATTTAGACAAAAATGAATACTATATGGAAAAACCCATACTGTACAATTCCAGCATTCGACGTACCCTAGAACCATATAGCATGTATGAATTATACGGAACATTTATTTCATATAACCAGAAAACAAAACAGTTTGAAAAATATCCACGAGGTTGGATAAAACTGGATGACGACATAACAAATCCCGAAAATAGTTTAGCTAATTCTTTTTACCGCCATGCAAACAGAATCTTGTCTGCCTATGCTAACCAAAAACAAAAAAGACATTAACTACACCGCCCAATTGGGCGGTTTTAATTTTTTGATTTAAAAGCTTTACATTGTTATGATATAATTCCATTTATGATTATCGCACTTAAAACCATCATGGATTTTCATCACAAACGCACCCAGGCACATATTGATTGCCTGAATTATTTTGCAGGCCTGCTGGGATACCATTTCCCTGAACATGATAACGACAAAAATTCTGGACAAATGCAAACAGGATACGCATACATAAACTACGCTAATTACCACCCAGATTTTAAAATATCAAACGCACGCACCGAATTGTATCGTGAAATGCACGCTGAACACCATCGCATGCAATCACATCATATTGAACACTATACATCTGCATCTGATATTACAGACATAACCTTAATAGAAATGGTTTGCGATTGGCACAGTGCTAATTTTGAGCAAAACCATGTTATACACAACCCCAGTTCTACATCTGTTCGTGATTTTTTTGACACAATCATGCAACACAAAATGAATTGGTCTGAGAAACAAATCGCCCTGATTTATGAAGTAATTGATTTTTTATCTATATATGCGAATTATGATGACATTATGGCGATATGGCGCCCACTGCTGTCGCTTTAGTCATAGCTTCCTATGGATTATCCACCCCCAAAAATAAATAATTAATTCATAACAAAAAACTGGGGGGATTGTTATGAAACGAATAAATTTATGCGCTGTATTGTTATCATGCCTGGCACTGGTCAACAACGCCGATGCATGTACAGGCATCACTCTAAAATCCAAAGATAATTCAGTTGTTGTTGCACGCACCATGGATTGGTCTGGTGCAGAAAATAATAATATGTATGTTATTGTGCCACGTGGATTCAGCCAACGTTCTATGCTGCCAAACGGGAAAAGTGAAGGGCTGGAATATTCCGCCTTGTATGGATATGCAGGTCTGGCTGTTGAACAACCAGAATTCATAATCGACGGCACAAACGAAGCCGGGCTGTCAGCTGCCCTATTCTATTTTCCAAACTATGGTGAATACGAACCATACAACGAAGCAAACAAAGACATATCATTGGCAGACTTCCAGGTGGTATCATGGATATTGTCCAGATTTGCAACCATTGATCAGGTAAAACAAGCCATCAATGATGTTCGCATAATAAACATCGACCCATCTGCATCAACTGTTCACTGGCGTATCACTGACATGACTGGCCGCCAGGTCGTCCTAGAAATTGTAAATGGGGTTCCAAATTTCTATGAAAATGAAATTGGTGTTTTAACAAACTCGCCTGGTTTCCAATGGCACATGACCAACCTGGACAACTATGTAAACCTGAAACCTGGTGGGGCTGGTCCAACAGAATTTGGTCCAATTGATTTACGTGCATTTGGTTCCGGCGCAGGCTTTCTGGGACTGCCTGGTGATTTTACACCACCATCACGTTTTGTTCGTGCAGCATTCTTAAAAACATATTCTCTGCCCCAGCAAAATGCATATGACACAGTTATGCAATCATTCCATATATTGAATAACTTTGACGTTCCATTGGGCGTACAATTCCCAGTGGGCAAAGCACCAAATAATATGCCAGCTGCAACCCAGTGGACAGTATCAACAGATTTAACGAATCGAACAATTTATTATCACACAATGTACAATCGTACAATTCGAAGAATCGAAATGGATAAAATTGACTTTGCCAATATCCAGTTCCAATATCATCCACTGGACGAAGAAAAAACACAAACAATTATGAATGCAATCATTGATTAAAACACAATGCCCCCAATGGGGCATTTTTATCACATTGCCTTTTTAAAACACACACGATATAATTCCCATACGTTTATCAAAAAGGAGATTATATGAAAATCAAACCATTTGCCGGCGTACGTCCACCACGTGAAATTGCACACGACGTTGCATCACGTCCATACGACGTTCTTAATTCCGTCGAAGCAAAAGCAGAAGCAACAGAAAAATCATTACTGCACATCATCAAACCAGAAATTGATTTTGATCCAATTGCCGACGAACACAGTGAACCAGTATATAACAAGGCTGTTGAAAATTTCAAACTGTGGCAGGAACGTGGCTGGCTAATCCAGGACAACGCTGAAATGTACTATATTTATGCCCAGACAATGAATGGCCGCACACAATACGGTCTGGTCGCTGCCGCAAATGTTGATGATTATATGACTGGTAAAATCAAGAAACACGAATTAACCCGTCGCGACAAAGAAGACGATCGCATGATTCATGTCCGCATTCAAGATGCAAACATAGAACCTGTTTTCTTTGCATATCCAGACGTAGAAGAAATGAATAATATTGTTGAAAATATTGTTAAAAACACTGAACCAGAATATGATTTTGTTACACCTGATGGATTTGGCCATACATTCTGGGCAATTCGTGACGATGCCACAAATGCACGCATTACCGAAATATTCAAAAGCATTCCTGCCCTGTACGTTGCCGACGGTCATCATCGCACAGCGGCGGCGGCACGTGTTGGCGCAGAAAAACGTGCACAAAACCCCAACCATACTGGCGATGAAGAATATAACTTTTTCTTGGCAGTAATCTTCCCAGAAAGCCAGTTAAACATTATTGACTATAATCGCTTGGTCACAGATCTGAACGGTTTAACACCAACCGAATTTTTATCTGCCCTGTCACAATCATTTGATATCACAGACCATGGTACAGAAATATATAAACCAAACGCACTACATAATTTTGGAATGTATCTGGATGGGAAATGGTATTCATTAACCGCCAAGCCCGGCACATACAATGACAATGATCCGATTGGCGTACTGGATGTGACAGTATTATCAAACCTGGTATTTGATAAGATATTAAATCTGGGCGATTTACGTACCAGCAAACGAATCGATTTTGTTGGCGGCATTCGTGGACTGGGCGAACTGCAAAAACGTGTAGACAGCGGCGAAATGGTTGCTGCATTCGCATTATACCCCGTCACAATGCGTCAAATAATCGACATTGCAGATTCTGGGAACATCATGCCACCCAAGACGACATGGTTTGAACCAAAATTGCGCAGTGGCTTGGTTATACATAAACTGTCATAAATAAAATCCCACCAAATGGTGGGATTTTTTATTTTTGCTTACAGTTATCAATTAATTTCTGTAAATCATCACGCATCATATCAATATGCCGCAGCACAGATTTTAAATCATCAACAGTTAGTCTGGGCGACTGCAACATAATTTTTATAAACTTTAAATCACCCATCAACGTATCGGATTTAGCCTTAGATAAAATTCTTGGTGGTCTTCCCATACTTAATTATCTTTGCCGTCTTTTTTTCATTTGCTTGTTATATTTACGCAAGACTTTTTGATAATTAGTATACGAAACATTATCCATACCAATGTGTGTTGGTTTATGTTCTTTAACCAGTAATTTAACATCTGTCATTGGTATTGTTGTACGCCCAATCCCTGACAACAACTGTGGCATCGCTTCTGCAACAAATGCAGGATGGGGACAATTAGACAGCTTCATCCAATGCTTTGGATTGCGCAATTTCCCAGTCTTTCTATCACGCACAACCAGTGTTGCATACGCTAAACATTTTGCATCATGTGGCGTTGCAGGACTCGGCTTAAAAACCACCCGGTCTCCACCTACTAAGCGTGTTGCAATTCCAACAACCGCAGCCAATTCAATCTGTGGATAACAGCGTTCAATGGCTTGTTTCATCGCACTGCAATCGACACCCGCTGACATAATACGCCGCCACAAATAATAATCCCTGTTCCATGTACATTTATCAAAATTATAAATCACAACATGATCCGCACATGCCCCCAGGATTTTATCCACCTTGTCATCTACAAACAGTTCTTTTTCAACCTCTGATGCTTTTGGTCCGAGCAATCGTTCCAAAAATTTCAGTTTTAATATTGGACTCATCGATAATATCCCAATCAAAATTATTAATAACATTTAGCGCATGTTTGTGGTGCACGAATAATACGACGCTGCGACACACGCCCCACTGGCTGATAAACAGTGACTGGTTGATATAACTGATAGTGTTCAATGACTTCTGTATGCGTCTTTACACGTACTGGTTCGCTACGTTTTGCACATGGACGCTTATGTGGCACAACCTGGGCCGAAGATACATAGCGTGGCGCATCATAACTATATTCAACAACTTCTACTGTTGTGATTGTTTCTGTTTCGGTCACGACACCATCCGCTATACCAGCTGTAACAATACCCATTGCCATCACAGACGCAAATAAAATCTGTTTCATATTTTTATCCTTACTATTACTACACCCCACCCCACTGGTGAAATGATAATAGCATACAAATCCCGAATGTCTATAAAAAATCGCCCATTTGGGCGTATATAAAAATTATCGTTGTTGCGATATTAACAAATGCGCTCTTTCTCTAAACCAAGCTTCATTATAAACATTTCTTACAAATCTGGCCATTCCAACCTGGGTTAATCCATATGAATTCTCAAATTTATCAACACAAATCCAGTTTTTTGATGGCATTAATATTTTACCTGTTTTCTGACTTCTGCATACAAAATTTCCCACCAAACAATTTGCATATTTTTGATACACCGGATTTTCCATATATCGTCCCTTACCTGGGAACCCAACAGATGCCACCGGCATAACCACTGGCGCCAATAAATCCAATCCTTTTAATTTTCCCATCCAGCCCAAGGCTTGACGTAAATCTCCCATATATTTTTCATCAATAAATTGATAATCTATATCCATCCCCTCCCAAGAGCATCTGTTCCATTCGCACGCATCAAAATCATAATACAACAATCCTGACCAATTCGTTCCAAACATCTGCTTCATTTTATCATCCGTAATACATTCTTTAAATGATCCATAATGTGCCTGATCTAAAATCTGTGTCGCCGATGCATCATATTGAACCGCCCGTTTCAAGATATCATAATCAGATTTTTGTATTAAATAAGCATTTGATGGTTTTGGGTCTTTCATATTTTTTCCTTTGGTTATGTAATAAAAAAACCCGTCTAAACAGACGGGATATTTTATTACACTCTACGTACTTTCTTTGGACGACAACCGTTGTGTGGAATACGTGTTGTATCGGTAATAGATTGAACGACCAGTCCTGCATTTGCCAAACCACGCACTGCAGATTCACGTCCTTGACCAATACCACGCATCAAAACATCAACTGTTTTCATACCCATTTCTGCAACTTTCTTACCAACTGCGTCCGCTACCACTGTCGCAGCATATGGTGTAGATTTTTTTGCACCCTTAAAATTATTAGCCCCAGCGGTTGCCCATGTCAAAACAGCACCCGACTGGTCTGTGATTGTAATACGTGTATTGTTATTTGTCGCAACAACGTGTGCAATACCATGCGACACTTTTTTTACGACTTTCTTTTTTGCTTTTGTTACTGCCATTTGTTTTTACCTTTTTTAGATGTCTTCAATTAACTATGGTGTTAATCTCTACCTTATTAAAAAATTAAGATAATGTTGCAGGTATGTGTGTTGGGCGACGGGAGTGTACAAACGCTACATGACCAGAGCCCAACGCGCATAGATGCGGCATTAGATTAATTTTTATTTCCCTTTGGTTGCGGAACCTGCGACCACCACACGTTTACCTTTACGTGTACGTGCATTTGTCTGTGTACGCTGACCACGAACTGGCAAACGGTTACGATGACGGATACCACGATATGCTTTCAAATCCTGCAAACGTTTGATATTCATCGTCACTTCACGACGAACGTCACCTTCTACCTTAAAGTTTTCTTCGATGTATTTTGAAATTTTAACAACATCTTCGTCCGTCAGATCTTTTGCGCGCAAACCATCTTTCAGTTTCAAAGCCTTGCAGATTTGTGCGGATTTGGCTGGGCCAATACCGTGAATGTACTGCAACGCAATTTCGATGCGCTTTTCTGTCGGAATATTCACACCTGCTATACGTGCCATTTTTCTTTTTCCTTGTTTTGTTTAACTGTCGAGATGTGTCCACCCACACCCCGGATTTATTTCCTGAACATTTAAAACAAAATGCCCAGTTATTTTATTCTGCCGCAATATTTTATACAAAATGCAGCAAAAGTCAAATTCTTTTGTCTCCGCCTTAGTTGCGAAAACGCCCTTTCTTACCAGCCTTTTTAATTGCGCCACTATATTGTTTTGCAACCAAATAAGACTGAACCTGGTTCATTGTATCCAACACAACCCCAGCAACGATTAACACACTGGTTCCACCAATTGCAACCGGTAATCCCATATGTGTATTCAGTATAATTGGCAATACACAGATTACCAGCAAATACAAAACACCAATCGCTGTTGTTCTGGAAACCACACCATCTAAATACTGGATTGTCTGTTCACCAGGACGCACGCCCGGCACATATCCACCTGCATTTTTCAGATTATTACTGGTTTCTTCTGAATTAAATATAACAGCCGTCTGGAAATATGCAAAGAACGCAATTAATACAGTATAGATTAATATATACGACCATGTTCCATATGTGAACACACCCATAATATTTTGAACAATTAAGTTTTCACTCTGTACGAAACGTTGGACGAATGCTGGCAGCATCATAATACTTGCTGCGAAAACTGGTCCCATAACCCCAGACATATTAACCTTGATTGGCAAATATGATGCATTTGTATTCATAACACCGTTTGCCATAACCTGGCGTGGATACAAAATCTGGATACGACGTTGCGCCTGTTCAAAGAACGCAATTAACGCAACGATACCAACAACAAACGCAATTGTCAGTGCCAACATAGCTGGCGAAATTTCACCAACTCCTGCACGTGACAACAACTGCATTGTGCCACCTGGTACTTCTGCAATAATACCCGCAAAGATTAACAAAGAAGCACCCTGACCAATACCACGTGCTGTAATCTGTTCTGCCAACCACATAACAAATACAGTACCACCAACCAATGCGATAATTGCAGACAATTCAAATGCAAACCCTGGATTCACAACCGCAGACACACCATTCACAGGTGCCATTGCTTGTAATCCACGTACAATTGCCCATCCCTGAATAATCGCCAGTACAACCGCCAAATAGCGTGTATACTGATTAATCTTAACACGTCCAGATTCGCCTTCTTTACGTAAATCACTTAAAGACTTGCTGGTTGCTGTTAACAACTGCAACACAATCGATGCTGAAATATAAGGGAAAATATTCAATGCCAAAACAGACATACGTGACAACGAACCACCACTGAACATATTAAACATATCCATCATACCGCTGCCTTCACCACTAAACAGATGCAATACTGCTGATGCATTAACACCTGGCAATGGAATAAAAGATCCGATACGATAAACAATCAGCGCACCCAACGTAAACAGAATACGTTTCTGCAGGTCCGTCAGATTTCCCAAATATTTTTTCAAGAATTTCATTGTGTTTTGATTTTTAACCATTGAACGGCATCTGGGCTTTGCCCAAATGCCGTATAAAGATTAGTTATTTTTGATTGTGCCACCGGCTTTAACAATCGCTTCTTCTGCAGTTTTTGACCACTTTGTCGCAACAACATTAACAGCTGTTTTGATTTCACCTTTGGCCAATACTTTCAAACCATCTAACTTGCGATTGATAATTTTTGCATCAAACAAAGAATCAATTGTGATATCTTTTGATGCATCAATTTTGCCAGATGCAATGAATTTTTCAATATCGCCCAAATTGATTGTCACATATTCCTTAGCAAAAGGATTGTTGAAACCAAATTTTGGGAAACGACGCAAGATTGGCATTTGTCCACCTTGGAATGTTGCCTGCTTACGTGAACCGCTACGTGCTTTTTGACCTTTGTGTCCACGACCCGCTGTTTTACCATACCCAGATGCCATACCACGACCAACGCGTTTTACATCTTTACGTGCACCAAAATTATCCATCAATGCATTTAATTTCATTTTATCTTTCCTTTTTGTCCTAACGACTATTATATAGTCTTTTTTCGCACACAGACAAGTCCCCTTGTCTGTGTACTCGGTTTAATTCTATTAAGCAACAACTTCCACCAAATGAGAAACTTTTTCAATCATGCCACGTACTGCTGCACAATCTTCCATTTCTTTGGTTTTGCCGATACGTCCCAGGCCCAACGCTTTTACAACTTTGACCTGTGCTTCTGGACGACCGATTGTACTTTTAACTTGTTTTACAACTATCTTAGCCATAATTCAAACTCCTATCAATTGTCCAGATTATTTTGCTTCTGCGTCAGTCGCTTCTAATTTTTTACCATCACGACCAGCAATGATTTCCGCAACTGTTTTACCACGACGTGCCGCCACAGTTTTTGGAGAATTCATTTTATCAAATGCCAAGAACGCTGCACGAATCATGTTGTTTGGATTATTAGAACCCTGTGATTTAACAACAACGTCCTGAACGCCCAAGCATTCAAATACCGCACGCAACGCACCACCAGCAATGATACCAGTACCTGGAACAGCACTGCGTACAACCAATTTGCTAGCACCGTATTTTGCAGCACTGTCGTGATGCAATGTGCGACCTTCTTTCAGTGGAACACGAATCATCTTTGCTTTTGCTGCCTTTGTTGCTTTCTGAACAGCGGCCTGAACTTCCAGTGCCTTACCCTTACCGAAACCAACACGACCAGCCTTGTCACCGACCACAACCAGGGCCGAGAAAGACATATTACGTCCACCTTTTACTGTTTTTGATACGCGGTTGATAGAAACTAACTTATCTACCAAATTATCCGTCTGTAATTTTTTATCATCAAAACGTGCCATTTATATACTCCGTTATTCCTGATATTAGATTCTTACACCACCTGCGCGGATTGCTTCGCACAGTGCTTTTACACGACCATGATAACGATAACCACCACGATCGAAATAGCAGTTGTCTGCAATATTAGCTGCAACGACACGTTCAGCCAATGCCTTACCGACCAGTTCTGCACCTGCAACATTCCAGCCCTTTCCTGCAAAGCCTTTTTCTTTAGACGATGCAGCACAGATTGTGTGACCTTTAACATCATCAATTGCTTGAACTTCGATATGACGTCCAGAACGGAAAACTGACAAACGAATCTTGCCAGGATTTTTTCTTTTCAACGCACTGCGATTTGCCAATGTACGTCTTTCTTCTGTAGATAAATGTTTCAACATTTTCTTTTTCCTTTTTTCCAATCCCCGTAACAGCGGGAATCAATTAACTATTATTTCTTTTTACCTTCTTTACGACGGATTCTTTCGCCCTTATAGAAGATACCTTTTCCTTTATATGGATCTGCTTTACGAACCTTGTGGATTTTATCCGCAAATTGACCAACCAAGCATTTATCCATACCCATGACTGTAAATTCTGTTGGTGTTTCACCCATAACAACTGTCAAACCTGCTGGGATATCCATGATAACATCATGAGAATAACCCGCAACCAAAACCAACTGATTGCCTTTAACAGATGCTTTATAACCAACACCCTTCATGTACATAGGTTTTGCAAAACCTTCGGATACACCTTGAACAGCACTGCGAACATTACGTGTCATTGTTCCCCACATTGCACGTGATGCTTTATCTTCTGCATCTTTTGGTGTAACAACAACCTGGCCTTCTTCGATAGCAATGTTAACCAAGTTTGCATTTTTTGTATCCAAGGCTAATTTCAATTCACCCTTTGGGCCTTTGACGACCACTGCGTTGTCCACAATTGCGACACTAACGCCATCTTTCAGTTTAACTGGATATTTTCCTGCACGAGACATAATTCAATCCTCACCTTATTAGATAACCTTGCACAATACTTCGCCACCAACATTCATCAAGCGTGCCTTGTGATCTGTCATAACGCCATTTGGTGTAGAAACGATTGCAATACCCAAACCGTTCAAAACTTTTGGCATTTTTGCACTGCCTGAATAAACACGACGACCAGGCTTTGATACAACAGAAATTTCCTGGATTGCACCGTTGCCACCAACGTATTTCAATTCAATAACAATATTTGCACGATGTTCATCAATCTGTTCTTTACGGAAATCTGTGATGAAACCTTCTTCTTTCAATACAGACAAAACTGCTGCACGCAGATTGCTGTTTGGTACTGTGACGAATTCTTTACCTGCATTCTGACCATTACGAATACGGGTCACCATATCGCCAATTGGGTGTGATAATGACATCTTATACTCCTTGTATCTGTGGGCGCACCCACATTACTTTAACCAACTGCATTGTCCACAGTTGGATTGTTCTTGTTTTACCAGCTGGATTTACGTACGCCTGGCAATTTGCCTTCGGACGCCAATGTACGCAGCTGTTGACGGCACAAACCGAACAAGCGGGAAAATCCACGTGAACGACCTGTGACACTGCAACGATTACGCAGACGTGTTTTGTTTGCATTACGTGGCAACTTTGCCAACTTTTTCATTGCATCCATACGTTCATCTGGTGTTGCATTAACAGACATTTTTGCTTTAATCGCATCGTGCTTTTTTGCATACTGTGCGACCAGCTTTTCACGTCTTTTTTGTTTGTTTATCAACGCTAATTTAGCCATCTTTTTTTACCTTTTTATTATTTCAAAACCAATGGCAAGCCGATTTTAGTCAGCAATGCACGTGCTTCTTCGTCTGTCTTCGCAGTTGTTGCAATTACAACGTCCATACCGCGAATTGCATCAATCTTGTCAACAGAAATTTCTGGGAAAATCAAATGTTCTTTGATACCAAATGCATAATTACCACGACCATCAAACTTAGATTTTGATAAACCACGAAAATCTTTTACACGTGGCAATGCAACTGTAATCAATTTATCCAAGAAATCATACATACGTTTCCCACGCAAAGTCACCTTTGTACCAATGGCCTGACCTTCACGCAAACGATATGTTGCAATTGATTTTTTTGCACGTGTGATAACGGATTTCTGTGCTGCAATCGCTGTCAAATCAGCAACCGCACTGTCCAGTTTCTTTTTATCAGAAACTGCTTCGCCAACACCCATGTTTAATACGATTTTGGTCAGTTTTGGAACCGCCAATGCATTTGTGTATCCGAATTCTTTAACCAATTCAGGCACAACATTTTTTTCATAAATTTCACGCAATCTGCTTTGCATTTTTTATTCCTTAATGTTTTCTGTTTCCGTAACAGCGGAAACCATTGATTTATATTTCAGCACCAGATTTTTTTGCAATGCGAACTTTTTTGCCTGCGTCCATCTTGTAGCCAACACGTGTTGCTTTTTTAGTTTTTGGATCAACCAAAGCAACGTTGGAAACATGAATAGGTGCTTCACGGTCAATGATATGACCTGCTTGTTCTTGTGTTGGTTTGATGTGCCATTTACGACGATTGACACCTTCTACTACAACGCGGGATTCAACCGGACGTGCTTCCAGCACTTTGCCTTTGACGCCTTTATATTTTCCCGAAATAACTACGACTTCGTCGCCCTTTTTAATTTTCATTTTAGACCTTCCATCTGTTATTAGATTACTTCTGGTGCCAAAGACACGATTTTCTGAACGTCATATTTACGACGCACTTCACGCGCAATCGGTCCAAAGATACGTGTACCAATTGGTTCAAAATTGTTCTTATTAATCAAAACAACTGCATTATCATCAAAACGGATAATAGAACCGTCTGGACGTTTTACAGGGAATTTTGTACGAACGATAATCGCACGCTGTACTGTACCCTTTTGAACTTTACCACGTGGAATGGCTTCCTTAATTGCAACAACGATTTTATCACCAACTGTTGCATAACGACGATGTGAACCACCCAAAACCTTAATGCACATTGCTTTACGTGCACCAGAATTGTCGGCCACTGTCATAACTGTTTCATTTTGAATCATTTTACTACTTCCTTGTCCTGCAAGCGGGGCACTCCCCCGCTGCTTTGTTATATGGTTCCGACTGCCCCCATCCATCCCATTGGGGCCTCAAAGAACCACCAGGTTTACTTATTCAACATCAACCGCTTCGTCTTTGGATACACCAACGCGTCCTTTAACGACCCAAGCTTTTGTCTTGGAAATTGGACGATGTTCTTCGATTGCGACAATTTCACCAACCTTATATTCGTTGTTTTCATCGTGCGCTTTATACTTTTTGTTCTGCTTAACGAACTTACCATACAGCGGATGACGGAAACGACGTTCCACCTCAACAACAACAGTCTTGTCGTTTGCTGTACTTGTTACTGTTCCTTGCAGTATACGTCTTGGCATAACTTTGTCCTTACTATTTTTTCAATCCAGCCCAGATTTCTGCGACTTTTTGTATATTTTTTTGCCGCAAAAACCCTTGGACTAAATCCTTGTTTCATTAACTGAGTTCCGTATATGATAACTAATTTTTTAGAAATCTCAACAAAAATCAGCAATTAGTTATTATTTTTTTGCAGCATTCAGCTTTGTCTTTACACGTGCAATTTCACGACGGGTCTGACGCATAACATGTGTTTTTGGCATCTGACCTGCGGCCAACTGAAAGCGCTGATTCATTTGTTCTTTTTTCAAATCAACCAATTTGCTCTGCAGTGCTTCAGCTGTCAATGCTTCATTGTTTTTTTCTGCCATTTTATATTACCTTCGCGTTAATTAGTTTGCTTTACGTTCAACGATTTTTGTTTTAACTGGCAATTTTGCAGCAGCCAAAGCAAATGCTTCATATGCTACTTCTGGTTTTACACCGTCCAGTTCAAACATAATACGACCTGGTTTAACACGGCAGATCCAGTATTCAACCGCACCTTTACCCTTACCCATACGAACTTCGGCTGGCTTAGAAGTAACAGGAACGTCTGGGAAAATACGAATCCACAGTTTACCCATACGTCTCATGTGACGTGTGATTGCGCGACGCGCTGCTTCAATTTGACGTGCTGTAACACGTTCTGGTGACATTGCCTTCAATCCAAAAGAACCGAATGCTAATTCACTGCCACCTTTCGCAACACCGTGAATACGGCCCTTGTGCTGTTTGCGAAATTTTGTTTTATTTGGCATTAACATGACTTAATCCCTTGTATTTATTATTTAACGTTATTAGTGTTTTTTTCTTTCGCTGCTGCCGGCATATTCTGTTGGACGTGCCATTTCAGATGCCAACTTGTCTTTGTTAACAACGTCGCCAGTGTAAATCCAAACTTTTACACCGATAACACCATATGTTGTTTTTGCCTGAATTGACGCATAGTCAATATCTGCACGCAATGTATGCAGTGGAATACGACCTTCACGAATTTGTTCGCTGCGGGCAATTTCTGCACCATTCAGTCGACCTGAGCACATAACCTTGATACCCTGGGCGCCTGCTTTCTGTGCGTTCTGAACTGCTTTTTTCATAGCACGTTTGAACGAAACGCGGCCTTCAATTTGCTGCGCAATGCTTTGGGCAACTAACTGCGCATTCAGGTCCGGACGACGAACTTCGTAGATATTAACTACGACTTGGTCATTTTTAACCAATTTTTTGATATCGTTACGCAATGTTTCGATATCGGCGCCGTTCTTACCAATAATCATACCCGGACGCGAGGTATGGATTGTCACAACCACTTTCTTAGCAAAACGTTCAATAACAACTTTTGCCAATCCAGCTCTTTTTAACTTCTTTTCAATAAATTTGCGAATTTTAATATCTTCAGCCAACAGATTTGCATAATCTTTTTTGCCTGCGATCCAACGAGAATCTGTAATCTTGTTGATAAATTCGCGCAATGAAATTGGTGATACTTTCTGTCCCATTTCTTTTTTCCTTAAACTTTGTGAGGGCGTTCTTGAAGCATTTCTGCTTTATTCAGGAATTTTGTTCCATACCGCCCTTCACTATTCATTACTTATTTTGCTTCTTTTTTTGTTGCTTTCTTAGATGGCGCTGCACCCGATTCTAAAACGATTGTCAAATTTGAAAATGGTTTCAAAATTGGACGTGCACTGCCACGTGGTCCCGGCATAATGCGTTTCATTGTCAACGCCTTACCACACCAAATTTCTTTAACAAACAGTGTATCTGCTGCTAATTTTTTGTTGTGTTCTGCATTTGCAACGGCTGACAATAAAGTTTTCAAAACTTCGCCGGCAACACGCTTCTTTGAAAATTTCAAGACATCAACTGCACGATCAACTGGCAAACCACGCACCATATCACAAACCAGATTCAGTTTCTGGTGGCTGATGCGGATCATTTTATTGAACGCACGAACTTGATTATCTTTGATTCCATATCTTGCTGTTGTCATAACTGTTACCTTTTGATATCAGAATTATTATTTCTTACCAGCTGCGGCCTTTTTATTTGCAGCATGGCCTTTGAATGTACGTGTTGGTGCAAATTCACCCAGCTTGTGACCAATCATATCTTCTACGATTGACACAGGAATAAATTTATTACCATTGTGAACTTCAAATGTTAATCCTACCATAGGTGGCACGATTGTGCTACCACGAGACCAAGTTTTAATTGGCTTATGGTCGTTTTTTTCGTTCGCCGCTGCTGTTTTCTTCAAAACAGAAGGATGAACATAAGGCCCTTTCCAAACTGAACGAGACATCATTTACTCCGTTTTTCTATTATTTTTTCTTTGCCAAATGTCTGCTGCGGATAATCATCTTAGCAGTACGTTTATTGCTACGGGTACGATATCCCTTGGCTGGAATACCTGTACGTGATACCGGTTCGTGGCCCTTAGAATGACCATTACCACCACCCATTGGGTGATCAACTGGGTTCATCGCCATACCACGTACGGATGGGCGGATACCCAACCAGCGTGCACGACCAGCTTTACCCAAGTTGACATTACGTTGGTCAGGATTAGAAACACTGCCAACAGTTGCCAAACAATCGGAATGAACTTTACGCAACTCACCGCTGTTCATTTTAATCTGTGCATAAACACCGTCTTTACCCATCAACTGAGCATAGCAACCTGCACTGCGAGCCAACTGACCACCAGCACCTGGTTTCAATTCAACGTTATGTACGATTGTACCGATTGGCATATTTTTCAATGGCATTGCGTTACCTGGTTTAATGTCTTCACGTTCACCAGAAATAACAACATCACCAGCCTTTAAATCACGTGGTGCCAAAATATAAGAACGCATACCGTCTGTATATTCAATCAATGCAATAAATGCAGTACGGTTTGGATCGTATTCCAAACGAACAACAGTCGCTGGAACACCTGTTTTCTTACGTTTAAAGTCAATTAAACGATACTTACGCTTATGACCACCACCTTGGTGCATAACGGTCACATGACCGAAATTATTACGTCCACCTTTGGACTTCAAACCAACTGTCAATGCCTTTTCTGGCGCACCAGTATACAATTCACTGCGGTCAACCTGGGTCAGACCACGTGTTCCTGGTGTTGTTGGCTTATAATGCTTTAATGCCATTTTATTTTCCTTACTTGTTTATGCCTTGGCAATAACACCCTTCTATTTCGGGTTCTCTGCCAAGGCTGTTTATTTTACTTATTGTGCGTTTTCCACCAGATCCAAATTCGCATCTGCTGGCAGGGACACATATGCTTTTTTAACTGTGCGCTGTGTACCTGTGCTGCGACCACGGAATGTTTTTACCTTGCCTTTGGTCACTACAATATTAACCTTAACAGGTTTAACACCATAGATTGCCTGAATTGCACGTGCAACATCTTCTTTGGTTGCTTGCACAGCAACTTCGAACACAACACCATTGCTTTCAGACAATTTTGCAGCCTTTTCCGAGATAATCGGACGACGCAGTATATCATAAATACCGGCGGTCGCAACGATTTTTTTCTCTGTACTTACTTTTTTTTCTGCCATTTCATAGACCTTTTATTTATCTGTTGCCTTATTGCCATTACGCCAAACGGGCTTCAATTGCTTTGACTGCATCTGCTGTCAGAACCAATTTTTCATGTTTCAGAATATCCAAAACATTCAAGCCGATTGTTGGCAAAACGTCGATATTTGCAATATTTGCTGCAGATTTCTTGAAGTTTTCATCCAATTGTTCTGCCCCAACAAACAAAGCTGATACAATTTCCAAATTCTTCAATTGTTTTGCAAAAGCATTTGTTTTTGCAGCCTGCAGTTTTTCAGAATCGATAATTACCAAAGAACCATCTTTTACCTTAGAAGACAAAGCCATCTTCAAGCCCAAAGAACGAATTTTCTTTGGCAGGTCGATTGAATGATCACGAACAACTGGTCCATGAACAACACCACCGCCACGCATGTGAACATTATATCTTTCACCTTGACGTGCATTACCTGTCTTTTTCTGTTTAAATGCTTTTTTACCACTGCCCTGAACATCGGACACTGTTTTTACAGCATGTGTACCCGCACGTTGTTTTGCACGCTGCCAAGTAACAACACGATGCAAAATATCCGCGCGTGGATCCAAACCAAAGATGCCGTCAGCCAATTCAGCCTTACCAACAACTTTGCCATCAAAATTAATAATATCTAATTGCATTTTTCTACCTCACTTATTTCTGTCGCTTTCTTATTTATTATTCCGCAACAGTTTCTGTTTCGGTTGTTTCTGTTACTTGTTCTGTTTCATTGCTTACAACAACTGTCGGAACTGGTAAATCTTTGTGTTCTTTTTTTACTGCATCGGTGACCAATACAAATGTGCCATTGGAACCAGGAACTGCGCCTTCAACAAAGATCAAGTTTTCTGATGCATCAACACCAAAAACCTTCAAATTCTGAACAGTAACTGTTTCATTACCCATTTGCCCAGGCATCTTTTTACCTTTCAAAACACGACCTGGCCATTCACGCATACCGGTTGAACCGATTGAACGATGTGCTTTCAATACACCGTGGGTTGCTTCCTTACCGCCAAAATTATGACGTTTCATTGCACCCTGAAAGCCCTTACCTTTACTTGTTGCTTGAACATCAACAAACTGTCCTGCAACGAAATGAGACGCTGACAACTGTGTCCCCGCTGGGATAACGCATTCATCAGTTACGCGGAATTCAACCACCTTGCGATATGGTTTTACCCCTGCTTTTTCAGCTGCCGCCAACTGTGGCTTTGCAACATGTTTTGCCTTGGCTTCGCGCATACCCAAGATATTTGCGATATAGCCGTTTTTTTCCTGCGTGCGATTTCCAATGACTGCGCAGTCACCAACCGACAAAACGGTCACTGGGTGTGCAACGCCGCCATCATCATACAGACGCGTCATTCCAATTTTTGTTGTAATTAATCCGCTACGTTTCATTTTTTATGCCTTTATTTATGTCAGTTGGTTGGCACAGGTCAGAATAATCCCGCACCAACGCTGACGGTTTTATTTTACAATTTAATTTTTACATCAACACCAGACGCCAAATCCAACTTCATCAAGGCATCTACTGTCTGAGGGGTTGGATTAACGATATCTACAACCGCTTTATGATTGCGGATTTCGAACTGTTCACGTGATTTTTTATCAACGTGTGGTGAACGGTTAACCGTAAACTTTTGAACCAATGTCGGCAAGCGAACTGGTCCTACGACTTCTGCGCCTGTGCGCTTAGCCGTTTTTACAATTTCTTCTACGGATTCCATCAAGATACGGTGATCAAACGCCGTCAACTTGATACGAATTTTTGATGTTGGTACCATTGTTGTTTCCTTATTTTAATTGGGCCGGTAATCACTGACGCTTTTAATTCAGTTACACCGACCCACGATTTTCATTATTTAATAATTTTGGATACAACACCTGCGCCAACTGTGCGTCCGCCTTCACGGATAGCAAAGCGACGACCTTCGTCCATAGCAATAGGTGCAATCAATTGCACTGTGATACGAACGTTGTCACCTGGCAGAACCATTTCTTTGTCTGCAGGCAAGGTAATTGTACCTGTTACGTCTGTTGTGCTGAAGAAGAACTGAGGACGATAGTTAGAGAAGAACGCTGTATGACGTCCACCTTCTTCTTTCGTCAAGATATAAACTTCAGCTTCAAAGTCTGTGTGTGGTGTAATAGAACCTGGTTTGCAGATAATCTGACCACGTTCTACATCTTCTTTCTTTGTACCACGCAACAGCAAACCTACGTTATCACCGGCTTCACCCTGATCCAACAATTTGCGGAACATTTCAACGCCAGTTACTGTTGTTTTCTGTGTTGGACGCAAACCAACGATTTCACATTCGTCACCAACTTTGATAACACCAGATTCTACACGACCTGTAACCACTGTACCACGACCTGTGATAGAGAACACGTCTTCAATTGGCATCAAGAATGGTTTGTCAACTGGACGTTCTGGCATTGGAATGAATTCGTCACATGCTTTCAACAAGTTTTCGATTGCTTCTTTACCCAAACCGTCTGCTTTACCTTCAACAGCAGATACTGCAGAACCACGGATAATTGGTGTATTGTCACCGTCAAAGTCGTTTGCAGACAACAATTCACGGATTTCCATTTCAACCAATTCCAACAATTCAGGATCGTTTGCCAAATCACATTTGTTCAAGAAAACAACGATTTTTGGAATACCAACCTGACGTGCCAACAAGATGTGTTCACGTGTCTGTGGCATAGGACCGTCTGTTGCAGCAACAACCAAGATTGCACCGTCCATCTGTGCAGCACCTGTAATCATGTTTTTAACATAGTCAGCGTGCCCTGGGCAGTCAACGTGTGCATAGTGGCGTGTTTCTGATTCATATTCAACGTGGGCTGTGTTAATTGTTATACCACGTGCTTTTTCTTCTGGTGCATTGTCAATTTCACTTACACCTTTCTGTGCATCTGCACCAACACCAAAGTAACGAACAATCGCTGCTGTCAATGTTGTTTTACCATGGTCAACGTGACCAATTGTACCAATATTAACATGCGGTTTGGTTCTTACATACTTTTCTTTTGCCATTAGTTTTCTCCTTAGGCTTGTTTGTTAAGTTTAAAACTTCTTTCTTTTTATTATTTCGTCAGCTTTTTGATAACTTCATCTGCGACGTTCTGTGGAACTTCGTCATAGTGCGACAATTCCATATAAGGATTTGCACGTCCCTGTGACAAAGAACGTAATGTCTTGACATATCCGAACAAATTCGCCAGTGGAACAAACGCAGAAATCTGCTGGTTTCCAAACTGGGTTTCAATTCCGTTGATTTGTCCACGACGACTGTTCAAGTCCCCGATAATGTCACCGACGTATTCTTCCGGTGTATTAACCGAAAGCTTCATAATCGGTTCCAACAATTTTGGCGCAGCTTTCTTCATCGCTTCGCGGAAGCATGCACGCGCCGCAATTTCAAAGCACAATACATTAGAGTCAACTTCGTGATATTTACCATCTACCAATGTTGCCTTGAAATCTACCGTTGGATAGCCAATCAGAACACCTGTCTGCTGTGCTATCTTCAAACCTTTTTCTACACCCGGGATGTATTCTTTTGGAATCGCACCACCAACAATCTTGTTTTCGAATTCATAACCAGTACCTGGTTCCAATGGTTCAAATTCAATTTTAACCTGAGCGTACTGACCCGAACCACCTGACTGTTTCTTATGTGTATATTCTTCTGTGACTGGCTTACGGAATGTTTCACGATATGCAATACGTGGTTCACCAACATTAACGTCAACCTTGAATTCACGCAACAAGCGGTCTACCAAAATTTCCAAGTGTAATTCACCAACACCAGCCAAGATTGTTTGACCTGATTCTTCGTCAACAGATACGCGGAACGAAGGATCTTCTTTTGCCAATGCTTGTAAACCTAAAGACATTTTTTCAATGTCTGCTTTGGTTTTTGGTTCAACAGCAATACTAATAACTGGTTCTGGAACATGGATTGATTCCAACAAGATTGGATTTGCTTCATCACACAATGTGTCACCAGTAATCGTTTCTTTCATACCAACCAATGTGATAATGTCACCAGCTGATGCTTCTTTAATTTCTTCACGATTATTTGAATGCATCAACAACATACGACCAACACGTTCACGCTTATCACGATTAGAGTTATAGATATAAGAACCCGATACCAATTTACCAGAATAGATACGTATAAACATCAAATTACCAACGAATGGGTCGTTTGCAACCTTAAATGCCAACGCACTGAATGGTTCTTTAACGTCTGGTTTACGTTCATCTGCTGTTTCACCGTCCATTTTTGTTCCTGTAATTGCAGGAATATCCAATGGGCTTGGCAGATAATCTACAATCGCATCCAACAATGGCTGAACACCCTTGTTTTTAAATGCAGTACCGCACAATACTGGGTTAAAGTTCTGACCGATTGTACCCTTGCGGATTAACTTTTTAATGGTCGCAACATCTGGAATTGTACCTTCCATGTATGCTTCCATGATTTCGTCGTCCAATGTCACAACTTCTTCAATCAGTTTTTCATGCAGTTCTTCGGCTTTTGCCTTCAAATCTTCTGGAATATCGATAACATGTGGATCTTTACCCATATCATCTTCCCAGACGATACCACGCATTTCAACAACGTCAACAACGCCACGGAAATCAGATTCTGCACCAATTGGGAAATTCAAAACCAATGGATTTGCACCCAAGCGTTCACGAATCATATCAACACAACGGAAGAAATTACCACCAATACGATCCATCTTATTAATAAAGCAAATACGTGGAACCGCATAACGGTCTGCCTGGCGCCATACAGTTTCTGTCTGTGGCTGAACACCAGACACAGATTCAAACACCGCAACAGCACCGTCCAATACACGCAGTGAACGTTCTACTTCCATTGTAAAGTCAACGTGCCCCGGTGTATCAATCAAGTTGATACGATGGTCACGCCAGAAGCATGTTGTTGCCGCAGATGTAATTGTAATACCACGTTCTTGTTCCTGTGCCATCCAGTCCATGGTTGCGCCACCATCGTGCACTTCACCAATTTTGTATGTCTTACCAGTATAGAACAAGATACGTTCTGATGTAGTTGTCTTACCCGCATCAATATGGGCCATAATGCCGATATTGCGGTACATATGTAAAGGTGCGGTTTTTCCGACTGACATGTATCTTTCCTTTTCCTTTGTATTATTTTACCAGCGGAAGTGAGCAAACGCTTTGTTCGCTTCTGCCATTTTATGTGTATCAATTTTCTTCTTGAATGCGCCACCCTGGCCCGCCAAGGCATCACGCATTTCGCCAAACAGTCTTTCTTCCATGGAACGTTCACCACGTTTACGTGCGAACATAACCAACCAACGCAAAGACAAAGTCTGTTGACGTGCTGGACGAACTTCGCATGGAACCTGGTATGTTGCACCACCCACACGACGACCCTTTACTTCAACAGATGGTTTCAGGGCATCTACTACTTCCAAGAAAGCCGTTAATTCATCGCCATCTTTTGCGATTTTCTTTAATCTTTCCAATGCACCATATACAATGTTTTCGGCAACTTCTTTTTTACCGTCCCACATAACCATATTAATACATTTCGCAACAACCAGATTATTGTACTTTGAATCTGGCAAGATAACACGTTTTGCTGCTGCTTTACGTCTTGACATATTTTTATCCTTTTAATTCTTCATCCGCTTCTTTCGGATTACTCACACACGTTAATTCGCATGTGTTTTACTTTAACTGTTATTATTTTTTGGTCTTTGCACCATACAAAGAACGGCCTTGTTTTCTGCTATCTACACCCTTGGTATCTAACACACCACGAATGATATGATATTTAACCCCTGGCAAGTCCTTTACACGACCACCACGAATCATAACAACGCTGTGTTCTTGTAAATTGTGACCTTCGCCTGGGATATAGGCTGTTACTTCGCGGCCATTGGCCAATTTTACACGGGCAACCTTACGCTGCGCCGAGTTAGGTTTTTTCGGTGTTGTCGTATAAACACGTGTGCAAACACCACGTTTCTGTGGGTTTTCCATCATGTCAGGCGCAGTACTTTTAACTACGACTTTTTTACGAGGCTTCCGAATCAGTTGATTTACTGTTGGCATTCAAAATCTCTTTGTTTTCTACCTGTTTTTTATTCTGCACAAAAGCCACCTAATCAGACTTATTTCAACGACTTAGGTCGGATTATAAATCTGCAAATTGCAGGCGGTTTCTGTATTTTTTACTTTTCTTGCTTACACGAAAAGCGAACATACTATAACCCCCACCCCCCACATTGTCAAGAAAAATCTAGGAAAAAATCATAAGAAATTCCCTTGAAATCACCGTATTTTTAGGACTTTATGAAGATTGCATTTTTGACAAAACAAAAACCGGTATAAAAAAACATACACTGTTATACAAATGTGTTATTTTGCCTTATTTTTAATCTTGCGCCATGCCGCATGATTCTTTTTATGGGTCTCATAATCACGTGCAAATTTATGTCCGCCCTGCCCATCAGCAACAAAGTACAAATATTTTGTATCAGCCGGCTTTAATACAGAAATAACCGCAGAACGCCCAACATTTGCAATTGGCGCCGGTGGCAGCCCAGATTTCTTATATGTATTATACGGACTGTCCACTGACAAATGCGCACGCAACAGCGGCGCCCCCTGCATATCCCCCAGACCATTTGTTATCGCATAAACAACTGTTGGATCTGCCTGCAATCGCATACCCTTATTTAATCTATTAATATAAACACTGGCGACCATTGGCATCTCTGTTTCACGTGGGGTCTCTTTCTGGACAATCGACGCCAAGGTTATAACATCATTCCAGTCCCTTAATGGTTTTGGCAAACGACGTATATATCTGTCCATTTCAGATTCCAGCGCAACCATTTTCTTGCGCATCAAATCCAATACCGCCAAACGTGACGTTCCACGTGCCACCCGATATGTATCTGGGAACAAATCACCCTCTTTAAGATTGCATACCGCCTGGACCATATCAGTTGCACATTCCACCCCACCAGTCAAATTCGAAGAACTTAATAATAATTGTTTTATTTGTTTAACTGTTAAGCCTTCTGGAATCGTGATTGTTGTTGACGCCACATCACCTGTTGCAAACATTCGTGCCAAGCCCCATGCGCTTATACCACTGGGTATATCATATTCGCCACTTTGTACACGCCCCCCATTCATACGAATAGCCATCTTAAAAGTCATTGGCGACACCACCAAATTATGCTTATGCAGGCTTTGTGCCACCGCCCCAACAGACGCCCCACGATTAATAATAAACGTACGTGACACCTGAACCGTTGACCGAATTCCAAATTGCCACAGCATTAAACCACACACCACCAACACCACAACAAGCATTGCATACACAGTCGACTTGTTTCTTCGAAAAATCTTTTTTATTTTCATAGCGTGCATTATTACAAACCTCAATACAAATTCAACACCTGAATTTATTCTTGTACAAACCCACCAGATTGCATTTACCCAGTCACCGTTCATAGTGCGCCATTGGCACCAGCGGCAATATTTTTTCTTTACCTGTATCCGCATAAGTCTGCTTTAATATTGCGAACCTTTTCCGCACAATCGGATTACAAATCATATTGATATCTGCTAACATTTGCATCGCCATATCTTGGTCATATACATTTGCACATTCTATCTTAAACAAGGCCCGATGAATAACAGAATACATTTCATCAACACGTGCATTATAATTCCAGCGCAAATTTGGATTTTTTGAACGTGGTAATTTATTTACCCAATCCCACAGCGCCGGATTAGCAGTATTACGATTATACAACATATATGACATTGGTTGAAATCCAGCTAATTCAAAATCAATTATCGACAACCGACCATCTTTTGGATTTACCAGAACATTTCCAGAATGCAAATCATTATGCCCAAATACCAACACATTATTCTCAGGCATATCACGCAAAAACACATACAAATCATGAATAAACTGTAAATTTTGTTCTTTTACCACATTAAATTTACGCACTCTGTCTAAAATCTTATCCAGTTCAAAAACATCTTTTACCAAAATTCCCGGCACCGCACTATTTGTCACATAGCGTACAGGACGCAATTCAGACATATCATTAATAAAGTGTGCAATTCCAGGAATCAGAGATGCCTTATCACCAATATATTCATCTGCATTAATTCCATCAACAAATTCTTCTCGCACCTTACCGCCAGCCACAAAAGTCTTTGGCACATGATAATGCGGATTCTGCTTTGCACGCAATTCATTCGATATTTGGGCCGCATCACGTTGCTTATCAAACCATTTATTTACATCTGATGCAAACGCCCCGTATTCTTTAGCAAATTTTTCAACCACCGGCCCATTTAATGTATCACGCAAGAAAACCGATGTTCCACGCCCCGACACCCCTTCATCATGTAAATCATCCCAATCCATATCTGGAACTAATTCAAAATTAACCTTTGCATCAGCCATAAAAATAATTATACCACAAAAAAACGGGTATAAAAACCCGTTTTATTTTTTTCATGGTCGGAGTAACAAGATTCGAACCTGCGACCTCTACGTCCCGAACGTAGCGCTCTACCAGACTGAGCTATACTCCGTAAAACCTTTTATGACGGCGCTGATTATGCAACCAAGCACACAAAAAATCAACCGTTTATTTAACCCTGGTATTATATTCACAGCATTTTGCAATCTTTACTGCCTCTGCCGTGGCTGTTTCTGGGACAAAATGTTTCGGACGCAACACAACAGAATTACCCATATTGTCAAAATACACTGTATAAAATACATTTCCCAGCATAGGCAAATATCCACCACACCCCAGTTTCATAAAACCGTATTCACACTGCTTCACACACCCATTACAATTCGCCATTTATTTTCCTTTTACCAAACACACAAGATAAATATCACGAGCATTCATCTTTTTCAACCCAAATATTTTATATTTTTACTTGTAATCATGCCAATATCATCCCATATTTATTCTTGCAAACCAAAAGGAATTATAATGTTCGCACTACGATTCTTAAACAAAGATAAATTTGATAATTATGATGATTACAAAGAAAACGCAGTGCCAAATGTTCCAGATAATTTCAATTTTGCATATGACGTTATTGATGAAATTGCCAAAGAAACCCCTGACAAGGTTGCTCTTATCTGGACAGATGACACAAACCAAACCAAACATTTTACATTTCAAGACCTGTCACGCTATTCAAACATGGTGGCCAACTTCCTGACATCTCGTGGTATAAAATGCGGCGACACAGTATTACTATTTATGCGTCGTCGTTGGGAATACTGGATTTTGATGATGGCAATGCATAAAATATGCGCTATTCCAATTCCATCAACAAACCAATTAAAATCCGAAGACATCAAATACCGTATTGATACCGCAAATGTAAAAACAATTATCGCATTTGATGACGGACGCATCATGGATGAAATTAAATCTGCTGTTGGCCAAGACACATCAATTCAAATAATTCCATCAACAGATATATCAAATTCCTTGGAATATTTTCCAGATACAATCAACAGAATCCATAATAAGAACAACGATACCATGGTAATATACTTTACCAGCGGCACAACTGATATGCCTAAAATGGTTGCCCACAATTTTGCATATCCACTTGGACATATAAACACCGCTCTGTTCTGGCAGCGTCTGAACGATGACGACATACATTTTACCTTGTCAGAATCAGGATGGGCAAAATGTTCCTGGGGAAAAATGTACGGCCAATGGCTGGCAGGTGCCACCGTTTTTGTTTACGATTTTGCACGTGTATTTAATGCGCACGATTTATTAACGGCAATATCCACACATGGTGTAACCTCTTTTTGCGCTCCACCAACAGCATATAAAATGATGATTCATGCCGATATGTCAAAATACGATTTATCAAAATTAAAGAAAGCAGACATCGCCGGCGAAGCATTAAACCCAGAAGTCTATGAACGCTTTCTTGAAAAAACAGGAATCAAATTGCACGAAGGCTTTGGGCAAACCGAAACATGCGTAATGCTGTTTAACAACCAATGGATTGAACCAAAGCCTGGCTCTATGGGCATGCCTGCTGCGGGATGGGATGTACAATTGCTTGATGAACGTGGCCGTCAAATTACCGACAACAGCGTTGGCGAAATCTGTGTATGCCTAAAAGACAAACGTCCAATCGGCCTGTTCCAGGGATACCATCAAAATGAAAAATTAACTGAAAACGCATATCGTGACGGTTATTATCACACCGGCGACGTTGCATATCGTGATCACGATGGATATTATTGGTTTGTTGGCCGCAATGATGATTTAATTAAATCTGCTGGATATCGTGTCAGTCCATTCGAAGTTGAAAGCGTCTTGACCGAACATCCGGCCGTACGTGAAGTTGCCGTCACTGGCATCCCCGACGTATCACGTGGCCAAGCAATCAAGGCAACAATTGTTTTAAATAAAACATTTGCACCGTCTGATTTGTTGACACGTCAATTAATCAATCACGTAAAGCAACGAACCGCACATTACAAATGTCCACGTGTTATTGAATATGTTGATTCATTACCAATGACAATCAGCGGAAAGATTCGTCGTGCCCTTATCCGCACCCTGGACAGTGCCAAGACAAACATCATTGACCCAATCAAAGAAAACGTTATCGAGCCTATTAAAGAAAACGTAATCGAACCAATCAAAGAAAATGTTATCGAACCAATTCGTGATTCATTGGGCCTGAACAAAGAAGACGAAAAAACGAAAGAAGAAGAAAACAAAACAGAAACCGGAAAATAACCAATCCCCCAAATGGGGGATAAAAATTTATAAAATTCACCCCTCGCACTTGGGGAAAAAAATTAAAGAAAATGGTATAGATACAGTTAAAAACACCAACATAGCACTAAACTCCTTGCCTAGGAAAAAATCAATTAGAATGATTTAGATAAAAATAAACCGGGAATTGTAGTGTACAAGTTGCTACATGAAATTCCCGGTTTGTTTTTAGATGAATTATTATAATTGATTTTTTTATTTAATTTTTTTAAGGACGATGCTGGCGTTTGTCCCCCCAAACCCAAACGAATTGCTAAGCGCAACATTAACATCACGCTTTTGCGCCGTATGCGGCACCAGATTGAAATCAGCAACCGCATCTTCTGGATCATCCAGATTAATTGTTGGTGGCACAACCCCATCACGAATGGCCAGCGCACAGAAAATCGCTTCTACCGCACCGGCGGCCCCTAACAAGTGCCCTGTCACTGATTTTGTTGATGACATACAAACATCTGTACCTTTGAACAAATCCTGAACAGCGGCTAATTCGCCAACATCACCCAACCCTGTTGATGTACCATGCGCATTAACATAGTCAACGTCCATCGGTTTCAATCCCGCATCATTTAATGCTGCCGCCATCGCACGTTTGCCACCCTCACCACCTTCGGCGGGCGCTGTAATATGGTATGCATCACCAGACAGACCATACCCTGCAACCTCAGCATAAATTTTTGCACCACGTGCAACCGCATGTTCGTATTCTTCCAAAACCAAAATACCAGCACCCTCGGCCATGATGAACCCATCACGATTTTTATCCCATGGGCGTGATGCCGCTTCTGGATTATCATTACGTGTACTTAATGCGCGCATTGCCGAGAACCCAGCCAATGCGATTCGGCTAACCGCCCCTTCTGTCCCACCGCAAATCATAACATCTGCGTCACCATGTTGAATCAATCGTGCGCCTTCGCCAATAGAATGCGCGCCCGTTGCACATGCCGTCACAACAGAAATATTTGGCCCCTTTAAACCATACTTAATCGAAACGTGACCAGCAGTCATATTGATAATCCCCTTTGGGATAAAGAACGGACTAACCCGACGGGGTCCCCCCTCATGCAAGGAGATACAATTTTCATATATCGTGTCAAATCCACCAATACCGCTGCCAATTGAAACACCCATGCGTTCACGATTACCAATAAATGTGTCCAACCCTGCATCCTTAATCGCTTCATCTGCAGCAACCATACCATAAATGATACATTTATCCATTTTGCGCTGTTCACGTGGTTCAATCACAGCATCTGGATTAAATTGTCCTGCATCGCTGCCACGTTCTGGTATACCAGCAATTTGTGACGCCAAATCATCAACTTCAAACCCTGTTATCTTACGAACCCCCGATTTACCGGCAACAACATTTTTCCATGCATATTCCAATCCTGTCCCAACAGGCGAAACAATACCCATACCGGTAATAACAACTCTTTTCATTATACGTATTCCTTTATAAACAATATTAACATACGAATGATATCATAACCTGTTTTACAGAAAAAATACAATAAAAAAATCCGCTGGAAAAACCACCCAGCGGAAAAAACTATCAAATACAAATATTAGTTTTTCTTGTGTTCATCGATATATTTAACAGCATCCGCAACTGTTGTCAATTCGCCAGCCTTATCATCTGGAATTTCAACATCAAATGCTTTTTCAACTGCCATAACGAATTCTACAACGTCCAAGCTGTCTGCGCCCAAATCATCAACGAAAGATGCGCTTTCTACGACTTTAGATGCATCAACACCCAAATTTTCAACAATAATTTCTTTTACTTTTGTAAATGTATCTGACATTTTTTTTCCTTTTTTTATTTGAATTGTTGGTCCCCACTGGGAACGTCATTACATAAAACTATCATTTTAGCCCCCCTATGTCAAGAAATTATAACAAACTATAACAATTGACACCAAAGAAGCAAACACATGCACACTTACCGTACATCCAGCAAATTATCCAACAATGCATTCATATTGTCACGCAAATCCGCCCTATCTGTTGCCCATGTTAATTGACGCATCAAGAATTTATAAACATCATCCATTGTAAGATTCGGTATACCCGCACGTTTGGCGACACGTGCCCACGCCACACGTGGATCGATAATGTGAAAACCACCACGTCCTGGGAATACCCAATTACTGGACTGTGGCAAATCCTGCAATAAAACAATTGCCCTGTCCGACAGCGGTCTGTTATCCCACAAATCATGATTAAAATCCAAATCTTCCCACTGCATTGCAAAAACCTTAGACTTTGGAACAAAACCATAAATCAGCATATAAAATGCCGCCTGCATATTCGCATCAGTTTCTTGTCCAATCGCATCTATCAGTCGCACCAAACCTGCCCTGGTTAACGGTCTGACACGTCGATTTTGACGCACACGTGGAATATCTGAGACTGGATTTTTTTTAACATACCCATTTTCTAATGCGAACTTAAATACACTGTGCAACAATTCTTGCATACGTCCTGCAATTGCCGGCCCATCAATTGCATCAATTACCGACCTAATATCATCAGACGATATTTCAGACACATTCTTACCAAACAACGGAACCAAATGCCTGTTGATTGCACGTTCCAACTTTACACGTGAATCTTCGCCCCGACGCACACATTTTTCCAGGTACAGTTTTATAAATTTTTCAAACACAATTTTGCGACGACGCGTCACTGGCTTTTGCATTGCGTTATCCAAGATAGCCTGCACCGAAGAACGTGCATCTTCTATATCTGTTTCTGGATATCCCCCAATAATAATACGTCTATCTTTACCATTAACACGCTTTCTGACAAAAAAAGTTTTAACGCCCCTGCTGGTAATATACATACGCAAGCGTGGATCAGACAAATCCTGGACAACATCAAAACCACTCTGCGGCGCCGGCAGATTATCCAAGATATACGGATTAAAATAAAACTGGTGCGCCATGGGCGACCCCTTTGTTTTTTTATTTTACTTTTGACAATTTATCAGACCAAAAGTTTGATATCTGTTCTGTTAGCTCTTTGACCTGATTCAAATCCTGGTGATACCGATTATTATGTGGCCAACATGCACACATATGATTCGGACACAGTTCTTCATTCCCAATCGGCTTAAAAAACTTACAACGCGACAGGGTAAAACGACATGCAGACTCATCCAGCAGACTAGTGGGTTCAATAATTTCTTTTAATTTCAGACACGCATCCCCGTGCTTAATGTCATCTTCGATGCCATAGCTATTTGTTAACAATTCAGTCGAATATTCCAAATCTCTTTTTGCCTGACGCAATTGACCACGCAAACCACGCAATTCTCGACTATCACGAACAAATTGACGCATCGAAACTTTTCTACAATAATCAAACCAATCCATTTTATTTTACCTTTTGTTGTGACACAGCCTGCAAACTATTTTTTAATTTCATATACTTGTCATGCACTGCCTTTTGCGGGCAATTTAAAACCGAACATTGTTCTTCTTCAATATGTGAACACATTAATGTTTCTCGTGCCTTACAAAACGGCCACATTGTATCCCAAACATTTTTCTTGATACAGAACTGGGTCTGGCGCCCATTAATCATCAGTGGCGACATATTATGAAAACGACCTGTTATTTTCCGCTTTGCCTGCGCCAATTTCATTTTTGTAACACACATTTTTCACCCCTTATGATACCTTCAGTGCATTGATAAACGCAGACTGTGGGATTTCAACATTGCCAAAAGTACGCATACGCTTCTTACCCTCTTTCTGCTTTTCCAACAGTTTACGTTTACGTGTTATATCCCCACCATAGCATTTTGCCGTCACGTCTTTGCGATATGCAGCGATTGTTTCACGTGCAATAATCTTTCCACCAATTGCGGCCTGTAATGGGATTTTGAATTGATGACGTGGAATCAAATCTTTCAATTTTTCTACAATCTGACGGCCACGTTTTTCAGCAAACGAACGATGACACATAAACGACAACGGTTCTACATTTTCTTCGTTTACCAGAATTGAAACCTTGACCAAATCAGACGGCTGATAGCCCTGAACCACATAGTCAAACGATGCATATCCCGATGACAAAGATTTAACCCGGTCATAGAAATCAAATACAATTTCCGCCAATGGCAATTGATAGACCAAGACTGCACGATTACCGACATATGAAATATTTTCTTGTACACCACGCCGTTCAGAACACAGCGACATAATCCCACCCATATATTTATCAGGCAGCATAATTGTTGCACGTACCCATGGTTCTTCGATTCGTTCGATTCGTGTTGGCTCTGGCATATCGGCTGGATTTTCCAAATCAATGCATTCGCCACTGCGCAAATAAACCTTGTACAGCACGCTTGGCACTGTGTTAATCAAATTCAGATTAAATTCACGCGACAATCGTTCACTGATAATTTCCATATGCAGCAAACCTAAAAATCCGCAACGCAAACCAAAACCCAATGCAGATGATTTTTCCACTGTAAACATAAACGACGCATCATTAAGTGCCAGTTTTTCAGAACTTTCACGAAACGCTGGATAATCATCTGCCTCAACCGGAAAGAACGAAGAAAACACCACCGGCACAGACGGTTTAAACCCCGGCAACATTTCAGCCGTTACATTTTTTGCGTCTGTTATCGTATCCCCAACCTTGCAATCGTGAATTGTTTTCATACCAGTGATAATAAATCCGATTTCCCCGGTATGCAGCGTATCAACATTAACCATTTTCGGGGTAAAGTATCCAATTTTATCAACCACATATTCTGCACCAGTTGCCATAAATTTAATTTTCTGACCACGGTTTAGTGTACCATCAACCACGCGCACCAAAATCACAACCCCCAGATACGAATCATACCAAGAATCCACCAACAATGCACGTGTCGGCGCATTTTCATCACCATGTGGTGGTGGCAATTTTGTCACAATTTCTTCCAGCAAATCTGGCACACCATCGCCCGTTTTACCAGATACCGCCAACGCATCATTCGCATCCAGACCAATAACATCTGCAATTTGTTCACGTGTGGCGGCAACATCACTGGACGGCAAATCAATCTTGTTCAACACCGGCAACATTTCCAAATCATTATCCAGCGCCAAATAGGCATTTGCCAATGTCTGTGCTTGCACCCCCTGGGTTGCATCAACCAACACCAACGCCCCCTCGCACGCAGCCAACGAACGTGACACCTCATAAGAAAAGTCCACATGCCCTGGTGTATCCATTAAATTTAATTGATATGTTTGTCCGTCTTTGGCCTTATAATTCAGTCGCACTGTCTGGGCCTTAATCGTGATACCACGTTCACGTTCAATATCCATAGAATCCAAGACTTGTGCCTTCATCTCGCGCGATTCCAGACCACCTGTAAATTCGATTAAACGGTCCGACAACGTCGATTTACCATGATCGATATGTGCCACAATAGAGAAATTCCGGATATTAGATTGCTTCATAAAAATACACCTATGCTTTATGGACATATACTAGTATATGATTGCCGCATTCGCAAGGTGTATTTTAATAAAAATTTAATAATTACAGATTATTCAACAACTCATCAATACGTGCGGCTTTTTCCAACGTATCATCATATTCGAATCGGATATCTGGCACATATTTCTGATTCATACGTGCGGCCAGTTCATAACGCACACTGCGTGTCACATCATCCAGACGTTTCTGCACCGCATCTCTATCTTCATTACGGGAATAGTAATACAGGCGCACAAATTGCAGTCCCCCATGCGCAACCGCCCCAACCAAGGACACCCCTGCGATAATCGCATCATCACCATAATTATCACGCAGGATTTCAGCGACCAGTGTCTGCACCTTACTTGCAATACGTTCCCCACGATTAGAATTAATTTGTTTACGCGCCATTTTATTATCCTTGATTTATATGATTGTAATTTAATACTTAATATTTTACAATCAAGTAAATTTTGCAACAAACCCCAGGGAACGGAAATGAAACTTATCGAACACATACTAAAGAAATCAGAAAGCCCAGCATATTCATGGATTGTATTTTTTCTGACCATTTGTGAATCAATTTTTTTATTTATTCCACCCGAAGTATTCATGACCCCTGCCATTGTGGCATCTAAAAAGCGTGCCTTGCCAATAACGATTGCGGCATCACTGGGCTCATTGGTTGGCGGCGCCTTGGCGTATTTGATTGGTATGTGGTTGTATGATTCGGTTGGGATTTGGCTGATTGAAACATTTTCAAACCCTGAATTAATTGAGACTGCGATTAAGCCAATGTTCACGAAATATGGGATATTAATTATTGTACTGACTGCGGTGACCCCGATACCATACAAATTGCTGGCGATATGGTTGGGTTTTATCGGATATCCGATATTGATGTTCTTGGGCGTATCTGCGATATTCCGCACAGGCCGTTTTGCGATAATCGGCGCCCTGCTGTATAAATTTCAGGAACAAGCAAACAGTATTGTAAAGAAATATTTTTGGCCATTAACATTTGGTGCGATAATTGCGGCTGGCCTTGGGATATTTCTGATAAGCCTGTTTTAATCCCCACCCTTGTCATTACTGCACAGGCACCGAATAGGGAAAATATTTACACCCACCAACTTGTCATTCCTGCGCAGGCAGGAATAGGGAAAATATTTACACCCCGCACCCCCTTTGTCGCACCGAATTGGGTCTAATCAATATCTTTATTTTGCCAATATGCTATATTGCGTTCTAAATCATCTGCCAAATCAACCCATCCTGGGTTCATTGTTTCAATCAAACGATATTTCCACGCCCGCTTCCACTTTTTCAGCTGCTTTTCACGTGCGATTGCATTATTAACATATTTATAGTGTTCAAAATACCCCAGTTTATGAATATTTTTTTCTTTAGTATACCCATCATCCAATCCCATTTTATGCTCATACATACGGCGTTCCAGATTATTAGTGACACCGACATATGTCGCTTTGGCCCGTTCATCGAACAAAATATACACCCAGAAATTAAAGTCTTTCATAATACGGAATTTTACACACCCGAAATAAAAAATACAAGTCCCTATTCCTGCCTGCGCAGGAATGACAAAATTAAATTGCAGAACAGATAAAAATTACACAAAAATGTTTGCAGTTTTTCACCCAGAACATCAAGCATTCAAGATACGATTTACCATCAAAATTTAATCACAGAACTTGCCCTGCCCCTTTGTCATTCCTGCGAAGGCAGGAATAGGGAAAAAATCACCCTGCACTCTCTTGTCATTCCTGCACAGGCACCGAACAGGAAAATAATTTCATGCAAAACAATAAAAATCCCCCGATTGGGGGAAAATTGCTTATTGAACCCATATGGTTGCCGATGTCGTCGCCGTTTCGGATCCACTTGGGATTTGTCCCCACTTCATGATACCGGCCGCACTTGCCGTCGCCGCCCCTGGCAATTCACCCTTGGTTGCATATGTTGTTGTGATAACATTACCAGACGCATCCTGGGTTGCCTTGGTTGCTGTTGTTGCAGAATCAGCAGTTGTGGCAGATGCTGCTTTTTCATTCTTGCCCAGCTTATCATTCAATGCCGCTGTCACAACCTTGTTCTGAACAGCATTTGTGCTGGTCGACGACAAAGCATCATCAATGGTTGGTTTATCTGACAAATCATTATACGAACCACTGGTCGCAACGGTTGCCAATGTCACCCTGTCCATTTTGCCACCTAATTCAGTCTTGGTTGCATATGTTTCTGTAATAACATTGCCAGACGCATCCTGGGTTGCCTTGGTTGCGGATTCCGCTGTTGTTGCAGAATCTGCTGTTGTGGCAGATGCTGCTTTTTCATTCTTGCCTAGCTTATCATTCAATGCCGCTGTCACAATTTTATTTTGTACAGAATTTTCACTGGTTGTGCTTAATTCCGCATCCGGCTTCGACCCTGCATTTGCCAAAGCATCTGACAAACCAGTCACCTGAGCAATTTCGATTGAGCCGGTTTTATCCAGCTTTCCACCCAAACCATCTGTTAAATCCTGATTTGTTGCATATTCACTTAATGCACTGGCATCGGCCTTGGATGCAATTTGACCTGCATATGCATCATATACCTCAACCTTAGCCTGGGTAATACCAGAATTCACCGCAGCGGTCTGTGCTTCACTCAATTGAGATCCAGCCTGGGCCAACGCATCAGACAAACCATTAACCTGGCTGATTGCGATTGAACCGGTTGTATCCAATTTTCCAGACAAGCCAGATGATAATTCACCCTTGGTTGCATATGTTTCTGTGATAACATTACCAGACGCATCCTGGGTTGCACTGGTTGCAGTTCCCGCTGTTGTTGCAGAATCAGCAGTTGCCGCAGATGCAGCCTTTTCATTCTTGCCCAGTTTTCCATCCAATGCCACTGTCACAACCTTGTTCTGAACAGCATTTGTGCTGGTATCGGACAAAGCATCATCAACGGTTGGCTTATCTGACAAATCATTATACGAACCACTGGTCGCAACAGTTGCCAATGTCACCTTGTCCATTTTGCCATTTAACGCATCTGTCACAACCTTGTTCTGAACAGCATTTGTGCTGGTATCGGACAAAGCATCATCAACGGTTGGCAATGCATCTGCAACCTCTTCCATTGCGGCGGTGATTTCAGTGTCCGTATATGATTTTGCGGTTGCCAAGACACCAGTAGTTTCGTTATTAATACTATCAATAGCCGTCCACACCAGATCAGCTTCATCCCCGACGGATTTTGTCACATAATCTGTCGATGCGATTTGCGCACCATGCGCCGCACCCACGATCATCATTGCGATTAACGATACGGTTAAGACAAGACTACGATTTTTCATAAGATTTCCAACCTATTTTTCCTGCATTCTCTTTCTTGAATATCAGTATAGTAAAATCCCACACATCCATACAAGAATAAAATGATACATATTGTAAAAAATTTTAATTTTTTATAATACGACCCCGCCCTGTTATTATCCAAGCATTTATCACAAAATCATCCAGGTGGATGGGCGTCCCCACCCACCGGATAATTGATATTCGAACAAACGTTAATTATTTAACTTCTGTCCAGTATGGCGTACCATTAACCAATGTTAATGAGTATGTACCAGTTGTTTGATAGTTTGCAGTCGCAGATGTCAAATCAACCCATGCACCACCTTCAGCACCCAAAGACAGTTTTGTTGATTTACCTTGTTTTGCTGTATCTAATGCTGTATCTGCTGCTGCAAATTCTGCTCTAATTTCTGCTTCTTCTGCTTCTGCACGTGATGTTTCAGCTGCGATTGCATCTGCATTATCAGAGATCAGACCACGAACCGCTGTATCATCATATGTTGCAGCAGTCTGCGCTTCACCAATCATACCAACAACTGTTTTTCCTGTTGGAACTTCACCAATCTTTGTATTGATTGCTGTATCAGCATCTGAACGTGCTGTTGCTTCAGCTGTGATTTTGCCATCCAATGCTGTATCAGCTGCTTTATATGCTGTATCTAATGCTGTATCTGCTGCTGCAAATTCTGCTCTAATTTCTGCTTCTTCTGCTTCTGCACGTGATGTTTCAGCTGCGAT
>JAFVOS010000004.1 GCA_017505705.1 Alphaproteobacteria bacterium
CCCCTTTGCTCGAGTTATTTAAAAAACCACCCTTCCGGGTGGTTTTAAAATAACTGGTGCGAGCAAAGGGGCTCGAACCCTCGACCTCAACCTTGGCAAGGTTGCGCTCTAGCCAACTGAGCTACGCTCGCATTGCGTGGTATATATTGACATATATTTTTTTACTTTGCAAGTATTTTTTTTACTTAGTTAAAAACCCCACTTTTGTGGGGCTTTTATTATTCTGCCAGTGTTCCAACAGACATTGTGATACGACGAATACCACTGCTGATGGATTTTTCTTTGTTAATCTTGGCCTTTAATATTTCGCCTGTGTGATAAATGTGTGTTCCACCACACAGTTCACACGAAACATCGCCAGCGGTGATAACCTTGACTGTATCACCATATTTTTCACCAAACAATGCCATAGCACCCTTTTTAACAGCTTCATCCATTGTCATTTCTGCATGTTCAACAGGCATATCTGATGCAATCCATTGGTTTACCAAATCTTCAACAGCTTGTTTTTCTTCGGCGGTCATTGCACGACCAAAAGAAAAGTCAAAGCGAACAGAATCTGGGCTGACCTTAGACCCACGTTGTTCAACATCTTCGTTCAAAACATGGCGTAATGCCGCCTGCAACAGGTGGGTAGCCGTATGCGCACGTGCTGTTTGCTGGCGCACAGCCGAATTAATCACAGGCAAAACAACGTCCCCTACATGTAAATCAGATTTTAAAACACCCTTGTGAATAACAACATTGTCAACACGACCAGCTTCTGTCACGACCATAACAGCGCCACCATCCGCAGTCTGTAATTCACCACTGTCACCAACCTGGCCACCCTGGGTACCATAAAACGTTGTTTTATCCAACGCAACTTCTACTTCGTCACCAGCAGATGCGTTTTCTATAAATTCACCATTGCGCAAAATCGACAAAACACGTGATTCCATTGATACAGGGGCATACTTGGCACTGTCGTCGGTTGCCGCTAAATCTGTTTGTGATTCCCAGAATATACGTGTCCCCTTGGTATTCGCACGTGAGCGCTCCTTTTGCTCGGCCATTGATTTTTCAAAACCAGACACATCAACGTCTATGTTTCTGTCACGCAAAATCATCTGGGTCAAATCCAATGGGAATCCATAGGTGTCAAATAATTTGAAAGCAACATCCCCAGGCAAAACATTGTTATTCAATTTCGGCAATTCGCTTTCCAGTAATTTCATGCCGTTTTGCAGCATATCTGCAAATGCATTTTCTTCATTCTGGATAATTTCAACAACACGTGCCTGGTTCGCTGCCAATTCAGGATATGCCGCACCCATTTCTGTTATCAATGCCGGATATAGCTTAGACAGCAATGCACCCTTGTGCCCCAAGATTTGCCCATGACGCATTGCACGACGCAAAATTCGACGAATTACGTATCCACGATCTGTGTTCGATGGAATCACGCCATCTGCAATTGCAAAACCAACAGAACGCAGGTGGTCTGTGATAACCTTGAAGCTGGCGATATTTTCAGACGTTTCCGCAACACCTGTTATATCAGACACCGCACGCTTCAAATTTACAAACAAATCTGTGTCATAGTTATCTGTTTTGCCCTGTAATATTGATGCAAAGCGTTCCAGACCAGCACCAGTATCAACATTCTGCTTTGGCAGAGGGGTCAAATTTCCGTTTGCATCCCGATCAAACTGCATAAATACGTCATTCCAAATTTCAACAAAGCGACCGCCATCTTCGTTGCTTGACCCCGGCAACCCACCAGGTAAATCAGCACCCATGTCATAATGCATTTCTGTACATGGCCCACATGGCCCAGTATCACCCGCAGACCACCAATTGTCTTTGTCACCCAAACGAATAGCATCTTTGCCAGTAATCTTTTTCCATATCGCTGTTGCTTCTTCGTCGCTGTGATGGGTTGTGACAACAATGCGTTCTGGGTCCAACCCAAATACCTTGGTCAGTAATTCCCAAGACATTTCTATTGCGCCTTCTTTAAAGTAGTCGCCAAAAGACCAATTGCCCAACATTTCAAAAAATGTATGATGACGACCATCAAAACCAACGTCTTCCAGGTCATTATGCTTGCCACCGGCACGAATACACTTCTGGACGTCTGCCACACGTGGTGCAAATGCAGGTTCGGTACCCTGTAAAATACCCTTCCATGGGACCATGCCCGCAACAGTAAATAACAATGTCGGATCATTCGGTATCAATGATGCAGATGGAACAATCGTGTGACCATGTGATTCAAAATATTGTAAAAAAGCCTTTCTAATATCATTATATGTCATGTCTTTAATCCTTTATTTCAGGGGGCATTGTATAAATATTCCCCTTATGTTTCAATCAGATATTTACAAAATTATAAAGTTTTTTATTCGTTGCCCCGCAGGGCTGCATTAATCACAGACATAACACGCCCAATCATTGCATCAGACTGGTTCGAACTGGCACGACGGGTCTTGTTTAATTTTATCATCAGATAATTTGTCTGATTCATATATATTGGGGTCATTAATGCGTGTTTGGCACGCATGTATTCAACAAATGTATTCCACATTATTAAATCAATCGGTGGCATAAATGGTGTATCCGAAACAATACTAACTATTTCATCAATTATTCCAGACATAAATTCTGCATATTCCAGAATATACAAAGTTCGAACAAACGTACCAGACATGCCAACATATGGTGCCACCAATGTATTATCTGCACCGTCGATGATATAATCATTTGGATTAGTCATAACACGCAAAGCATCCAGCAAACACGAACGCAACAAAACAGCATTGCCCATAACAGCATAAGTATTATCATTCACATATGGCACAGATACATTCAGAACAATATCATCATCATTTGCAAACATAAACCATGGCGCACTGATTTTCTTTGCACGTATATATTGCAGAATTGCGAAACGCCCAGCAAGCATACCACGATTTTCTTCTGCATTTATTATATGTAAATGTCCACGATATCCAATGCGTCTAATATGTCGCACTGTTAAATTTTTACATGGGTTATCATTGTGTATAACCAGTAAAGTATTTTTACCAATGCGTCCCAACCCCGAAACTGATAATCTCAGGAATTCATGATTGAATGTTGTCAACCCAACAATAAGGTCATATTTGGTACGCAACATACCAGGAATTGTAAATAAAAGTTTATAAAATTGCAATGCAATACTGATTTGTGATATAATGAGTGGTGAAAAAGGGGAAATACAGCACATGAAATCAACAATGCTGACAGCAATCTGTTTATTGACGGCGATTATAATAGTGTCGTCGTTTAATTTGCAGCTGGATCCAGTTGATGTTGCGTCTAAGATACCAGAATCTGTATCTGGGGGGGTGCTGTATGTTTGCCCAGCAACCAGTTCAATATGGGATCCAATTGCCGCAGGTTTTGGTCAGTTTTCCAGATTTTTTAAAGTACTGTTTGCTTTTTGCCTGATTGTGTTATCTTTTTCATGGGGATGGGCGTTGTACCAGAATCTGTTGAAAGATAAATTTGATGGGGACAAATATAAACAACCATGGGGATTAACAAAACTGATATTCTGGGGGGTTGTTATTATATATATGATGACGATGTCACCAAATTATTTTAGAACAGTACATATAAACGGGATTGATACCCCATACGTTCTGTGTGAAGTGGGCGAAGAAAACGCACGTGCAGTGCGGGCAGACGTTATAAAACACTAAAAAAATTGTCAATTCACATTTTTTTTGAATATTTTTAAATATGCACTTGACATAAAGGGCGGATTTCTCTAGGATTTGAGTAAGCAGGACAGGCAATGTCCATATAATTCAAGACTTTGGGGCAACACAACGACAAAAAATGCTGGAAAGATGCCCACTTTGGATTTTATTGGCATTGCCTATATACTGCGGGACACCTTATGTTATAAAAAATCTATGAAAGGAGAAACACATGAACAAAGCTCAATTGATTGAAGCAATCGCAAATGATGTAGATATCACAAAAGCAGCTGCTGCTGCATGCGTAGATGCATTCATCAACAACGTTACAAAAGTTCTGAAGAAGAAAGGCGAAGTTCGCTTGGTTGGTTTCGGTACATTTGCAACAGCAAAACGTAAAGCAACAACAGGCCGCAACCCACAGACTGGCGAAGCTATCAAAATCCCAGCTTCTGTTCAGCCAAAATTCAAACCAGGTAAAGCATTGAAAGAAGCTTTGAACTAAAGAACAGTTTGATTTTGAATAAAATCCCCCGATTGGGGGATTTTTGTTTGGATACTTTTCTAAATAATTTTAAATTTTAATGTGGAAACTTGGTGCGGGTAAGGAGACTCGAACTCCTATGGGTTGCCCCACTGGAACCTAAATCCAGCGCGTCTACCAGTTTCGCCATACCCGCATTCTGCGGGTATGGCGGCATTTCATAGTCGCCAACCCGCTCTCTATTTTTCGGGATGGCGGCATTTCATAGTCGCCAACCCGCTCTTTATTAGTTTTTTTCAGTCTAAAAAGCACTGTTTTTACATTGTATGATAATTTTTACTTGATTTCCAGTAAAATTTAACCTAAAATCAGGCGCAGAATAATTAAAAGGCGAATAAAATGGCATCAAAAAAAGGCAGTAAAGAAGTTGTAAAGCTGGAAAACAAAGAAACTGGCTTCTTTTACACAACTACAAAAAATACCAAGTCGGAAAGAACAGCCGGCAAGATGAAATTCCGTAAGTATGACCCAAAATTACGTAAACACGTGGTCTTTACAGAAGCGAAAATGCCTCATTAATATTGGTATTAGTAAAAAATCCCCCAATTGGGGGATTTTTTATTTGATAACGGCCCCCTTAATCAGATTCAGATCTTCTTTGATGTCGTCAATTTTTATTTGAATTTGCCCTATTCCGGTTTCAAGAACAGTTGTACGATTTTCCAGTGCAGTTATACGGCTGTCTGCACGCTGGATTTCTGCCAAGGACGAATCTTGACGTGCAACCCAGTATATAACACCAGCCACAAATGCAATCAAAAACCAACTGTCACGCAATACGTCCAGAATACCGGCGGCACTGGGTTGCATGGTCATTATTTATTCCCCCCGCTGTATTAATTGTTCAATCTGATGAACCAGCGTGCGTTGGCCTTCGATGGTGCGCAACAGTGCATCAGATGCATCTGCGCCCAACACACGTTCAATCGTAATTTGGCGCAGGTGCGACAATACAATTTTGCCATCAGGACTTTTGAAAACACGTGCATAATATTTTTCTATATCAGGCGTCGGCATATTACACCCCCACAAATGCTTCGGATGCGACCATTTGGGCAATTGGGGCAATGTATTTCAATTCTGCATCACTGTGCAAAGATATTGAATCAATCAGACCACGACGGGCTAAAATCTGTAATCCACGCTGACACAACGGACGTATAAATTCATGCAGCAGACGTCCATATGTCGCCCCCAGAATACGCATCATATCTGAATTACGAGCCATGATTTCAGTGGCAGTCATTTCTTTCTCGCTTAACAGGCCAAGTCTGTCTGCCAACAATGTGTGGCGAATTCGTTCACGCAGGTCTTTTAAAACAATTTGTGAAACGTCAAAATTTGCGCCACTGGTCAGTGGGGTCAAACCTGATGAACCAACCGCTTTTGGAATTATTGCGCCAGGCGTCAAATTAATATTATTCAAATTTATTACACCATCATCATCGGCCATCCAGATGCCAGACACCGCAATTGTTGCGTTTTTCAAAACCAGTTCTACGACCTTGTTCGCTGTTTTTATATCTGGCAACGCCGATAAAACAGGACTGCGTCCATATGTTTCGCCACTGGAAACAGACCAACGAAATATTATGTACGGATTCGTTTCAAATGTGCCACGACTGACAATATTGTTTTCAATATCGCCACCGACATCCAGCCATGCGGTAAATTCGGTATCGACCAAACTTTGAACCAATCTGATTGGCATATCGGGGTCTTGTTTAATTGCGTCTTGGATATTTTTTGGTGGTGTCCACGTTGGATATTTTTCCAATGCATCACGCAGCGACATTGACGTTGTATGAAATACTGCATTTGGTAAAATCGCAATGTCTGACATTGGAATCGCTGTGAATGAAAATGCAGATGATTCACCAATTGGATTTTCTGACATAAACAGACACGCTGTACCCAACACAACCAAATCCATATAGCATTGATGAATTGTGGTATAGAAATTTGAATCATTTAAATGTGAACGCAACACATTTGTTGCATGTGTGGCATCGGGTGATTCTGGACTTTCAGGAACCAGACTTAGCCATAATGATTCTGGTGGGGTCAACAGTGTGTATAGCGACGAAGCCAGATTATCAACCGCATCTGATGCGGTTGAATCAAACAAGGATGCGCATTCTTCATCGGACGTTGGCATCGTATAACGACGGGCATTATCCCAACGATTTAACCATGATTGACGCATATCTAATGCGCGTTTATATAATTGTTGCAGATTTGATTGCATTAAAAGACTCCTATTAAAAAAAAGCACCCAAAGGGTGCTTGTTGAGAGAAGGTTAAATTAAGTTTTCTAGTTTAGTTTATCAAGGCTCTAGAACATTAACGACAGTTGTCGCATTCCTGTTCAGTGCCCAGATCTTTTCGCCAGTACCCGGATAAATCGGATTTTCCTTACCAAAAACGGTCCGTTTTTTTAGGCAATTTTTTTGCGACTTTATCGTTGAAAACACATAAAAGTTATGTATTTTTCTGGAAATTATTTTTACAATTTAAAGCTGGTGTTTGCATGGAATATTTGCCGATTATAGGCGACAGAATGTACGGCAATCGGAACCTGTACAATAGCACCAGATACGGCATCCAGCCCATCATCGTGCCCAGAACCACCCAATGGTGACCAGCCAAGCATTTCTGATATAAATGGCGTTTGCTGGACACGTGTATGCGCATACAGGTGACCAGAGGTTAAGACGGGCTCTATGGCATCCAGTATTCTGTCGGACTTGTTTTTGTTGTTCACAATCTTGTTTACATAGATATTTGCACCACGCCGGGTTGCAACGTCACGCATAATTTCTGGCAATGCATTACCCAATCCATTTGTTTCGATTGATATGCGTGAAACACGATAATGACGCATAAAATCCAACACCATTTCACACTGATGATTTAACGGATGTGTTTCATTATCTGACACATGCAGATACTTGATATCATGAATGAAAATATTATGATTTTTATCATCACGATACAGTAAAACACAAACACTGTTATCTGATTTGCGGCGACCACTGGATGGATCCCAGTATACAGAAACACCCGTTATCAAATGGCCCCCCAGTCGTGCAGTATGGCCATCAAAATCATTGGTGTACAAATGAATCTGGCCCGGATCCAATCGAATACGTTCTGGGGGAACAAATTCCAGCATCATTTGGGCGGAAAAATGTCTGGGGCCAACAATTTGACGCATTTGATTTATTTTTTCTGTTGGAAAAAGTTCTGGCCATGCTGGTTTTCCGCATTTGTCGACAATTGGTATCTTTAATACACGATATCCAGATAAAAAAGGCGTTGAAAAACCAAAATTTTTATATACTATATCTGACATGGACTTTACTCCCAAAACTTTACCAACAAACCTGGAAGCAGAACAGGCCGTTCTGGCGGCGGTTTTAATGAACAATCGTGCATTGGAACGGGTATCAGAATTCCTGAAATTCGAACACTTTTCACATCCTGCACACCAAGAAATATACAAGCTGGCGGAACGTCAATTTGCAGCTGGCATACCATTTGATATCATTACCGCAAAGACATATTTAGAACAACAGGGTGTGTTGGAATCTGTGGGTGGGGTGGAATACTTGACCCAGTTGTCCAGTGCAGGTGCAACAGTTGTTAACGTTGAACAGTACGGACGAATCGTTTATGAAAATGCACAAAGGCGTGATTTAATAAATCTGGCCCAATCGATTATGGACAGTGCTTTTGTCGAAGATATGGACAATCCCGTTAATCGACAAATTGAGGTTGCAGAACAAAAATTGTTCGACATGGCGACAACAGGCACATCTGAACGTGATGTTGTGTCAATTGCAACGGCGTTACAGGCCGCCCTGCGTGAGGCTGAAACAGCATACAAAGCCGATGGACAGCTGTCTGGGTTAACCACAGGATTAACAGCCCTGGACAAATCAATCAGTGGTTTGCACCATTCTGACCTGATTATTATTGCAGGCCGTCCAGCAATGGGAAAAACAACACTGGCAATGAATATTGCATTTAATGCGGCAAATGCAATCCATTATGGCATGGCGAACAAAAATTATAAGGGGGCTGTGGTATTCTTTAGCTTGGAAATGTCACATTCCCAGTTGGCAGCACGTGTTCTGTCTTCTCAGTCCAAGGTGCCAGCGTCCGCAATGCGTGAAGGGAACCTGACCGATGAAGATATGCTGAAGATGACACAATACGCCGATGCAATCAGCAAAATCCCACTGTGTATTGATGACACCCCCGGCATGTCTGTGCCGATGATGCGCACACGTGCACGTCGCTTGGCACGTAAGTACGGAGGCTTGGCGTTGATTGTTGTCGATTACCTGCAGCTGATGACGTCACCAGGTGGCAAGCGCAGCGACAATCGTGTCCAAGAAATTTCAGAAATAACACGTGGTTTAAAAATGCTGGCCAAGGAACTGGATGTGCCAGTTATTGCCCTGTCCCAGCTGTCACGTAGTGTTGAACAGCGTGATGACAAACGTCCACAATTGGCAGACTTGCGTGAATCGGGATCAATTGAACAAGACGCCGACATTGTTATGTTCACGTATCGTGAAGAATACTATCTGGCGAACAGAAATCCATCTGAACGCATTTCAAATACAACCAACTCTGCGATGGTTGAATCGTGGCAAAAAAGATACGAACAATCACGTGGTAAGGCCGATATTATCATTGGTAAAAACCGTCATGGACGTCCAGAAACTGTGCGTACAGCATTCTTGGGTGATTACAGTTTGTTCGACAATTTGCCAGACGAATTCGAAATTCGTGGTGAAACAACAACCAGCGTTGTGTCCAGTGCACCAATCCCATTGGACGGTTCTGAATTTGCACCAACACCAATTGATATTGATGCAATTCCAGATGACATGCCATTGTAATTATTTTACTTGCCAAGTTCTTTAAAATTGACTATTATTTTGTCAAGGTTTTATTTTTAAGGGGTGGCGCAATGGCACAAGAAGAAATCATATTTCCAAATAATATCAGAAACATCCGTTTGGCTAGTGGCATGAAGATGACAGAACTGGCACGACGCGCAGGGTTATCTTTGTCAGCAGTTTCAAAAATCGAAAAGGGTGTACGCCGTTTGAACCAAAAACAGTTGCTGAACATCTGCAATATCTTGGGATGTAAATTGTCTGATATTTTCATCAAGGAATCTGATGAAGTTGCACAACAATGGCAGACAGAAATTAAACGTCGCCTGAATGACAACGAAGACGGTGGTCTGAAAATATTTGGCAGTGGTTTACGCAAAATTCGTCAGCAGACAGGAAAAACAATTGCCCAAGCCGCCAAGGAAGCAGGAATGACACTGTCTGTTTATCACAAGATTGAAGTTGGTCAACGTGAAATTTATGAAACAGAAATTGAACCATTGGCAAAATCTTTTGCACTGAGTGTTGAAGATATGTTCGGAAAAATCGCAAACATGTACAAAAGTGGCGAACTGAACAAGCAGATTAACAAGGTCAAAGAACGTGTAAAATCTGTACTGGAACCGGGCAACCCATTGTCTGGTATTGATATGCATGGTGGGTTATATGGCGCAAAACTGTATGACAGTGCACGTAAAAAATTGGTTCCTGTGTTCGGGACACCTGCGGGCAAGGCAATCGTATTCAAAAAATCCGACAAAACAATGATTGTTGCCCCAATGTCACTGGAAGGCAGAAATGGAATATATGCTGTTATGCCAAACACAAAAAGACTGGGTGGGTTTATACCAGAAAAATCATATGTGTTTGCAGATGTTGACGCACCTGTCTTGCCGGGTGACATGGCAATATGTATCGATGCAGATTTTGCAACATTGGATTCAGACACAACTGTTTCTGCCCAAATTGTAAACGTTCGTCAGGATTCAAAGGGCAAGATATACGGACAAATTGTTGCACCAGATGAAAAAATCACAACACAGACAATGCACAAGGTTGTCATGATAGTTATGGAGTAATCTTTACCACAGGAGAGAGCAATATCATGAAAGCAAAAGCCAGCCAAACAGCACAAAGATTATTAAATCTGTATCGCCAAGAGCACGTTATTATTGGTGGATGGGCAGTTATAAATCCTGTGTTTATTAATGATGCAGATTCATCTGTCATAGAAGAACTGAAAGATATGCCAACTGGGAAAATGCTGATTCAGCACATTGAAAATCTGCGTAGCGGAAAAACCCCAATAGATTCGATTGAACCAGAATTGTTGCCGTATGGTGGCATGATGACAGAATCTGTGCTGACCAATGTGACATTAACTGGGCCAGAAATGAAAACACTGGTAGATGCGTTGGATGAATTTACCCCAGATCAAAATGGGCTGAATTCTATTCTAGGCTTGAATTCTGTGCGTAAATTTGGCGAAGAGTGGCAATCTGCAATACGTGGTGCCCTGGCATCAAATCCAGATGCACAAAACAAATGGGAAATTGTTATCAAAACATATCGTGCATATCAGTTGTGGGATATGGCAACAGACATAATTAACCAACCAATTGATGATCGGGTTCGTGCAGAAATCCAAGCTGATATGCCAGAATATGAAACATATCTGCCAATGTTTGGCGATGCCGGGAATGAACTGCTGTCAAGATTGCGCACATTCATCAGTTCGCTTTAATCGATATCTGTTCGATATATAGTATCCATTGTGTGTGGCGTGCCGATATAAATCATTACACCAGATGGCGACAGGATAAAATCCAATTCTCGCAGGCGTTCTCGCAGGGTTTCTCGCTTTTGAGCAGTGTTAGATGTATTTGGTACCTCTACGTCGTCACAGATGATTAAATCTGCACGCATACCGGTTATATTACCATGTATCCCCTGGCATATGACAGACGGTTCACGAATGCCGACTGGGCGGTTGACGGTTATGCGACCCGCCGCCCAGTCTTTGCGTGATGTGGGTATTAAATCTGCACACCATGGATGATTTTCAAGTATATGACGAATATGTGTCACCATACGTGTGGCCAATCCTGTTTCTGCAGACAATATCAAAATACGTGTTTGTGGGCGCAAAAACAGGGTGCACGCCGCAAAAATCCCAACAACAGTTGATTTGCCCGAATGTCGAAATGCCATCAGCAGACCACGATGCATATCGTCATCCAAGATGCTGACCAGGAAATTCATTATTTGACGATGATGTTGCGGCGTAGTAAAGCCCAGCATCTTGTTCCAAGCATCTAAAAAGCTACAGTATTCCGTAAACATTTTCACATACTTCAGCCAACCAAATTATCAAAACGACTTAAAATTGATTTAAGTAAATTAGGTTTTGATACACGTGTGGCTTTTAGTTTTTCCAGATTTGATTGGCGTTTTTTCTTATACGGTTCTTCGGTTTCTGATTTTAGGCGTGTTAATACTGCGCCGGCTGTTTGACCACGCAAAGACATTCCAGATGCGCCATATTTCGCACGTTGCGATGCCAGTGCTTTATTCACTAGGTTTTTTTTATCTTTTTCATCCGATGCCATTTGTTGCAAAATTGCGTTACGCTGTGTTTTTGCCTGTTTTTTATTATCCTTGTAGTCCAGGATTTCTGTGACGTCTGATACAAGCTGTGCCATAAGTTTTCCTTTTTTTGTTTTGTATTAATTTAAACAGAATACCAACCACTGATATTTATAGATAAAACAGTTGCTGGGAATGCTTCGTTGCCATGAATTGTCCAAATTGGGCTTGTTATATCATGATTTGTTCCCAAGACATTTATTGATAAATCGCCCGAGAATCCAGGAGAGTTATCTGAATAGATGTCGTCGGGCAAATCCGCCCTGGTGCCATTTATAAATATTGATTTTGTATCCCATACACGTGCGGTTATCTTTCTGATTCTGGTGCGGGTTGAATTATGCCCAGACGCCCGAAATGGCAGCGCAGATGCACGCCATGTAAAATCATACGAATCTGCATCACGCATGGAATTTTGTGAAAAATTTTCCAGGGAATACTTGCCACCTCGTTCGACAACAACATATGTTACGTTATCAACAACAGACACCGATTTAAATTTACCATTTGTTTTATATCGTCCCCATGCATTTATGGCAAGCGATGAATTCTTGGTCAAAACAGCCATATTGCCATCTGTCATAACGACAAACAGTCTGTGTTCTGTTGCATTATATGCAATATCAATTGGGGATAGCATAAGGTGCTTTGCAAACGCACACAAATCAGTGGCGTTATATCGTTCTCCCAGTTCGTCTAATGATAATTCACGTATATCTTTTAAATTGTTGGATATAAATACAGTCGCCCCCTCTATCTTTTGTGGTGGCAGATAATATCCGCTAAAAGATCCGACAGATGTATGTTGTTTTATATCGACGGACGATGGGGTTAATGGTTTGTTAGAAATAGACCATTCACCAACAGATGTTAAAATTTGCAAATTATCACTGCTGACGACTGTGCATATTTGTTGACGCTGTTGCGACAGCAATGTTATAAATATTGCCTCGTCATCCAAGCCAGTGCCAATATCAAAGTTTTTATGACGTCCAACCTTGGACATCCATACACCAGATGGATATGAGCGAGATCCACCAAAAATCAATCTGTCTTGATGAAAGGTTATACTGCATGGCCAACCACGAACAGGATTAAATGTTTCTTCGGCCCAATCAGAGACAGATTTTGTTGGCAGTGTATATCCACCATTAACATATGCAACCACTTTTGTAGAATCGATATATGATGTAATAACCCATTGCTGGCCATTCAACAGAATTCTTGTACCAACATAATCTGGTCGCCAGAAATTCTGGCTGGTTGAAAATACTGCATAATTATTACCTTGGTCACTGGTTGATACGCTGATACTGATATCTTTTGCATCATCATATCGCATAAAAGGCGCAAACACATTCATATTTGAATCATCACGTTCAAATACAAAGTTATTTAACTGAAAACCACTTGATGTTTTTTGTAAAATTTTTGGGGCCTGATCAGGATGTACGAACACCATTGTTCCAAAACGCTGGGCATATTGCAACTGGGGCAGCATTTCAGCAGACCACACAGTATTCAACGTTGCCAAGCGTGTACCAGATGGATTAAAAATCCACATACCACCAGGTATCATGGCCAATATATAATTTTCCGTTTCACTGACAGAAAATGGTATCAGTCGTGAATTGCTGGGTAATTGGGCAATGCGCGCCAAACCATATCGACGGGTTAATCCGCCACTGGCCAAAACATCCATATTTTCCAGATAAGATAATGCATTTATATCATCATGCGAATAGAATTCTGGGGCGACTTCGCCATATGAAAAAGAGTTTTGTGTTTTTGTAAAATTTGCCATTGTATATTTCCATTAAAAGAATTAAAAACGTGCATTTATCAAAGAAAAAGTTTCTATATTCGGACTGGGGGCCGTTGTGCTGTCTATGAATTTTGCAGATTGTAATTCTGTTTCATATAAAGCCGCCAGCATCCTGAAAACTGTTTGATCGCCAGACAACGGGATACAAAATTCCATTGCTAATTTTGTCGCAGCCAGTGAAACAAAATAGCCTGGCATATTTTTTGGCCCAGTGCGAACAATCGCAATAACTTTCAGCGTCTTGCCAGGTGCAACTATTTTATTTCCAACAATTCGACCAGTTGTCTTTAATATGCGCAGCACATTCGTTGGAATTAAAAATTCACCATCTGTATTTGCAGTCAATGTTATTTCTTGGGTTGCAAAACGCCATGGGTGCAATGACAACAACGCATCAATAACAGGATCAAACAGTGTTCGTGCCAATTGGGCAGATGGACAATCTTCATTTAAAGATTGTATAGATTTTTCACCAAATTTTAATAATGCCATAGAGCATAAATCTAGTTTCGTAAGCATTTTTCCACCACTTATTATAAAGATTTGGTGGTGCACGACGCACCACCATTATAATTAAACAAACAAAACAAATTATATTATGCCATTGCTGCTGTTGTTACATTGCTGGCTGTAATATTAATTTTCTTGATTGCGGTATTATCAGATGCGTTAATAATTACAACGTCGCCGATATTCATCAATGTTTTCACATCATTGAAATAACCTGTGGCTGTAATTGTCGCAATCGTTTCTGATGTCGATGCATAATGCCACAACGTAAAACCATTTGCGTATGCAATAACAGATAAATTTTTATTTTGAAATGCCATATGTTTTCCCCTTGGTTAGAAGTTTAATCTTTGCATTAAGCAGATTGTCCATCAGAACATTTGACACGAACAATTCCGCCATTATCAATCAGAACTGCACCCTGGGACATGCTGTTGCTGATAAAGTGCGCAGCACGTTCGCCATGCCATGAAATATCTGTTTTAACTTCTTGGCCGCATGCATGACCAATGCTGGACGCATGATAGATAAAGCAATCACGATTTGTACCTGATACAGGTAAGCCATTATGCAAAACCCATGTAATACCCAACCATTTTTTTGCTTCAAACCCATTTACCAATGGCGTTGCATTACCAACATAGTCGGACGATACAAATTCTTCTAGTGACAACAGTTCATTCCACTGACGTACGCCGATAACGGCAAAGCGACGCCCATCATCAGGAACATCGTTTGTGTTCAATACTTCAACGGCAGACAAAATTAAGTCCTTGGTTAAACCTGTTGTATAATCACCAACAGATGCCGTTGATGTGTTCATGGCTTCAATGATTAATTCATCTGTTTTACGGCCCAATGCATATGCACCAGCAGACGCAACAACACGACGTTCATCAACATTTGTTTTTAATTCATCCAATGCATCAACCCAGTCACCTGCATAATAATCTTGTAGCATGCATTCAATTGGTTCATGATTCAAATTCATAACAGGCACAATGCCATGACGTGATTTAGTGCTGGCAACACCTTTGCCTATTTTCTGGAATGTAGTAGATGCACCAACAACCCCTGTTTTGCTGCGAATTGTTGAACGCAATTTTGTGCCCATCTGTTGATAGGCAAGATGTACATCGGCTTCGAATTGTTTTACGAAAACCTGATCTATTGAAACGGACATATTTTTATTTCCTTGGTTTAGTTAATATTAAAAAGACATGGAAAATTTGTGTATTGTGGTTGTGCAAAATGCGCCACTATAACAAATTAAACGGCGGGGTCGATGTGACTTGTCCGCAACAAAAAATTCAGTCAGACTGTTTATATCTGACTGAATTTTTTTTTAAAAAAAGCCCGAACAATTGTCCGGGCCAGAAAGAAAAATTTATATTATTTCTTTTTTGCACATGCTTTTTTAGCACAAGGCTTTTTCGCACATGGTTTTTTAACAGCTACCTTTTTTACAGGTGCTTTCTTTGCAACTGGTTTCGCAACTACTTTTTTAGCTGCTGGTTTTTTAACAGCTACTTTTTTTGCAGGTGCTTTCTTTGCAACTGGTTTTGCAACTACTTTTTTAGCTGCTGGTTTTTTAACAGCTACTTTTTTTGCAGGTGCTTTTTTCGCAACTGGTTTCGCAACTACTTTTTTAGCTGCTGGTTTTTTAACAGCTACTTTTTTTGCAGGCGCTTTCTTTGCAACTGGTTTCGCAACTACTTTTTTAGCTGCTGGTTTTTTAACAGCTACTTTTTTTGCAGGTGCTTTTTTCGCAACTGGTTTTGCGACTACTTTTTTAGCTGCTGGTTTTTTAACAGCTACTTTTTTTGCAACCGGTTTTTCAACTGGTTTTGCAGCCGCTTTTCTTTTAAACAAGCCGAATGCCATCTTCCTCTCCTTCTATCTTATGTTTTGGACGAACAAATTCTTTTTTGTTCTTACTGTATATTTTATCTGAATATCATAAAATAGTAAAGTGGAAAGTGATTTTTTTTCTTATGAATATAATTTTTTAAATCCATTTTCAATTTTGCGAACGTATTCTGGATCACTATCACGCCAATATTTTGGATCACGCATCATGCGTCGCAATTGTTCATCTGTTAAATTTTTTGTTTCATTTTTTTCTGTTTGAACAGCTGGTTCCATCGATTGCATCATTCGATAAATGCTTTGGATTCCCTGGGGTGTAGAGCACAGTTCTTCAAACGCATCGTTTGGTAAAAACTTTTCACCAAACGTTTTTATTGCATTTAATGCATCATTCATTTTTTCTGTTGTGCCAAAAAAATTTTTTAGTTCTGCAATCGCATCGGCTTCGTTCTGCTTTGAAAATAATTCAGATACAACAGGTGATAAAAATTCAGTCGCAATAGAATATATTTTTTCAACCTGGGTTGTTGTTAATCCAATTTCATGAAATTTTTTTCGGATATTTTCATCACCAAAAATTTCATTTTCTGGATATTCGTCCGCAGTTTCGGGCACACCGATTGCACGATTAAATCGTTGCTTGGTGTTATCATCACTGTCTGATGTTGGAACAGTTATCATTGATCCAATTTTGCGTTCTAATTCAGAATATGATTTCATCAACGCTTCCGTATTTAATGTACCATCTTCGTTTAAAAATTTTTCTGGAATTTTATCCATTGTTTTTTCCTTTGTCTTCGTTTGATTTGCGCAGAAAATAAATTCCACCCAATGTAAAAATGCTTTGCAGTGTTATAAATATATCGTTATCACCAACAACATATGCACAAATGGCCGATACAATCCCCAGCCCAGAAATTATATATGTGCGGTGTCCCGACATGAAACCACCCTTTATAATTTTATTCATATCTTTTTCCAATTATAAATAGAACAACACTTCATCTATGTCCAAAATATACCCACGTGCACGTGCCCATTCTGGCAAAACATCACCATGATGAAAACGTATCGCACCACGACACATATCAGGCAATGTGCCAGACAACATGCGCCCTGCTACACGCAGACACATTTGAAACCCACGATTGATGGGGGGAACATTTAATAATGAATGTCGCACCGAATCTTGATTCAGTGAATCAAAAATTCTTTTATCCGATACAATGGCTGATATTTCTTGGCCGGTGACATGTGATATATTATTTATCATCGAAGTCATTGCTTCGACCACCGCCAGTGAAGACGCAGATGTTTCTGCATAAACAACACGTGCAACCTGATACAATATTTTTTTGGATATATCTGGATTTTTGATTAATTGTAATTTCATATCCTAACATCCCCCCATGTATTCTTATAAAAAAAATCCCGCATGAAGCATGCGGGATAAAAAGCAAAAAAAAATCACAACAAAATGTTGTGCGTACTATTTCTGCTGTTGTTGGTTGATATTATATCACAAAAACAGGACAAAGTCAATATGTTTTTTTTGATGACATCGTTATCTCGTCACCATAGACCAATAAATACCTGGTGTCACGACGTAAAACCAATGCACCGTTTTCGTTTATACCGATCAACTCTGCTGGTTCACCACGATATATAACATCTTTATGTAATCCAACAACTAAATCCAACCAGCGTTTGCGAACAACAGAAAATTCTGTGGTACGCCACACATCCAGATTTATCATCAACCGCCCCAGCAGTTCATTAGCAGATACAGATATATAATTATCCAGTTTATCTGTCTTGTATTCTGGTACGGTTGGATTGGTTTTTATATTTATTCCAATTCCAACAATCACATAGTCACCAGAATACTCAATTAATATGCCACAAACTTTTTTCCCATCTATCAAAATGTCGTTTGGCCATTTAATTGACGGCGTTATCCCAAATGACATCAGTGTTTCGGCAACTGCAACCGCAACAGAATATGACAAACGACCATCACGAATATCTGAATCGTATATAAAACTGACATATAAATTCCCATGATGTGATACCCAGCGTCGCCGATGCCGTCCACGCCCCGCACTTTGCGCCAGGGCCACAACCGCTGTTTTATTTGTCGCCTTGGATGCAGCAATTAAATCATGCGCCATATCCTGGGTGCTGGGGATTTTATCAAATGAAAAAACCTTATATCCGGCCAAGTCTGTAAACCCCATTGTCATTTATGATAAATTCATGTCCAAACATCTTGCGCAGTTGATAAATCGCTGTATCAACAGCATGTGTTGATGTGTCCGGGGCATACCCCAGTGCACTTTTTAAATGCGACAAAGATAATCCGCCCGTATTGTACAAGGTGGCAATAATCTGGGATTGCAGATTCGACAAAGAAACAGGTCGCCCAAATACAGTATTTAAAATACCTGTGTTATCCCCTGCCCTGATAAGCAATGCCTTTAATTCTTGGGCAGATATTGGCGTGGGTATATCAACATTATCCAGATTTATATCTGTGGCACTGGGCATATCCAAGACCACAGCATTCAGATCAGACAATATCTGACGCCATACTAAATCCGATGAAAAAACCCTGATTCCCGATAGCATATTGTTATATATACCCGATACCAGCCCCATTGTCCAATAAAAAACCACATGCGATTGCCTGTGGCTTTGAAGTTTTAGGATCCCAATTCCCTAATTAGTTATTCACGTACTTGGTCTGGGGTTTCAATAAATTTGGTAAAATCCTGAATTTTTGCACCCGTAGACGACAAAATCTTTGAAATGCTGTTTGTAGAAGGCCATCTTGGCTGCCCTTCTTTGGACCAGCGTTTGCTTTTGTTAAAAGTTGTTGGATCTAGTCCACTGCATTTCGCCAGACCTGAACAAGACATGCCATGTTCGGTCGCAAAGCGTTCTATTGCCCGCCATACATCTTCATGGGTCATTTTCTCTCTCCTTTTAATGATTCACCGGAATTTACAAATTCTTTCCAGCACGTATAAATTTTATTAAATGGTGTCTTTTCTTACAAGGTGTTCCATTTCCTAGGTTTTCCAGCATAAAATAAGAATTTACAGAAAAAATTGTTTACACAAAAAATTTTTTTGACAAAACACTTGACAAATTGTTTTATCTGTATTATATTTCGATTCGTCAAAGGAAGCAAAGCCGATGACCAGGTGTGAAAACATCTGTGGGGTCCAGGGATTCAGACTCCCTCCTACATTCTCTCTCCTCTGGACCATGGACCCCAGAACATTTTTTTAGAATGCCCAATTTCTTTTTCTCCTTTCCTTCCTTTCGGGGCATTCGGAAATACCGCCGGCAACGGCGGTGTTTTTTTATAATTGACCAAGCACAACAAATTTTACTAAACTGCGTTTGATGAGAGTGCTTTTTCTGTTTTTTACCGCTTTTTTCTTGTGCTTGCCGGTTTTTGGTGCCCAGTATCGTGCTGCTATGGTCGCTGATATGGATTCTGGGCGGGTGCTGTACCAGGAAAACGCAAATGAATTAAACTATCCAGCCAGTCTGACAAAGATAATGACGCTGTATTTGACATTTGATGCGTTGGAACATGGGCGATTGAATTTAAACGACTATCTAATTGTGTCCCAGGCCGCCGCAAACGCAGAACCTGTTAAACTGGGGCTGGCAGCAGGGTCGAAGATACGGGTCGAAGATGCAATCAAGGCTGTTGCTGTACACAGCGCAAACGATGTGGCACGTGTGCTGGCAGAGAACCTGAAAGGTGGCCAGGAAGAATCTTTTGCAGATTTGATGACACGTGTTGCACGTGAAATTGGATTAACACGAACTAATTTTGAAAATTCATCTGGGTTGCCAAATGATGACCATATGTCTACGGCACGTGATATCGCACTGTTATCTATGGCGGTGTACAAGCATTTCCCACAGTACTGGAAATATTTTGGGATTAAATCGTGGACATATAATGGCAAAACATACACAAACGGCAACCGATTACTGACGTCATACAACGGATGTGACGGCATGAAAACAGGATACACAAAAAAATCTAAGTATTCATTGGTGGCAACAGCACACAGGGGCGATGTACATTTGATGTCTGTTGTTCTGGGGGCAGAAAGCAAGGACGTTCGTGCAAATGTGGCGGCGCAAATGCTGAACAAAGGGTTCGCATTAATGGGCGCATCCCCATCATCAATTGCGTCAACACCACCAACACCGACCTATTCGGCGCCTGCACAAAAAGAATCTGCGTCTGTCAGTACATTTAATGCGGCATATAATGCAGCAACATCGGCTGCAGCACCAGCATATCATGCACCAGTGGCTGCGGTTTCTGGCACAGCAACAGGAACCAGCGGTGTTCAATTTGGGGCATTTTCGTCACGTGACGCAGCCATGGGTCAGGTAAATAATGTAAAAAACAAACTGGGGGTTGATACAGTTATTGAACCAGCGCCCAATGGAATGTATCGTGTTCGTGCAAACGGACTGTCAGAAAACCAAGCACAAAATATAAAATCGGCTGCAACAACACATGGGATTGACAGCTATGTTTTTCATTAGTATTGTATGCGTATCATGAATCCAAAAATAGATAAATTAATTAAATTGTTTGCAAAACTGCCACGTGTGGGCAGTCGTGGGGGTCAACGTATTGCATTGGCATTGCTTCAGGACAAAACAGGTCGGGCTGAAAATCTGGCAGCAGCGCTGATGGATGCATATGACACAATTGCACCATGCGCATGTTGCGGTGTGTTAACTGATCGTGGAATGCTGTGCGAATTTTGTCGTGATGAAAACCGTAACAATGGCCAGATGTGTATTGTTCGTGATATGGCTGATGTATGGACACTGGAAAAATCTGCGGTCTTTAATGGCAGATATCATATTATCGGCGGTCTGTTATCTGGGGCTGGTGGGGTATTGCCCGAAGATTTGAACATAAAAAACCTGGCAGACCGTATACAAAATGAAAATATTACCGAGATTATTTTCGCTTTGCCAAACACAGTCGAAGGAAAAACAACACAACATTATATCATATCGGTAATTGGTGACATGGATGGGGTGACATTTTCTGAACTGGCATCGGGGGTTCCGCTGGGCGGTGATTTGGATTATATTGACGACGGAACATTGACATTGGCATTCGGAGGACGCAAGGCGTTATGACAGACAAAATTTCATCTTTGCCACCTGTATCATCAATGATGCGTGAAACCGGTTTAGAACCCAAGAAACAATTTGGACAGAATTTCTTGTTTGATTTAAATTTAACTGGCCGGATTGCACGCAGTGTGCCAGATATACAAAATACCACCATAATAGAAGTTGGGCCAGGCCCCGCAGGATTAACACGTGCAATTCTGATGGCGGGGGCAAGGCATGTTATCGCAATTGAAAAAGACAAAACAACACAGCCAATACTGAACCAAGTCATTGATGCGTCTGATGGGCGATTGAGTGTCATATACGACGATGCTTTGCGTGTTAATTTTTCTGAACTGGGGATAGATGAATATGCAATATGTGCAAATTTACCTTATAACGTTGGAACACAGCTGTTGATTGGTTGGTTGCATAAAATGGCAAATGGCGAAAAAATAAAATCTATGACGCTAATGTTCCAGCGAGAGGTGGCGTATCGCATAACTGCAAAGCCGGGCGATGAACATTATGGTCGGTTGGCGGTTTTGACCGCACTGATTGCAGATGCGAATATTCTGTTTGATGTTCCAAACACTGCGTTTGTGCCACGACCACGTGTACAAAGTGCGGTTGTGCAAATCATTCCAAACAAGGATAAAATTTCACGATTATCTGGTCTGGAAAAAGTTGAGCAAATTACAGCAAAACTGTTTGGGCAACGTCGAAAAATGATACGTGCAATTATGCCAGGGGTCAATTGGGAAAAGTACGGTTTAACAGGGACAGAACGTGCTGAAAACATTTCGCCAGAAATATTTGCATTGATGGCGAATGATTTGCTATAGTCAAAATATATCTGTTGTGTAGGGGGGGAATATATGCCAATATCAGCATTAATCTTTTTAGCAGTTATTTTTGTTTTGGTATATTCACTGCGCATGGCACGTATAAGCGCACTGGTGGCGTTTTTACTGGCGGGCGTGCTGTCGGGGCCACACGCATTTAATTTATTTGAACTAAATCAAACATGGCAGTTTTTAGGCGATATTGGCATTTTGTTTTTATGGTTTACAATTGGGCTAGAAATCAATATGCGCCGTTTGTGGAGTCTGCGCCACACAATTTTTGGTTTTGGCGCAGCCCAGGTTTTAATGGTGGCTGTTATGCTGTTCCCGATGCTGTTTGGTATGACAGCCTGGTCAGTCATGGGATGCGTGATGGTGGCACTGATGTTGGCAATGTCCAGTACATCATCTGCGATGGATATGTTGGCATCACGCAATCAGCTGAACACAAACATGGGACGACAAGCATTCTCAATTTTGCTGTTCCAGGATTTATTGTCCATTCCGCTGCTGGCCATGTTGCCAATATTTGCCGGCAAAGGATTCAATTTAGGTGCCAGTGCGATTGATGTTATTGTTATATCAGGTGCATTACTTATCAGCGTGGCCGTTATTGGAAGATTTGTGTTAAACCCATTACTGAAGTTGGTTGCAAAACTAAAATCAAAGGAAGCATTTTTATTAGCGGTTGTTTTAAATATCGCAATATGGGCTGTTCTGTTGGATTTAATGGGATTACCAACAGGATTGGGTGCATTCTTGGCCGGTATGTTGATGTCTGAAACAATTTATCGGCATCAAATTGACGCACAAATAGAACCGTATGCAACATTATTCTTGGCCCTGTTCTTTATTGTATTGGGTATGGGATTGGATTTGAGAATGCTGGCAGAAAACTGGTATATTGTTTTGGGTGGATTGGTGGCACTGGTTTCTGTAAAATTTATTGCGATATTTATTGTCGCACGTGTACGAAATGTTGACATTCCAGACGCAACGATGATTGCACTGTTGTTGGCCCAGGGTGGAGAATTTGGGTTATTAATGTTACAAACGCTAAAGACAGCAAATATCAACGCAATACCAATGGCACACCAGGAAATTTTGTCTGCAATAATCATACTGTCAATTATGACAACCCCAATACTGATGTTTGGATACGATCAACTGCGGCGCAAGGGATTGCTGATGTCACAACGAATTTCTAGAACAGTTGACACAACAAATCCCGACATCAAGCCAGCGGTCATGATTTGTGGCTTTGGTCGTGTGGGACAAATTATTGCACAGATGCTGGAAAATCAAAAAATCCCATACATTGCGATTGATTTAGATCTGGGGGCGGTGATGATTGGCCAAGAACGTGGATTTAATGTTGTATATGGGGATGCAACAAACGACGCTGTTTTGCGTGAATTTGGACTGGGGAAACGAAAATTACGCACAGTGGTTGTGGCATTAGATAATGCGGTGACAGCACGTAAATCTGTACTGGCTGTTCGATCTGTATCAAAGCAATTAAAAATATTTGCACGTGCAAGAAATCTGGCGGAATCCCAAACGCTAATACGGGATGGTGCATACATTTCGATGCCAGAAACGATTGAATCCTCATTCTTTTTGGGGCGCAGTGTACTGAGCCATTTTGGAAAATCTGATGGCACAATACAGCACATGCTGGCCGAAATGCGAAAAAACAATTATGCCCAACTGGAAAAGCAAATATCAGACAAGCAATGATAATTGTCGTACATATAAACGTCCCCAATTGGGGACATTTTATTTGCATTTATAATGCGTGCTTGCTATATTTTATCGGTACAAGGTCAAGGATATGAAAAAGATATTAAAAATACTGTCAATTATTATTGGTGTTATTGCACTGGATTTAGTAACCAAGGGAATATTGCTGTATATGATAACGGGATATATTCCTGTGGTGGGGGCTGCATGGAATTTGGTGCCAAACCCATATCTGATGGCATACGTGACAGGATTTTTTAATATTGTATTCACATGGAATTTTGGCACTGCTTTTTCATTGTTTAACAGCATGGGTGAATATGCACCGATAATATTGGTTATAATGACAGGCTTTTTAATTGGTGTGATTTTATATTATCTGTTTGCACGTGCAAAAAAATATGAAATCGTACCCCTGGCATTAATCGCAGGTGGCGCAATTGGAAACCTGATTGACAGAATTCGTTTTGGCGCAGTGGTTGATTTCTTGGATTTTCATATCGGCGGATATCATTGGCCTGCATTTAATGTTGCAGATATATGTATTGTCTTTGGTGTGGGTTTGTATATTCTTAACTGGTATACGGCACGCCAACGTTGTTTGAAAAGCATAAAAAAGGATGGTAAATAAACATGGTTCAATATATGGATAAAAATTCTGGATTTGCCCAGTGGAATGCAAACAAGAACGCATCTGAAAAAAAATCTCCGTTTTCTGGTTTTTTATGGTGGTTCATGATTTTTGTTGGCGTATGGTGGATACTGGGGGTATTAATGGCCCCAAAGACAACAGAAATTGCCAACGATGCAACACCCCAGGTTGATATATCTGCTGTTCCGGTGGTTAATCTGGAAAATGAAGATATTAAATTTCAGGTTCAGGGTTTGCGCATATCAGACATTGAACTGAAAAAATTTAATGTATCTGCATCAGATAAAGTTCCTGTGACACTGTTGGCGGACAAATCGTATGCAGAATTTGGATTGGTTGCCAATGGAACAACGGCCCCAAACACAGCAACGATATGGACAGAAAAAAATGGCGCAATGACATGGCGCAATTCTGATGGCGTAGAATTTACACGTACGATAACCACAGACCAATATACAATTCAAGTATCTGATACTATAAAAAATAATACTGGACGTGATTTATCTTTTGCACCATATGGTCGTATTGCAAGAACAAACGATGTACAAAATTCTGCAGGCGTATCTGTTGGGGCAATTGCATACGAAAACAACGATTTAGAGCGCATAGATTGGCGCAAAATGGATAAGCGTTCGTTCGCATACACAACAACAACTGGATTTATTGGGTTTGCAGACCAATACTGGGAAACTGTTTTGGCACTGAACGTTCCAGATCAGACAATGACACTGAAAAAAACATCTGATATTTACGGTGCAGATGTTGTTGCACACGCCCAAACGATTGCCCCTGGCGCAACAGGCAATATATCATATGTAATTTATACAGGCCCCCTGGAACCAAGTGCCCTGGACACAGCAAACAAGTATATTAATGGTATCGACAACACAATTGATTATGGGTGGTTTGGATTCTTGGCACGACCAATGCTGTGGTTTATTAATGCACTGAACAGCCTGGTTTTAAATTATGGTGTGGCAATAATCTTAATGACACTGATATTGCGCATGCTGATGTGGCCGTTGACACGTAAATCATATACATCTATGATTGCGATGCAGAAAATGCAACCAGAAATGCAGCGCATTCAAAAACTGTATGCAAATGATAAAATGCGTCTGCAGATGGAAATGATGAAACTGTATCAAACACACAAGACGTCTCCAATGTCTGGGTGTTTGCCAATGCTGATTCAGATTCCTATTTTCTTTGCCCTGTACAAGGCCCTGTTGGTATCCGTACAGATGCGCAGTGCGAATTTCCTGTGGATATCTGATTTAGCGGTAATGGATCCCTATTTTATCTTACCAATATTGATGGGGGCGACAATGTGGCTGCAACAATACCTGCAAAGCCCGTCACGTGGCAAAGCGTTCAATAAAAACGATATTACAGCACAGACACAAAAAATGATGCGCTGGATGCCAGTTCTGTTTACAATAATGTTTGCGTGGATGCCAGCAGGCCTGGTGTTGTACTGGACAGTATCCAACATTTTTGGAATCGTGCAAATGTATGCAATCAAAAAAGCAGGAAAATAAAAAACCCGCCAATGGCGGGATTTTTTATTTTCAGATTAAATTATTCTGCCTCAACTATATCGACAACTGTCACCTTAAACACAACATCCTTGCCAGCCAATTCTGGAACATAATCTGTTGGGAATGTAATATTTACATCACGTGATTCACCCTTAACCGCACCGATTAATTGATCTTCAAATCCTGGAACGAATTGACCGCTGCCTAATTTTAATGGGAAAGCTTCGGCGGTACCACCTGGGAACTGAACACCATCCAAGAACCCTGCAAAATTAATAACCACTGTATCACCATTCTGGGCACCAGCATTACTGTCACACGCACCCAAAACACCACACAACCCCAAAGCAATCATCAGTTTTTTCATATGTATTCCCTTTTATTTGTTAAGTTAGTTCTAATTGTTATATATGCACCGGAAACCGTATTCACGCATTGTTGAACCCTCAGCTTCGATGCGATAATCAAAATATGGCGTCGGACGCATTACATCGAACGAAGGTTTATCATAAACCATAACGATGCTGGATGCATTACGACCACAAATTCGTTTCATCTCATAATCAGCGACAGCAGCCAATACGGTACGACTGTCACCATTAATGTCCATGCCATCTGCATTCTGCATCAGACGCAGACGCATCTCACGCAAATCGGAATTCCCCAGTAAGATTTGTACACGAACCATTGCGCCATGATATTCTTGCCAGCGTGTTTCCATACGTGACGTATTCCAACGATTGGCTGTCTGTTCCTTTTCAGCCGGTGTTTTCGGTTTATACGAATCAATGTTCGCAAACTGGTTATCAGCCTGCATAAAGCCACTGGTACGTTCGTTATACAATGGGGCATCTTCGCCACCCTGGGCAAAATCTTTTTCGTTGTAAGGCGCATTTCCGCCACAACCAGCCAGAATCAATCCAGAGCACAGCGCAAAAAGAATTGTTTTTTTCATATCTTTTTCTCTCACTTTTTTTTAATTTTATCAAATAAACCTTTTTGATTCAAGTCACGATTTATGATAAAATGATGTTGTATGTCTAATATAGTCTTGGAATCTTTATTGGCCCCGCTAAAAGAATTCTATACACCGTCATTCGTGGAAGAAATTGCAATAAACCACGCAGGCGAAGTATGGATGCGGTTGCATGGTGCACGTGTACCATGGGTGTCGTACCAGGCCGAAACACTTAGCAAACAGTACCTGATTGATTTAATTCACACTGTTGCAAATATTTACGAACGCCCGTTTGATCCGATTCATGGGATGCCGGTGGTGTATGCCACCCTGCCCGGCAACCATCGATTTACTGCAATTGCTGGGCCAAACGTTCAATATGATGAACGTGATGTGACAGGTGGGGTTGCGATGAATATTCGTGGTGGTGGCGCATCTGATACCAGTTTTGAAAACTATCATTTAAAACGTGGCCAGGCATTATTAAAAGTAAAACCACGTGAAAATGTTCGCCCAGACGATCCATACGACAGATTGATGGGCGCCATTAACGATGGCAGTCCTATATTAATCAGCGGCGCAACAGCCACTGGGAAAACAACCTTTTTAAACCACTTGCTGACGCTGATCGATCAAAACAGTCGTGTTATCACCGTCGAAGACGCACATGAAATACGTGTCCCCCAGGCAAATCGTGTTCATTTTGTACTATCCAGGACAGAACAAACAAATGATATGAACTATGCCAGATTGCTGGATTTGGTGGTACGCATGACCCCAGACGTTATAATTGGCGGGGAAATTTCAACTGATAATGCGGCAGTACTGTGGGAAATGCTGGGGACGGGTCACGATCATTTCTATACAACGATTCACGCCGAAAGCGCTGAGGCTGCATACGCAGCATTTGCGGATCGCATTTTACATACCCAGCCTGCATATAATCGAACCGATTTGATTGCGGAAATGAAAAAGAAAATTCGTGTTGTACAGCTGTCGCGCGATGGGGCATTGCGTGCTGTGACAGAAGTGGTTTAAAAAACTAAGGAGAAAAAGCAATGGATGACGAAGGAATAACAATTACAGACCCAAACTATCGGGTGCCAGTTGACGGAACTATGGAACAGGAACTGAAAAGACACGAAGCAGAAAATCTGCGTCGTGCCGAAGAAAAAGAAACCCAAATGTTGGAGGCGTCTTGGCAACGCTCGTTAAAACGGGCAGAAAGACGCAAAAAATTCATGAACGGAATAAAGAAGATCTTTGCTCGTAAAAGTAATGAAATGTCGAATTCAGGCAACCAGATACAAAGATGAAAAATCCCCGATTGGGGATTTTTATTTTTTTCAAAAAAAGTACTTGCATTTATTTCCGCAACAATATATTATACATAACGCTTTAAGGGGTTGTAGCTCAGCTGGTTAGAGCGTCTGCCTGTCACGCAGAAGGTCGCGGGTTCGAGCCCCGTCAATCCCGCCAGCTATTCACACCGTCGTACGACGGTGTTTTTTCTTATTAACTAGCGAAGAATATTGTTTATAATAAAGACTGTAATCAAAGAAAGGAGAAATAAATGAAATTCAAAATATTTGCAATTGGCGCATGCGCATTCGCACTGGCAGCATGTGATACAACCGCACAAAACCCAGAAATGTTAAAGGGTGCGAACTTTGTTGCCAACCAGCCAGGCGCAACAATAGTTCTGTCTTTTGCACCAGACGAAATGCGTGTAAATGGCAAGGTTGTAAACCTGTATAACGGTACATATACCGCAGACGGCAACAAAATCAAATTTGATGGATTTGCATCAACCATGATGATGGGCGAACCAGCCGCAATGCAGACCGAAACAGAATATTTCCAATTCATGCCAACCGTCGAGACATATGAACTGGAAGATGGTGTTTTAACATTAACATCTGGCGACGGAACCGAAATTATCTTTACCCAGGTCGAAGAAGTTCCAGCACCAGCCGATACAACAGCAGAATAAAATCGGCTATATTTACTTGACATGGGGTAAAAATACATGTATAATTTGCCAGCGTTCGATATGAACATGGCAGTTTTGGCCCCATCGTTCCTGCCTGCGCAGGAATGACAAAGGCCATGGGATATACAAGTAGTATATTTCCAAGTTTTGGCCCCATCGTCTAGAGGCCTAGGACACCGCCCTTTCAAGGCGAGAACACCGGTTCGAATCCGGTTGGGGCTGCCAAAATTACAACCGACCCTTGTGGTCGGTTTTAATTTTGCCTGTTTCCACCGAGATGAGAACCGCAGGTTCGGAGCGTCAGTTGGCGAAAACAAGTATCAACGAAGTTTGAGCCTTACGTAGCGAAAGGGGCCCATGGAGTGAAAACGAACATGGGAATCAGACAATCCGGTTGGGGCTGCCAAAATAAACAAAACCGCATTTTTGAGGATTTTTTATTGAAAAAATTTGCGTTTTATGATACAATAAGCACATTCAGCGGACGACATTTGGTCGTCTTTTTTTATTGCCCGCAATTGCGGGTATTTTTTTACCAAAGGATTAAATATGTCAATCAAAGAATACACATCTATGCGAAACAAAGATTGGGTTCAGGCCGCAGGCACACTGGCCAATATATACGCAAAACTAAAAGGACAACAAGGTGCAAACAATGGTCGTGATTCAACCGAACAATGCGATGGAATCGTTCAAGTATCCGGATACACACGTGCCGACGGTACCGAGGTCGCCCCATACGAGCGTATTTGCCCATATCACTATAACGGGCAAAAACCAGAAAATAAGGACAAAAAAGAAGATAAGAACAAAGAAAAAGATTTCAGCCTGAGTGGCACAGTATCGGCCAATAACACAACAAATGAAGACGATGTTATAAAACTGAAAAAGAACCTGTATAAAATGAATTACTATAAGCCCAATGAACGCAGTGAACCAGATGAAATGTTTCACAAATATGCAAATACAGAACTGATTACAGCGATTAAGGATTTTCAACGTGATAACAATTTACCCATAACCGGGCGCATATCATCGGGTGATGAAACAGAACGTGTGTTGAATACGAAGTTTGAATCACATGGCGCAAAATTTGAATATCCGGTCAATACAAACAAAAATCAAGTTGCAGTGTTTGATGGCAAGAAATTTACACTGTACGAAAAAGACAAGCCAATTATGTCGTGGGACGCAGTATCTGGAAACAAAGGCTATCAAACACCAGAATTTCAATCTATGAAAGACAAAGGAACAATCCCAGAAGGAACATATGTCGCAAGACAACAAAGCTTACAAGGAATAACAATATACGGGTCAACAGTGGGACTTGTTGGTGTTGGGACTTGGCCTGGCGGTCAGCCATCATGGGGCAAATCAAGAATAGCGTTAGAGGCATCTACAACAACCAATACGTACAGCAGAGGAGGGTTTTATGTACATGGTGGTTGGACTGCCGGTTCTAATGGTTGTATTGATTTGACAGAAAATTTGGCAGATTTTACACAGTGGCTAAAAAAACATGGACAAGATTTGATTGTCAAAGTATCATACAGATGATGAGTTTCATAGCAGGCGTTTTATCTTTTAGTATACTATTATTCTTTATGAATGATTTGCGTGGACTTTTAAGTGTCAGCAAATGGGATGGCTTGCTATATTTTCTTTGTAATCAAAGCTGTTTAATACTTATCGACCAGATTTGTATAATCTTATTCGGTATAACGTTTGTGCTGATTGCTAGTCACACAATCAAACGATATAAATGGAAATTCCTGTTTGTTCCAATATTAGGAATGATTGTGTGGCTTATTTTAACATTGGCATACATTCTGGTTATGGATACGTTTTTTATGTGACCACAATTGCTATGACACGAGCTTTCTTGGGGCAATTCACGTGTATGGTTGGAACCATCAAATAAAACAAATACATACGGTCGTGACAATTTTAGCATACATGGCGGGTGGTGGCCAGGTTCCGCCGGTTGTATTGATTTGACAGGACAAATAAATGCTTTTACATCTTGGCTAAAAAGTACTGGAAACGACCTGATTGTACATGTAAAATACTAGTAAAAAGGGTTATGTATGCAAAAATGGAAACGGGTCGCAATTATCCTAAACTGTTTAAATGTGTTTTTGTTATTCGTAGGCCTTTACGATTACTATGACTTTTTTATCAAAGAATGTCGTGATGCGTTTCCGTTTAATTATTGTCCATGGGGCGGTGAATCTATGGGCTGGGCATGGCGCAGTGCAGATGTATATTTAACAAATCTGGTATCTTCTTGTGCCGAGTTGTTATTCTTTATTCCAGTATCATTGTATTTTTTGTATAAGAAAAACTATAAAGCAGCTTTCTGGATCGCATTAAGCCCGACCATAATATCTTGGACTGATTCTTTGCTTAGCACCCTGCTATATCATTATGCAAAATTTTAGTTGTTCAAAAATAAACCCAAACATATGGTCGTGACAATTTTAGTATACATGGTGGTATTGAACCGGGTTCCGCCGGATGTATCGATTTAACAAATTATATCGACAACTTTACAAATTGGTTTGAAAATAATGGACTGGATTTGATTTTAAGTGTAAAATACAACCAATGAAACACATGAAGTCTATATTATATGTTTTGGCACTACTGATATTACTGGGCTTATCAGCTCTTGCAATGCTGGTGCCAATCTCTGAACTTCACTATATTTCTGTTATGGCACCATACCCATATATACTAGATGGTGAATGTTGTAAATATATCGAATTTATGGGCTTAGAAATACGCACCATATATTATGTGGCCTTGTTGGTAATATATACAATTGCACAATTGGTATTTGTGTGTTTTGGGATATATAAAGCCTTCATGAAAAAGTACTTTGTTGCACTGGCATATCTGTTTGTCCCTGTTGCGATGGAAATATTTATGAGTTTGCTGCACTTACTGATATATAGCTAAGCAAGACTTATCATTTGTTATTTTCAATTCTTCTTATGCTGCTTGGCTTTATCTGGGTGATAATATAATCATTCAATGGGCGTTCTTCTAGAAGATTAAATACAGGCATTTTATTTCCTCCATTCTGGCGTATTATATCATAAATTTCTCAAATATTATAAATATTCTTAACATAAAATGGCAAAGCAGATAATAAAAAATCAATATCAATTGCCTTTGTACAATATATTTTTTCATAATTGACACCTGTTAGGCATAGCAACCTAATACATATAGATGACTAGAAATGCGCATTTTTTATATACATTTTCCCGACACCGAAATCGTGCATTTGTAAAAAAACGATTTTCGCCCCCCGAAACACCGCCCTTGATTTTTGTGGGAAATGGTGTAGAATATGTGTGTGCAAGTAATTGCACAAGACATTAAAAGTGAGAACGGGTTTGATCACCCACATACCACAACTTCTAATGTCCCGACCCTTGGTCGGGATGCCGTTGTTATAAGACTTGTCAAAGGCAACGGGGTTCTGTATGTGAACTGATCAACTCCCGACCACTCTTGTTTGAGTGGTCTTTTGTTTGGGGTTGCATGTTTGTCAGACAATGGACTTTTGTTATTGGGATTGCGTTTGCCATTGGGGTTGGCGTTGGGGCGCAATTGCCCACACAACATGCAACTATACCGCAAAACATGGTGGTTTATTTCACCCCCGGCACCGAATGCGAAGACCGCATAATTGCCGAGCTGGGTCGGGCCGATAAAATCGACATTGCCGTCTATTCCATAACCAATCCTAAAATTGCCGATGCCATTATTGCCGCCCACCGTCGGGGCGCCCATGTCCGCATCGTCACAGACCGAGTTATGGCCGGACATAAATCATCCATGATTGATGAATTGGCGGCCACTGGCATAGCCGTCCGCACCAACCGCCGGCACAAGATTGAACATAATAAATTTGCAGTCTTTGATAATCGGCGCATGGTGACGGGTTCCTATAACTGGACCACCGCCGCCACAAAATACAACAGTGAAAACTGCATCTTTCTGACCCACCCAGCGCAAGAATACACCAAACGGTTTGAGTATTTATGGAATGCATATAAAAAATAACCCGCCCACACAGGGCGGCGGAACAGACAAACAAAAAAACCCGCTGAAATCAGCAGGTTATCGTGGTGGAGACACAGGGACTCCCTCGCACGGTGCAAAGCACCGGCTGCGGGGCATTCCTGACAAATCGCCTGCGCTGCGCTTGGCTCTTTTACTCATTGTCGACCCTACGCCATTAGCATGGCTTTTACGGGTTCTTCGTCCCGTGTCCGCAGAAATAAAAAAACCACCCTGCGGTGGTTTTCTTATTTCTGGTGGGGACACAGGGACTCGAACCCTGGACCCAATGATTAAAAGTCATTTGCTCTACCAACTGAGCTATGTCCCCAAAACCGGACCTGGAAAGGGAGAACGCAAGGTTCTGTTTCCAAGGTACGGGGGCAATTTTGACATATAAAAAAACAAATTGCAAGAAAAAATCACAAAAATTCTTATTTTTTATTTTCTGAGACAATTTCTGGTGCATTTATATGCTGTGCCAGGTTTAGGGCCGCAACACTGTCCGCATCCAACCAATCCAGAATTCGTACCATTATGTTTTCTATATATTTCGCAGAAACATGACGGCTTTTATGAAATTTGCTTTCTGTTATCAGGTGCGCCATATCACGTGCCATAGATGACAATATCTGGGATTGTTCTGGGGACAAAATATTTGTTTGACTGTTACGAAACAGCAATGTGTCCAGGTCATTGTGACATGAATGTAACCGCTCTAAAACCCGAGAAGTAATGTTCAACCTGCGAGAAATTTCCGAAACACGCCACGACAACATTCTGTTTAAACTGTCTGTCGTCAATTTAGAACGAACATTCATGGCGTCACGCAACATAAATATTGTATTTACCAGCACTGTATTTAATTTATCTGTCATGCTGTGGGCAACTGATTTCTTCATCTGGCTGGCGACACGTGAATTGGTATAATCGTACAGCAAAAACACCAATGGTATCGACAGCAGTGACGCAGATACGTTTATTACTAAATCCCTGATATTTGCATTGGGCGCATTATCAATGGCACCAGTATACAAAATAATACCACCAGCAATTGACATCAGATACGGCAAAGACTTTAAAAAAATTGTGCGGACATGAATCTTCATACCCGCATTTTATACTGTTTTCTTAACAATATACACAGGAACAATATCAAACAATATCATCGCCAGTGGGACGTGTTGTTTTTATAACACGCAAATTTGGATTATATTGAGCAGCACATCGATTTTTAATAAACAGCAATGCCCACATTCCAATCAGAACAATTATCGAACCAAGAAAAAATATACTGAAACGCCAACTGCCCATTGTGCCGCCCAGCCCAATCAGCAAACATGTAATAATGTAGACTACATTATCGCCAATACTGTAAAGAGATAAGATAACCGAGCGATAGCCCGTTGGCAAAAAGTCTTGAAATCTTGAATACAGCAAAATATAAATCGCCGCAAACAGCGCATATGCCGCACCCAACGCCCACAATCCTGAAACAGAATAAAACACAGAAAATAAAATGTACAACCCGCCAGCCAAACATATTGATGAATATAAAATCCAATCGGGAACAGCCTTAAAACGATGGGCAAATGTCTGGCCCAGAACACTGCACCCCAAGGCAAAAAACTGAACCAAGCCGACATACACAACCGGCAAACCGATTTCGATGCCAATGGGGCTCAGGTAATCATCCAGATAGCAAATATTGCTGACAAGCAATGTCAGCATCAGCATCAAAAATATACATGGCGTCTTAATACATATTTTTGTCCCGGTACGAAACAGTTTCATAAAATTTGTTTTTCGTACACGAGACTTGATATTCTTAGTACGTCTGCGCAATTGGATTCTGTTGATACATATCATGGAAATTGCAACAGACAACAATGAAGCTAATGTTATCCATTCATACCCAGCAAACATTAACAATGAACCAAATGCAGATAATGCCACCGCAACAGCAGATACATTGTATCTGACACCCAAAACACGTGTATAGATATCATGGTGACGACGGGCACGTAATTCATCGTACAACATTCCTTCAAATGCAACGTTGAAAAAGGCAGACTGAATTCCCCATAAAAACATCCCAATGGCAAATCCTGCATACGTTGGCCACAGCAGCCACAGTGCAAATGCAAATGCTTTTAACACCTGGCCCAGATTGATTGCATTTTTGACCCCAAGTTTGTTCGTAATCCAGGTGACTGGTATCTGGGTCATAAATGTACCAACCGACAAAATAATAAACAGCGAAGACAACTGCATGTCCGTCATTCCATGCGACTGCATAAATACCGCATAGACAGGGGATAACAACAACAGTTTATTAAAAAATATGAAACCGTATATATTTGCTAAAAAACGACGAAGAGAATTCCCTTTTCTCATAACCCTTATCCTGTTAAAACTAATAAGGATTATAGTCCTTTTTCTGTTGATTGCATAGTACTAAATTTGACGTCCTGTCAAAACAGAGCAGTGACGGCGCAAAAATAAAATCGCCCAAACACACAGACACAACATCAAGCCGCCCAGAATAATTATACTGAAACGCCAACTGCCCAACGTTGCACCCAAACCAACAATACCGCACACAATCATGTACAAAACATAGTTAACAGTTGTGTATAACGACAATACAACAGAACGATATCGTGATGGTATCATGTGCTGGAACCTGGAATATAGCAACGTATAAATCCCATAAAAAAGCATATATGCCATTCCCATCAACCACAATGCAGATATGTTATATTGAACACCAAAGAATATAAATAACAGTCCAACCAACCCAATCAATATATACAACAGCATATCTGATATTTTTGTAAATTTGTATGCAAAACGCTGGCCAATTGTTGCACACCCCAGTAAGAACAGTGGCACAATTCCAATATATTCGGTTGGTATACCGATTTGCAGACCAATGGGACTTAAAAAATCGTCCAGAAATGGGATATTTATGACAAACAGTGTTAACAGCATTGTCGACATTAAACATGGTGTTTGCATACAAATGCGCAGGCCTGTACGCAATAATTTACTGGGGCGTGTTACATTATTGGTTGATTGGACACTAACTGATTTATACGGTATTATGATTAAACACAACATAGATATTAAAATTGCCACAACAGATGCCCATGTCACCCAATCATATCCCATAAACATCAGCAGCGAACCAAATGCAGACATGGCTGTTCCAACAGATTCATATGTTGATTTTCGCCCCAGAATACGTGAATATTCACGTTGCATACCATATGCTGAAACAGAATCATATACCAGACCTTCGAATGCGACACTGCGAAAACCTGCCTGGACACCCCACAAAAACATTCCCGTTGCAAATCCTGGATAGTTAGGGGCAACCAACCATAATAAAATCGCAAGGGCTTTTAAAACCTGGCCGACAATCATAGATCCACGCTGACCAATACGATTTGTAATGTGGGTTATTGGGGCCTGGCCCAGAATGGTTCCCAATGCAGACACAATAAACATTGTTGACAACTGAATATCCGACAGACCATTTTGCTGCATAAAAATGGCATAAACGGGTGTCAGTAATAAAAATTTATTAAAAAACGCAAATCCATATATTCCCAATAACAAACGGCGCATCAAAATCCCCTATACATAATCGATTTTTAGTATATACCTTTTTCAAACAAAAAAGTACCAAAAATATTGAAATTTTGTCAAATTTGCACTATAATAGGCATGATAAGAATAAGGGCACAAATATGGCTAACATGAAAGATTTTTTGACGGCTTACTATAACAGGCTTATCTTTCGAGAAATGTCACATGAGCAGTTTGTTCAATTCTGTGGATATATCAAGGACAAAAAAGCTACCGACAATCAAAAAATCTGGGCAGAAGAGCTATTAAAAAAAGATCCCGCAACTGGTGCATTTGAAACTGTACCAGGAACAAATATATACATAAGAAAAGAATTGCCAAATCCACAAGATCCAGCTGACGAAATGTATCTGGGGGCAGATGATAAAGAATGGAAAAAATTATTTAAAGCATTCCAAACCGCTTTTCAATCTATGGATGGGGCAAGAGGTAGCTTTAAGTACAACGATAAAGCCACCAAGTTTTTAGAAAAGTATTTTGGTTCACATACTGTTGGAACAACCGCTGTCCAGCATATGTTTCAATACACCAAGGCGACAACAGCAGCCAAAGCAAAAATTGGCCCAGCCCCAGCAGGAACAGCAACCGTAACACTGCATGGTTTTTTGACTAAGTACAGAAACAGATTAGAATTACAACTAAAAAACTGGGGGGTATTAAACGACGATTTTTCATATGATGATTTATTGTCTGGGATTGCTTCTGAAAAATACAACAAGAATCCAAAATTCAGAAGAAGAATGGAAGGTGTCGCCCAGGTAATTGATGGTTATATCGCTGGTGACACAACGATGCAATCTAGATTAGGAATAACATCTCCAAACGACATCCCAGATTGTAGTGATATCTCACAATGGTTTGACGACGACAATATTCCTGCTTTTCGTTTACAACAGTTCAAAAACGAATACCCAATACTGTTAAACACATTGCGCAAGGAATCAAAAATACGTGAAGTATTTGAGCAGCATGATGAAGGAAAAATATCGGGACCATTAAATAAAGCAATCGCTAATCAATCATACGATAACCCCAATAGCGACGATTATGTTCAGCCAAAACGTGAAGACACCCTTACAATTCCAGAGCGTCTTTCTGAATGGTGGGGGGACACATATTCGGATTGTTTGGAAAAATACATAACACTGAAGGGCGATAGATTATATTTTTCTCCACAGGCCAAAGCAATTGCAGGAAAGCTGCCCAAGAACTTAAAAAAAACAGATGGACTGGACGGTGTTTTAAAACATACAGCTGATATAAAAAACAAACTGAAAGCGGCACGTGATTTCGATTCTGCAAAACACGTCGAATGGTTTGAAAAAACATTAAAGGCATTGCAAGCCGATAAAAAATTATCCAAGGTTTGGGCCGGCGCACTAAAGAATGGAACACATATGCAGGCACTGGTCAAAGAAATCATGATTCTTGCCATAAAAGAAGGCAAAGTGAAAGAAGCAAAAACTGCACTGGAACTGATTTCTGTTCTGCATTATGGGTATACAACCAGTAAGGTAATGGACACATTGGCAAAAACTGATTTGACTATATTTTCTGACAAAGGTTTGTCTTTCAACAAAACAGATGGAGTAAAATTTGTTACAAATGCCCTGGACAAAAGTATAAAAACTGCCTTTATGGGGATTGGATACGGGGTGACGATGATTGGAAATGCCATTAAACTGTCGGGTCGCAAAATAAAACATTTTTCTGATAAAAACGGTAACTTTAAGTCAGAACACAATCAATATCTGCAGAATCAGCAGCAAGAGAAACAAGCATTGGAAAGTCTGCTTACCAGTGAACAGACACAAAAGGCGACAACAGAAACAACAATTAATGCAATCACTGCAGGACGAACAGTCGCCCAGACACAAACAGATCTGACAAACGATATCAGCGCCCTGGAAGCTACTATAAATAATTTTTGCACAACAGAAATTCAGGAATTACAACAAGCCATAAACCAAACAATTTATAATGTTAATTCAACGGGCACATGGACACCAATTGCAAGCAACACTGAATTAGCAGCAGTCGGAGATTTTCTGGAATCTATATCAAAAGACAGATTGACCCCAACCCCGATCCTTACAGGTACTGCGCCCAGTATCGCAACACTACAAAATCATTTGAATACAATTGCAGCCCAGCATGCACTGCTGGTTACAACCAGGGGACAATTGGCAACTAAACAGCAAAATTTAGACGATATTATAAATGGGACCGAATTGCTGGCACAATTAAACACTCAGATTGCAGACCACGAAAGAGAATTGAATAATTGGGGTACAAATCATATAGACGAACTAGAAGATCTGGTTAAATATTGGAATATGCTGGAAACGGGCAGAAACACAAAGACAGGGCCTATGTATAACTGGTTCCGTAATCTTAGCAAGAAAAATGCGCAAAAACGCTTCAACACACAAATTCCAGCAATAATTTCGGCTTATAATCAATCTCACACCATTGCGGCTTGATTTTGGGTTGTCCGGCAATCTAATTGTTTGCACTGCCGTTTGGCGGTGTTTTTTGTTATGGCCCCTGCCCCGTCAGTTTAGTTTGGTGTTGAAAAAGTAAAAAACGTTTGCTATGCTGTCCTGCGTTAAATAATCAAAGGGGATAACATGTATATACTTGCGCTGAACTGCGGTTCGTCTTCGTTAAAATATCAGGTTTTTGATGCAGATTCTAAACAGGCCATTGTTGGCGGAAATGTCGAAAAAATCGGATTACCAGATTCTTTTGTCACACAAAAATATCCAGATGGCACAAAACAGAAAAAAGAAACATCTATGAAAAACCATGACGAAGCATTGAATGTCGTTCTGTTCATGCTGCGCGAGGCGTCAATTGACTTAAATGAAATCAAGGGTGTTGGACATCGTGTTGTTATGGGTGGCGATAAATTCGCTTCATCTGTCGAAATTAATGACGAAGTTATCAAAACAATTGATGAACTGTCTGCGATTGCACCATTGCACAATCCATCTGCGCTGATGGGTATTGTGACGGCAAAGCAATTGTTGCCAAACGCAACACAGGTGGCGGTATTTGATACAGCATTCCACCAGACAATGCCTGATTATGCATATCGTTATGCAGTGCCAAGTGCATGGTATCGTGAACTGGGCGTTCGTCGCTATGGCTTCCATGGGACAAGCCACCTGTACGTTTCAAAACGTGCCGCTAATATGTTGGGCAAGCCAGCAAACGAATGTAATTTAATTACACTGCACATCGGTTCAGGCGCATCAGCAACGGCAATTCGTAACGGTGTATCCGTTGACACTTCGTTGGGCATGACACCATTGGCCGGATTAACAATGGGAACACGTCCAGGCGACTTGGACCCAGGTGTTGTTTTGTATGTTATGAACCGCTTAGGTATCACAGCAGATCAAATGCAAAAACATTTGAACAAAGATTCTGGGTTAATGGGTATTACAGAATGTTTTGCAGATCGTCGTGATGTCGAAGGAAATAAAGATGAAAATGACCTGTGTCGTTTGGCTATTGAGATGGAAGCGCACAATGTAAAGAAGTACATCGGCGCATTTATGGCAGAATTGGGACATGTTGACGCATTGGTATTTACAGCAGGCGTTGGTGAAAACGACGATTATCTGCGTGAAAAATTCTGTGAGGGCCTGGAAGAATTAGGGATTAAGCTGGACAAAGAAAAAAATGCTGCTGCCTTGGCACGCAAGGGCGTCGACCAAGCCGTTATCAGCACAGATGACAGTCGTGTAAAAATCTTGATGATTGCAACAAACGAAGAATTAGTAATCGTTGAAGATACACTGGCGATTATGAATGGTACATATAATCCAAATCATTTGGAAATGGATTATTCATTCGTAAAGTAAAAAGTCCCCCATTTGGGGGATTTTTATTTCCTGCTTCTTAGATACGGCAGCATACGCATTGTTAAATATCCAGACATAATCATAGCAAGCGTTATTAGCACCAGATACCAACGCAACCATGGATAACCACCAAATACACCAATATACATCAAACCAACATAACCAATCCAGCGACCAATGAACAAAGCAAAATCACGAAAGACAAAGTATTCTATTTTTTGATTTGCGGTCACACACTTTGAATTCGATAATTTAAACATATTAACGCTGCACAGCTGATCCAAAACAACAATTGCAGTCGAATATACAAAATTATAAAACAGAAACGTTATTGGGGTCGTGTGCCAGACAAATGCGGATATCCCCATGACTATTATAAAAGTACTGATTAATATCATATATGGATAATATCTGGGTCTGCCAAATCGGCCAGTTAACCAGGATGTGATAATAGAAAACACAGAAAATAATGTTGTAAATATACCCAAATTTAAATCCGTTTTAAACATAAATACGGTATACATCGTTATAACAGATGCCAATAATCCAGTACCAAATCCACGCATTATTTCCATTGTGAACAAATTTCTTATGACAGGAAAACGCATCATACAATGAAAGAAACCACGAAAGTCAACGGGGGCCCGACAACGATGACGCGATGGCGACAAAAAAACCATCAACCCCAGCTCTAGAACAGACAACCCAAGCAACACATACGCAACCTGGCTATACGAACCAGTATCAATAAAGAAGCCCAGCGTTACGGGAACTATTACCTTGACCGCATAATTTGTAGACATCTTGGCGCCCATGTACAAACCAACCGTTTGACGTGTACTTTTCTCGCCGATCATTAAATTCATTGGCAGATGATACATTGCGGCACCAATACCATACAAAACACCCAATGGAATCACGTATTCGGCAACACGTGTATCCAATAAAATTATCGACAACAACAATGCTATCTTAGGTATTTGATTCAACGCAAACACAACTACTTTGTTATAACGTTTACACCAGTGTGCAAGCATAAAAAATCCTGCACTGGTGGCTGCATATTCAAACAACTTGTACGTTGACACTGACACAATTTCATTAGACGATAATTGCATAATAAAAGAGATTAAAAATGTACCCAGAAACAAATCTGTTATATTGCGCAATGCAGAAAAAACAACCAATAATCTTAAATCACGTGTCAGGCGTGGCTTGGACATAAAACTATCTCTGGAATACATTACGGTTGATTATATCATAATTTAGGTATGAATTGAATCACAGATATTAAAAATTTGACACCATAAAATTACGATTGTATAATTTGCGTATGAAAAAAATTTTATTTATATTAATCGCAATTTCGACATTGGCATGCGCAGGATGTGGTGTAAAATCTGAACTGCAACACCCAAATCCAAATTATCCACGCACGTATCCTGTTTATTAAAAATCCCCCATTCTGGGGGATTTTATTATTTACCAAACTTGCCATTACGTGGGAAACCAACAGGGACGGTTCGACCCTGGGACGCACGTTTGGCAACCCATGGTTTCCAATCAGACATTTTTGTTGTGCCACGTCCAGTCGTCCAGCCAAAACCATCCGCCGCATCAAAGAACATTACATCCAGAACATACGTTCTGTCAGCGTTATATTTCTGCAAAATTACACCCTTGCCACGTGACATTTGTGGAATTTCCGACGCTGCAAATATTAACAACTTGTCATTAGATCCAGACATTGCAACCATATCGCCCGTCACAGGCACGCACATAACCGCAGGATTTTTAGTATCAACATTCATAACCTGCTTTCCATTACGTGTCTGGGCCAGACAATTGTCGCCAGATACAATAAACCCAGCCCCATGACGACCAACAACCAAATATTTAGCATTAACATCCAATACAAACGCACACACAATTGTTTCATCTGCCCCAATATCTGCCATCATTCGTACAGATTCACCAAAACCACGTGCAGATGGCAATTCATTGGCCGCCAATGTAAACATCTTGCCACCGGATGCAAACAGATTGATTTTATCCGTTGACATTGCATGAAATGCAAATTGTAATTCGTCGCCTTCTTTGAACTTTAAATCCAAAGAATTTAAATCCATGTGACCCTTGGCAGCACGAATCCATCCCATATTAGACAAAATAATCGTCAATGGTTCTTTTTCGATAAATTCATCTGCATCAACAACAACTTCTTCGGTTTGTTCTGACCATGTGGTGCGACGACGGCCCAATGTTGTTTTTTTATCATAACGTTTTTTAATATCAGCAAACCATGCCTTTAATTGGCCATTCTGCATGTCTTCACTGGCCATCAATTCTTGCAGTTGGCGCTGCTCTTCACGCAGGGCCGCATCTTCACGCTTGATTTCCATTTCTTCCAGTTTACGCAATGAACGCAGACGAGTGTTCAAGATTGCTTCAACCTGAATTTCTGTTAAATTAAATTCAGATATCAAAACAGATTTGGCGTCATCTTCGGTACGTATAATTTCAATAACCCTGTCCAGATTCAGATAAACAACCAGCAAACCACCCAAAATTTCTAATCGACGTGCAATGTTTGTTAAACGCCAATTCGTTCGACGCAACAAAACACTTTTTTGATGGGCGACAAATTCACGCAACACATCACCAATTGGCATCACACGTGGCGCACCGTTTGAATCAATGACGTTAAAGTTCATATTGAATTTGTATTCCAGGTCCGTCATCGCAAACAAATGCGCCATCATCTTGTCTGCTGGGATATTACGTGTCTTGGGCGTAATAACGATGCGAACATCCGTCGTTGATTCATCGACAATATCATCAACCAATGGCAATTTTTTGGCATCAATCAGGGTTGCAATCTGTTCAACCAACTTAGATTTAACGATACCATATGGAATTTCTGTAATTGCAACCTGGTATGAGCCACGTTCCAACTCTTCTATTTCCCAGCGTGCACGAATACGAAACGCACCACGACCTGTATCATAATTTTTTACAATTGTATCAAAAGAATCAATTAAAATGCCCCCTGTTGGAAAATCAGGGCCAACCATTTTCTTCATAATCTGGGCAGTGGTTGCATCGGGTCTGTCAACCACCAGGGTTAAGGCATCACAAACCTCAGCCACGTTGTGGGTTGGAATATTTGTTGCCATACCAACTGCAATACCCATTCCACCATTTGCCAACAAATTCGGAAACGCCCCTGGCATCACAACAGGTTCCATCGTTGTGCCATCAAAATTCGGCATCATATCAACGCTGTCTTCGTCCAGCCCTTCCATAATCAGCATGGCAGCATCTGTCATTTTTGATTCTGTGTAACGGTATGCCGCCTGGGGGTCGCCATCGATATTACCAAAATTCCCCTGGCCATCGATTAACGGATAGCGTACCGAGAAATCCTGGGCCAGACGAACCATCGCATCATAAACCGAACTGTCACCATGGGGATGATAATGGCCCAACACATCACCAACAACGGTTGCGCATTTGCGAAACGCAGCGTTTGGCGACAATTTTTGGCGCAACATAGAATACAAAATACGACGATGCACAGGCTTTAACCCGTCACGAACATCTGGCAATGCACGTGAAACAATCGTACTGACCGCATAGGACAAATAACGTTCAGACAAAGCGTCTGACAGTTGTTGTGAATCAATTCTTTCGACAATTTCTTTTACCATAGTACCTAAAATTTAGAACATTTGAAAAAAAATAACAACAGAAAAAACACCCGCTTTTTATGCGGGCATTTTTATTTCTATTGGGCGATTTTATGCTTAATCTCACGAATACGGGCCAATATTTCTTTTAAATCTTCATCTGTTATGGTCTGAATGGGCTTTGATCGAACTTCATCCGCCAAAACAATACACAATGTTGCCAACAGCGAACTTTCTGGCAAAGGACCAATCTTGTCCAAAATCTGACGCGCACGTGCATCAACCATTTTACCCAAATCAATCAGGCGGGCTTCCTGGCCATCTTCACAGCCCATGGGGTAATTTTTGTTAACAATAGGAATGGAAACGACACTCATGACAACTTCTTTAGTATATCCAATGATTTATCAATTAAATCTGTTGCACGTGCATTTTTATCACGCAATACACGAACCTGTTCGGTCAGAATTGCAACCTCTAAATCTGTTTGTTTGCCGGCAGCAACCGCAGTACCACGCAAAGACGTGGCCGCAGATTCAAGTGCCGCCAATTCTTGAAAAATTTGTTGTTTTATATCAGCCATAGTATCAGTTTAAGATATTTTTTATATGCGTTCAACCCTAAAATGTGATATAATAAGTTGGTAAATTGTGGGGGACTGGATTCAATGAAAACTAAAATTATCTATATTTCTGGAAATGAACTGTTTGAAATGGGCGATATTCGTGCGGCATTCGAAGAAGTACGAAATACATTGGGGCTGGATAAAGATACGATATTATTTGGTGTCCCTGTTGATGAAGACAATGCATTGGCACAACCAATTCAGACATGTGACAGCGCAAATACATTCGAACCAGAAGATATAGAGATTCCAGTTGTTCAAGATATTATACCAGAACCAATCCACACAGCTGAAACCGTTCAAGAAGATCCACAGCCAGAAGTAATCCCAGAAGTTATTGTGCCAGAAGAACCAATTTATGATGAAATACCGGTTATTGAAAATATACAGCATGTTGAAAATAATGAAGATACTGTAATTCCTATTTTATCTGTACTGGGGGGGACGGACACAAATGTTGCCCCAGAAGAAGAACCAGAACAAACACAATATGTCACAGATATTATAACAGAAGCTGTTGAACAGCCAGATGACGAAATCGAAAAACAAGCAGAAACACTGCAGATATCAATCGAAGATGTTGTCGCCGATCAGGCACCAGTCGAAGAAGAAGAAAAAGAAAAAACCCTGGAAGAATTATTGGAAAGCATGACACCGTTGGGCGAAGATATTTTAGAAGATACAGACAATAATGAATCAAGCATTAAAGATATGGCCGATACAGATTCAGATGTTGATTTTTCTGTATCAATGAACGATGACGTAACCGATACAGATGCAACGTTGGCGCAACTGGCAAACGAATTTGCGCAAACACAAGATCAGATACCAACAACACAAAAAAATACCGGCAATGGAAAAATCAGCAAGCTGAAAAATATATTACCATTTAAAAAAGCCAAGCGTGATGACAGCGGACTGATGGGTGATTTGTTCGGATGGGCCGGGATTGCTGCAAACGATGAAGATTTTTCAATTCCAGGTTTCTTTACCAGTGCGGGCGGACAAAAATAATACACGTGAATGAATATAGAAACTGTTTTTAGACTGCTTAGTAATGCCGGATTTCGCAATCTGGGGGCTGATGACGCCAATATATACATGGAAGACCCAGCATGCATAATTCGCAGTTTTGAAACATTCCTGGAATATGCGTGGACAATTCTGATTTTTATTACTGGAATTATGCTGGCAGGATGGGCGTGGGCGATGATACGTGGCTCAAAAAATGCTGAGCTGAAGTCAATTACAAATAATTTAAAGAACTTGGTTCTTTTGCTGGGGGTAATCAGTGCGACACCTGTGCTGGTTAATTTTGTATATGGTGGCGACTTAATTGGACGTGGTTGCAAAACCATTGCGATACCAATTGAAACCGTCGACAAATTGTTGGCACAGCGATATGAAGAACTGGAAAAATACGATGCGTATAATCTGTATGAAAATTTTGAAATTTATGATTCTGGCGCAACAATCGGGCAAACAACGTATGTCCAACCATCTGTTTCAAATGATGCCCAAGAAATTTTAGAAATATCCCCTGCTCTGGACAAAATTAACGAAACACCACAAAATGCAACACCTGTTCGGGCAATCGAATCTGGCAAGGACGTTATATTTGTCGCTGCAGATGGTCATGAATACAAGCACACAGGTGGGACACGAGCATGGCGCAATAATAACCCAGGAAATATTCGTATGACTGAATTTTCAAAACGAATGGGGGCAATTGGGGCTGCTGGGGGATTTGCTGTGTTCCCAGACGAACAAACAGGTATGGTGGCGGTAAAAAAACTGTTAAGGACAAAAAATTATGCAAACAAAACAATTGCAGGTGCAATCAGCAGATATGCCCCACCATCAGAAAACAATACCGCAGCATATCAGCGCAGTATTGAAAAATTAACCGGCTTAAATATTAACAGAAAAATGTCTGAACTGTCCGACCAAGAATTAGACAGGGTGGCAAATGCTATTCGACATATCGAAGGATGGAAGCCTGGAACAGTTGAAAAAATATAAGCAAAGGAATAAATCATGCAAAAAACATTAAAATCGCTGGTTGTTATATTAATGCTGGTTGTTATATCTGCGCTGGTGATGATGCTGATTAAAGGGGATTTTAAAAAGACAGGAAAAACAATGGGGGCAACCAGCCCACAAGTGTCTTTTGACGCAAAAAAATCTGAGGTCAAAAATACAACCGAATTCGATGATGGTTTGGGGACCCCAGACGCTGTGACATATGGAACACTGGATGAATTTGGCGAAGGAATTCAAAGTATTGCCGAATTTTATCGTGATATAAACCAAGATGGAACACCTGATAAAATAACACGTACACATGTTGCCACAGGAAACGACCACGATTACCAAGAATACAAAATAGAACTGAACATAAATGGCGTAATGGTTAACATTACACCAGCTGGGTTTCGCACAACACATGGGGCAGACTGTGCACTGCGGCTGATTAAGTTTGGATTTAAGCCTGAATTTAATGCAACGATAATATCCAGACCATTCCAAGACACATGGGATACACCATCTGTGGCATCAAAATATACATACAAGTTTCAGCAAAACAAAATCACTAACACCAATACCAGCAAGATTGGAACTGTATGTGACGTGGCAGAATTATTCTAGGACGTGCGTGACATTTTCAATTCGTATTGTTCCAATTCACCCAATTGACGGGCATTGCGCATACTGTATATTGCGCCATCGGGTCCAACAATGATATGATCGTATAATTTGATACGATGATTCAGCAGCATTTTACCAACATGTGTTGTTAATTCAATGTCATCCAGTGATGGTAAAATTCCACCAACTGGATGATTGTGGCACAAAATCACCATTGATGCACCCTTGGTCAGCGCATCTGCCAAAATCTTGTCAGCATAGACATAAGACATGTTAACAGATCCAATATTGTGCAAATCATCACAAATCAGACGAAATTCATGATCCAGATAAAAAACATGCAGTTCTTCTATTTTCTTGTGCGCCAGTTGGGTTCTGCAATAGTTTTCCAGCACAGTTTGATTGGCCAAAACCTGGGATTCAACCAAGTGGCGTTTATAGCCCTTGGTCACAATACTGCGCAACAAGTTAAAAAACATTGCAACACCGGTTCCAGCACCATCAACCGATAAAATATCTGCTGAATCTGCCAGCATCGTATTATATGCCGAACCAAATCGCTTGTGCAACATGCGTGACAGAACACGCACATCACGACGTTGAATTATATATGTCAGCAACAATTCTAATTCTTCTTCATCGCTAAGTTTGCCATCTGTGAACTTCTGTCGCAGACGTTCACGATGCCCTGCACGCAATAGCGGATCTGGTTTTGCCATATTGATTAAACCATTTTTTCTGTAAATATAATTGCACCGTCTTCGGTAATGCCAATCGTATGTTCCCACTGGGCGGACAAGCCGCCATCAATCGTACGTGCCGTCCAACCGTCTGCATCAATCTTGCATTCTGGCGATCCTGTATTAATCATTGGCTCAATCGTAAAGACCAGACCAGGAACCATTTTCACCTTGTCCCAGCGTTTATCATAAAAATGGTAAATCTGAGGGTCGTCATGCATAACCTTGCCAATGCCATGCCCAACAAAATCACGCGAAATCGAAAAACCATGCGGAGTGACAACTTCTTCGATAACCTTGCCGATTTCGGACAATGGAACCCCGGGCGCACATATTGAAATTGCTGCATTTAATGCATCTTGGCAAACGGTCACCAATTTACGTGCCTGGGGCGATACATTCCCAATCATAAACATGCGTGACGCATCGCCATGAAACCCCTTGAATTCTGCGGTCAAATCAACGTTTACAATATCGCCGTCTTTTAAAATGACCTTGTCACTGGGGATGCCATGAACAATAACATCATTGACAGATGTGCAAATATTTTTGGGATATCCCTGGTATCCAAGATCAGATGATCGTGCCCCATTCTCCTTTAAAAATTGGGCAACCATACGATCAATTTCACCTGTGGAAATGCCAGCTTTTATATGTGGGCTGATAAAATCAAAACAGCGGGCAACCAGGTCCCCAACAACACGCAAACGTTTAAAATCTTTTGGTGCATATACAGATGCTAGCATTTTTAATTCCTTCTTTTTATAGCAAGACGTGCCGCACGAACAGACAGCTTTAAGGCAAAATCACGCAATAAAACCTCGCCTGGCATACCTGTGGTGCGCAACTGCTTTTCTAATTCGTTCAATCGAACCAAGACAGCCGTTATTTCTGATTCTGGCCACATTTTAACAGCGTTGTTAAATTTTTCTGCGACCTTCCAAAACAGACGGGGCAATTGACCATCAACAACAGCCGTCATCAATTTCTTGAAATGGCCATCCAGCATGCGAACCAGCATGTTGGGTTCCGCATTATCATACAATAATCTGTCCAGTGCCGTCATCGTTTGCCCAACATGACCCGCCGTCAAAGAATACAAAAAATCATCCATGTCAGCAGCCGCAGAATCAGGCAGACATTTTTCAACATCTTCCAGGTCGACTGTTTTTTTATCATCAACATATAATGATAATTTGGTTAAAAAACCACGTGTTATCCCCCTGTCCCCCCCCAGGTGCGCCGTCATGTACGCCATGGCATCAGGATGAATTCGCCCAATCCCAGCAGCGGATAATGTATCCCTGATTAATGGTGTTAATGTGCGTGCGTCGTCTGTATAACATGCCAGCGCAGCTAAATTTTCACCAGATTCAAACATAGAACGCAATCCACCACCCGCACGCAAATCACCCGCTGCGACAACAACTGTTGCGCACAGGCTGGGGTGCGATATCAATTCTTCGATTGCACGTGCAGACGCATCACCAGCATTGGAAATCATAACCATCTTGCGGCCACCAAACATTGATGGGGTACAACTTTCTGCGAACAATGCATCTTGTTTTTCACGCAGTTCATCAGAATCCAGCGCAAAAAGATTGTCTTTTTCAATCCCCAGTTTGCTGATTGCACTGTCGCAAAACTCATCAACCTGGCCAGCGTCTGGCCCATAGATTAATACTGCACGAACTGTTTCAATGCCCGAATTAAAATCTGATTCTTTCCACTTCATTTACTTGTTTTGTCCCCAGACGTTAGACTGTGTGTGGCAACAATTGCACGTGTACTTATCTTTTCTGATAATACAGTCAAAGAGTTTTTTATCGCATTGTTATATGATGCGTTTGATGCAACAAGATATCTGACAAATGTATATGATTCTGATGCAGTGTCACTGCCCCGGGCCAGAACACGTCCAGACTTGGTTTCTGTTAATGTGTAGCGTGCTGTCAAGGAAACCTCTTGCCAGGTGGCATCACCGGTTAATTCACGTGCCTTGTATTGGGTCACAGGATTGCCCAGCGAAACATTTAGTGTATATTTTGCATTTGTATCACGTGCGCCACCAAATTTAGCATTTAAAGAATTGCGCAATTCAATACCATTAATCCCCTTGATAGGAGAGACATATATGTCTGTGTCATTACCAACAAACATTGGTGTAAATCCACAACCCGACAAGCATAACAGTAAAATAATTTTTTTCATAACTAAACTTCCTGTTGCAGTTTATACTTATATTAGCTACACTTTTAATAAATCGCAAGGGAGAAAGATGAATATTTTTATCATGCTTTTAATGATATTGTTCATGGGGGGATTTTATCTGATTAACAGCCCCAGCCAACATATCTATGAACATGAGACAGAATATGCAATAAATAAAGCAGATATGCGCGCCATCGCCCAATGTGCAGCAGCGGTTCATAATGCACAAATCCGGGGAACTGTTTTTGAAGACGTTTGCGTTCAACAAAATAATATCATCAGTCAATATATCTGTCTGGACAACAGGATGAAAGTCACCAGCTGTGAAATTGTAAGAAATAAAAAACCGGCCTTTTCGTATATAATCACTGCAACGGGTGTGCTGGATTACAATAAATACAATGATATTATGGAGGTTTTAGAACAAGACTTTAGTGATGCCGGTACATTTGGTATATTTGATGAAAATGTAATTATGTCTGGCGGAACAACGACCAAACGTATCGTCCCAGCAACAATTATCGAAGAAATGAAATTAGAACCAGGTCAGTTGGTATACCTGACGCAGTATGAAATACCCGATACACAAACAGAGTATGTATTTAATGTCGCAGAAGATATTATATGCCCCACAGGAACGATAAAAGTATATCGATTTGGGCGGTGGCAATGCACTGGATACAACACAAAAACGAACTGTGGCGGTGATATGGTGTGGGATTCCGATTTAATGGAATGTGTCCCGGACGAGTCCAGAAAACCACTGTGTACAAATAATCAAACAGCAATTATTGTAGATGATGTATGGGAATGTATCAGCCCATTCCCAGAAAAAACATGTCCAGATAAAATGGTGCTGAGGTTGAACTATAATACACTGGAATGGGAATGCGTTATGGATCCACAAAACATACCCAACACAAAAAAATGTGAACATGTACGATACAGTGCTGTACAGGGGGCGGTTGGAACAACACTGCGTGTACCCCAGACATCATGCACAGATTGTGAAAAAATGATAATTGATAACGAAACATGTATTGCCAAATGTGTTCCAGACGAATCCAAGATAACTGATCCACGATGCTATAATGGAAATGCGGCGGAATGCAGCGGTCCGACACGTGCATTCTTTTTTGGATTCCCAAGCCAGGAATACATAAACCAGACTGGGATGAATATTGAAAATGTACAATTTAGCGCAGGACAATCACAAAACAGACGCTTTAACTGTAAAGATTGCAGCGAAACAGGAATTAACACAGAATTGTCAAAACCACCATTTGTTGTCGTTTGCAATTAAATATACAAAAACAATATTTTGTCAATCTTTCGCCTTGACACATGGGCTGTTTTTGCTAAACTGATTGGTGTAAGCAACCAAAAGATGTAAAAACATGCAAATAGAATCTGTGACCATTCATAATTTCCGCTCTATAAAAGATGCGACTGTTTCATTTCAGGACTATTCCATCATAGTCGGTGAAAACAACGTGGGAAAAAGTAATCTTATTGATGCAATACGGTGTTTTTATGGGGATATAAAATTTACAGAAGACGATTTCTGTAAGTCGTGCAATAAATCCGACGCCAAAGACAAGGATGCCTGGATTGAAATAGAATACAATCTGACAGAAAAAGAATATTTACATCTGCCAAAAAAATACCAAATCAATAAAAATAAACTGCGTGTCCGCAAAGATTTGACCAAAACAGGGTTCTTTCACGCATATACAAAAGACGGTTTGGACGCATCCTCATTCTGTGGACAACGAAATACTGTCCCGACCAATCTGGGGCATATTATCTATGTACCCGCAGTAGTTGACATTGATGGAAACGCAAAAACATCTGGGGCATCTGCACTTAATGGTCTGATTTCATTATTGTCGCAAAATCCAAAGTTTAGAAATGAATTGGAAAAACAATTAATGCCTGCCCTGCAAACAATTAATGGCATTACGTCACCACAGCTAAGAAAAATAAGACAATCAATAAACAACGAAATTAGGTCATCTGGTGTTCGTGTGAATATTGGTGCACGCAAAATCTCAACAGAGGAAATATTAAAGTTTTTGTTAAATATAAATGTCGAAGATGGCGTTGGACCAATGGATATATCTAAAATTGGAACGGGTGTTCAGCGCAGAATCATTGCAAGTTTGATAAAGTTAAATGCACAATACGCCAGCATGTCCGAAAGACGCAAAGATAAAAAAGCAAATAGATCAGCTGATTTTAAACCTGCAGCAGCAGACAACGCAATGCACAGATTCAGACCAAGAATGGATGTATTGTTATTTGAAGAACCAGAAGTGTCAATGCACCCGGCTGCAATCGCAGACCTGGCGCATGATTTGCATGAATTTGCAAACACTGAAAACCAACAGGTAATTGCAACAACTCATTCCAGCCAATTGGTATCAGAAGATATAATGGATATTCGTGGGCTTATACGTGTTGAAAAACACAATGGATTAACAACAGCATATCAAAACAAAATACCAGATGCAGATTTACAGTTGGCAAAAAATATGGTCTATTTCGACAGACCACGCAGCGATATGTTCTTTGCCAAGAAAGTAATTCTGGTCGAAGGGCCAACAGAATATATGTTGTATAACTATTTAAAACGTCGTGGCGATTTGCCACATAACTTGACACAAAACGTGACATTAATTGAAACAATTGGGAAATGGTCTATGCCATATTTCCAAAAGGTTTTAAATAACTATAACATTCGTCATGCTGTCATGTATGACACAGACGGTGATCCAAATCGCCAGGACAACATTGATGTGCGAAATGAATTTTCACATCTGACGGATTATTCATATGGTTTCCCACGTGATATCGAAACATTCTGTGGCATCCGCAAAGCAGGAAATCCAGCGATAAATATTATTAACAAATTCGAGGATGGAACTGTTGATGCTGCAACCCAGACCGCTGTGGTACAGATATTTAAAGATATGATAACCAAACATAAATAAAAAATCCCCAGAAATGGGGATTCTTTCTATTTACCAATAATTAAATATACAATATATGCCAGATACACTAAAACAAAAATTGCCCCTGGGATTTTCGTTAATTGTTTTTTTCGAAATGTGAATATCCACAACATAATCACAGCTAATATTGCAATGGCGCCATCGAATAAGAAAGCCTGGTTAAATGGGATTGGCAGTATCACGCCCGCAACACCCAGCACAAACAAAATATTGAAAATATTCGATCCCACAATATTACCAATGGCAATATCAGATTCCCCCTTGCGAGCAGCGATTACACTGGTGACCAGCTCTGGCAAACTGGTGCCAATGGCAACAATGGTCAAACCAATCACACGTTCTGACACGCCAATATAACGTGCAATCGAGCATGCAGATTCAACGGTTAAATTACTGCCCAGAACCAATGCAACCAATCCCAAGACGATATATAATGTAATTCGGGTCTTGGATAAATTCTTAGCACAATCGATTTCACATGATGTCCCACGTGATATAATATACAAGTACACTAAGAACAACGCAAACAGTCCCAACAGTACACATGCCCCAGCACGTGAAATTACACCAAAACCAGCACCCATCCAACACAACAACAATGTAATTAATGCAACAAATGGGATTTCATATCGTACTGTATTTTTCTGAACCGACAATGCAGATATCATTGCTGTTACACCTAATATAAAAAATACGTTCATAATATTTGACCCAAGAACATTGCCAATGGCAATGGCATTAGAACCATGCAAGGCAGAAGAAATACTGACTGCGGCTTCGGGGGCACTGGTTCCCATGGCAACAACAGTCAGACCAATAATGATTGGGGGTATACACATGCGCATTGCCAGACTGGACGCACCATCAACGAAATAGTCGGCCCCCTTGATTAACAATACAAATCCAAAAACCAATAAAAATAAATCTATTAACATGCTTCCTTCCTTGCTTAACAAACAAACGATGGGAATTATATCATAGATAAAAAAATTAAATCAATACCACTTTACAAACACATATAATGTGGTATAATTACCAGGTGGTATGATGATTCCACAGAATGAAAACCTCCGATTTAACAGAAAAACTGTGCGCATGCGATTGACGCTTGGTGTGTTGTTGTGCGTGCAGTACAAAAAAAAGGAAAGATATGTCAGAAAAAATATTCAGTGCACTGCGATTTGCAACAAATGCGCACAGTGGACAATTCAGAAAATCTACAAAAATACCGTATATTGTACACCCCATCGCAGTTACGCAACACTTGATAAAATACAATGCGTCTGATGATGCAGTGGCGGCAGGAATACTGCATGACACATTGGAAGATACGCCAACGAATGAATCAGACCTGCGCCAGGCGTTTGGCAATCGTATTACTGATTTGGTTATGGGGGCGTCTGAACCAGACAAATCACAATCGTGGGAAAATCGCAAGGTACATACAATAGAAACATTGCGAACAGTCAATGACACAGAACAATTAATGGTTATATGTGCTGATAAACTTAGCAACCTGTCCAGTATTGCGATGGATTTAGCACAATATGGCAACGATGTTTGGACACGATTTAATCGGGGTTATGAACAACAAAAATGGTATTATTGCAGTCTGGCAGAAATATTTGCCAACCACACAGATAAATCACAGTTGTTTCGTGATTATATCGATGTGGTTAACAGTGTATTCAATAAATAATTACAGGTTTATAATTTCCAGAACACGACGTGGGACATCTGTGATTGCAATGCGTTCTTGGGCCATGCTGTCACGATGACGCAATGTGACGGTGTTGTCTTCCATTGTTTGATGATCAACAGTAATGCAAACAGGTGTTCCAATCTCGTCATGTCTGCGATAATTTTTACCAATATTACCGGAATTTTCCAGTTCGATACGGCCAATTCCCAGTTTGCGCAAATCATTTTCTACGTTTGTTGCAATATCTAATAATTCTGGGACGTTGCGTGCCAATGGGATAACAGCCGCCTTGACAGGTGCCAATTTCGGCTTTAATTTCAGCACGACACGTGATTTTCCATCACCCAAATCTTCTTCGGTGTATGCTTCCAGCATGACGGCCAACATTGCACGATTAACACCCATGGCCGTTTCAATAACATATGGAATAAAGTTTTCACCAGTTTGTGGATCTGAATACGACAACTTGGTTGTGCTGTCTTTATTTTCCAGAACATTCGCATGAATTTCAAATTCATTTTGTGATTTAGTATGTGACCCCAGGTCGAAATCTTGACGATTATGAATGCCTTCGACTTCGTCAAAGCCATCTGGGAATTCATATTCAATATCAACGGCGGCCTTGGCATAATGGGCCAATTTTTCGTGTGGCATAAAGCGCAATTTTTCCGCAGGTATTCCCAATTCATTTACCCACCACGCCAGGCGTGTTTCCATCCACATTTTATGATACTGTTCGTCTTGGTCTGGACGAACAAAGTATTGTAATTCAGCCTGTTCGAATTCACGCATACGGAAAACAAATCCACGTGGGGAAATTTCATTGCGGAATGCCTTGCCGATTTGGGCAATACCAAACGGCAGTTTGTGTGGTTTCGCATCCAAAACGTTCTTAAAGTTTGTATATGTTGTTGTCGCTGTTTCTGGGCGCAGGTATGCATTAATCGCACCATCGGCGGTTGCACCAATGGACAATCCCATCATCAATTGATATGCACGTGGTTCTGTAATTTCAGTACTGCCACAGTTATCACATTTGCTTTGATCTTTCATTTTATCTTGGCGCATGCGTGTGCCACACTTTTTACATTCAACCAATGGATCTGAAAATCCAGCTTCGTGGCCGGAATACTTCCACAACAGACGATTTGAAATTAATGCCGCATCCAGTCCTTCGACGTCGTTACGGGAATAAATCATCGCATTCCACCAGGCATTGCGAATATTTTTCATCAATTCAACACCATATGGACCATAATCATATGCGCCCCCCAATCCACCATAGATTTCAGAACCTGTAAAAATAAACCCACGACGTTTGCATAATGCAACGATATCATTTACTGTTTTTGCTGGCATTTTTTATCCTTAAAATTTATGTTCGCATATATATTATACTGATTTTGTATTTTTACAATAAAAATTTGTATGTTGCAAAATATGTGCACTGCGATATTATTTATAATCATGAAGTACGTTGATGCACATTGTCATTTGAATGTTGGGCAAACACTGACACAGGATGTGGATATCGCAATTACCAATGCCGCACAGGTGTCTGAATGGCAAAAAATTATAACGCTGGCACAAAATAACAAAATCTGGGGCGCAATCGGTGTTCACCCATGGTATATATCAAACCTGGCTGATGGGTGGACAGAAAACATGCAATGTATGCTGGCAAAAAATCCAGAACTGATGGTTGGGGAAATTGGACTGGATAAAAATTACCCAGATATGCAAACGCAAATTTTTGTTTTTCAAGAACAATTAAATATCGCCAATGATATGAAGCGAATTGCACATGTTCACTGTGTCGGCGCATGGGATAAGATATTGGCAACAATATCAAAGATTCAACCATACGCAATTGTGTTTCATGCGTTTGATGCATCCCCAGATATTATACAACAATTATTAAGATATAATTCCTATTTCTCATTTGGGACGGCTGTGTGTAATCCAAACAGGACACGTGTTCACAACGCATTGCGCAGCATGCCACGAAATCGCATTTTATCTGAATCTGATTCTGATAATCCAGCAACAGTTATTGGTGTGGTACAAAAAATGTCTGAAATTTTATCTGTCCCACTTGCAGACATGATAAATACAATTTACAATAATACGGTGGAATTATTAAAACATGGACAGACTGCATAGAACACTTTTATTGTTTGGCAATGACGGCACCCAGAAACTGCGCAATGCATCTGTTATGGTTGTGGGTTGTGGTGCAGTCGGATCTTTTGCCATAGAAGCGTTGGCACGAACAGGGGTCGGTCATATTATTGTCGTTGATTTTGACAATGTTGAAAAATCTAATATTAATCGCCAACTGTTCGCCATGGATTCAACCGTCGGTCTGGCCAAGGTAGACGTCGCCCGATGCAGAATTCATGATATAAATCCAGACACGCATGTTGATGTATATAATATTTTTTGGGACGACAACACAGATTTAGATGTACGTCCAGACTTTGTAATCGATGCAATTGATACAGTGCAATCTAAAATTGCAATTTATCGGTGGTGCACAAAACACACTATCCCATTTATTTCCAGCATGGGGGCTGCGCTGAAAACTGATATTTCGCAAATAAAGATTGCCCCCATTTCTAAGACATCGGTTTGCCCATTGGCGGGACGTGTTCGCCGGGCAATACGCAACACAGACATACCAGATTTTCCAGTTGTGTTTTCAACGCAATCCCCAGCGCCTGTTGTTGGACATGCAAAGAATATGGGATCTGTTATTACGGTGACAGGTACCTTTGGATTAATGTTGGCTGGATATGTCATAGAAAAATTGGCCAAATAAAATTCGGCAATATGTACATGTATCAATGATATTTTTCCCAGATTTCCGCACATTGGAACCTATTCCTAAACCCTGTATTGTTATTGCACCAGATAAAAAAAGGGGGTATAATTAGGGTGTCTTGATTGAAGACAGTACAAACCTTGAAAAGGAGAAAAAACAGATGAGAGGACTTACAAACTATGTTTTAAAACCATTAACATTTATCGGCGCACTGAACTGGGGGCTGATTGGAATATTTGGTTTTGACTTGGTTGCATTTTTATTCGGCCCAGCAACATTGGCCAGCAATATCGTTTATGCAATTATCGGTATTGCAGCACTGGTATGGCTGATATGGATGTTCGTTGACCGTCCAGTTCGCAACAATTAATAAGTCAATTTAACACACACAGTTTCATGTCCACGCCCCTGTGATTTCGGGGCGTTTTTTTGCAAAAAAAAATGGGGTCGATGCCCCAACAAGTGTTAATCTAATAACTTAGATTTTATTTCGTTATACTCTTCACGTGTGATGGATTTGTTGCGATACAGTTTTGAAACCTTTTCCAGTTTATCCAGGTTCGTTTCACGCATCGCACATTCACCACGCCATACCAACGACAATATCAATGCAACAATCCATGTTATGCCAAAAAATATGCCCATCCATGATAATATAGATATAGTCGTTTTTTCACCGCCACATATACCACGTGCATTCGCAATCCATATCGGTATCAGTAAAAAGCCGACCAAAATCAGCCCCAAGATAAACATTATTCCAAAAACTATTAAAAATTCTGCCATTGGTTTCCCCCCTTGGTTATGGTTATACAAAGCAACTATACGAAACATTGGGGTGTTAACCAATAGGACAGATTACACACTACATAAAATTAACAGGATTTACATCTATCTTGATGCGGATATTTGCAGGCACCCGAACAGACGACAACCATTTCGAAACAACCGGCTGCAAATTTGCATTGCGTCCCCCAGACACCAGAAAACGCATGCGATACCAAGAACGAACCTGGTATATTTGCGCCGCAATGGGGCCCATAATCTTGCCGCCGTTCAATATGGGGGCCGCATTAGATAAGTCATTACAGAATTGTGACAACACTGATTCACGTTGCCCTTCGATAATAACGGCAATTAACTGGCCATACGGGGGCATTTGCGCCAATTTGCGACCAGCCATATCAGAATTCATAAAACTGTCCCTGTCCCCGTCACAGATTGCCAACAATACCGGATGATCCGGCTGATAGGTTTGTAATAATACAGTTCCTGGATGCGAACCACGCCCAGCACGACCCGCAACCTGGAACAATTGTTGAAATGTGTGTTCGCTGGCACGAAAATCTGTACCAAACAACCCCATATCACTGTCGATTACACCAACCAATGTTAGGTTGGGGAAATGGTGCCCCTTGGCCAGGATTTGCGTACCAATTACAATATCAATTTCGCCAGATTCCATCTTGGCAACCAGACGCTCTAATGATTGACGTGATGAAATTGTGTCACTGGACACCAGGGCCGTTCGGGCGTTGGGAAATCGCACGCTGACTTCTTCTTGGATTTTTTCCAGCCCTGCCCCACGCATCGACACACCGGTGCCACACGACGGACATTCTTTCATAAGCGGGGTTGTGCGACCACACATATGGCATAACAATTTTCCCAAACGCTTATGATATGTCATCCCAACGCTGCAATCTGGACACGTCGCTGTCCAGCCACATTTTTGGCATTGAACAATCGGGGCAAAACCACGACGGTTGATAAATAACATCGCCTGGTGTCCGTTAGACAATGTTTCCCCAATCGCATCACACAATGGCGCAGATAAAAATCCATTATTCTCGGTTTCGCCAACAATATATGGGCATGGACGGTTTTGACGCAAATCAATTGTTTTTATTTCAGGCAATTGCGCACCACCAAATCGAGACGTCAGACGCAAGTGTGTGTATTTACCAAGATTTACATTTTCTAATGTTTCGGCGGCGGGGGTTGCACTGGCCAGGACAACGGGAATACCTGAAATATTTGCACGCAAAATGGCCATATCACGTGCATGATAATTCCCCATATCTTCTTGCTTGTAAGAAGTATCGTGTTCTTCATCAATTACAATCAGTGATAAATCTTGCCATGGTAAAAACAGTGCACTGCGTGTACCAATAACCATTCGGATTTTTCCACTTAACACGCCACGCCATATTTCACGACGACGGGCAGCGGTCAAATTGCTGTGCCATACAACAGGTGGTGCACCAAAACGTGATGCAAATCGGGCCATAAACTGGGCCGTTAGTGCAATTTCAGGCATCATTAACAAAACCTGGCCACCACGTGAATATGCACGCCACGCAGAATCAAAATATACCTGGGTTTTACCACTGCCGGTTATACCATCTAGTAAGTGTACAGAAAAACCACCAGACGCAATTGATGTGCCAATTTTATCCGCAGCAGATTGTTGTTCTGTATTTAATTTGATGTTCCCGACATCACAATATTCGTATGTGTATAAATCGTTTTGAATAGGACGCATGGAACATGGTGTTAATGTGCCATTCTTTATCATTGTACGAACGACAGCGGCACTGACATGCGATATGTTCTGAATATCTGATACAGACATCGCATCGTTATCATTTGATGCAAATGCATCCGAAACAGCCAACCGATTATCTGTCATGCGCATTGTTGAATCTGGATTATATGTGTACAATTGTTCTGTGCGGGGTGGCATGAACGCATCAGGCACATTTACAATTAACCGCAAAACCGCCCCCAGTGGCATCAGCGTCCAATCTGACATTCGTTTTATCCACTGTAATGTAGTAATTGGAACAGATGTATCATATATATGAACAATATCTTTTATCTTGGATTCTGGCAAACCACTGTCACCACAGCCCCAAATAACACCAATATAAGGACGATTCATTACAGTCACACGTACAAATGTCCCAATACTGGCCGGGGCGGTTAATCGATAATCATAACCGTTGTTTACAGCATTTGGTATCAAGACTTTTACAATTGTGCCAGGGTTAAACATACTGACAAAATACTTGTTTTTTTTCATCTTTTCAATATCATTATTTTAAACAACGAGGTGATTATATGTGGAAACCTTTTTTTGAGTTTTTATGGACAATATCGTATCTGATTCCAGGACGACGTATGCGCACATGGTTCAGAACCGAAAAATGCTTTGATTATAAAAACAAACTGAACGCAATAAAAAACATGTATCCAGATATGAAATGGGAAACAATGCGCCTGGCCAAGGGCGGTGGAAGCCTGGCATTTATAATAGATGATACTGTGTTTAAAGTGCGTAAATTTCATAAAAAAGACAACAGCGCCGAAAAATTTGAACGTGAAAAACGTATAACAGATGCTGTGGCACCTGTGTTACCAGTGGCGGTTCCAAATATAGATCTGGTACAGGCAGGCGAATATTTATTCTATAAAACTAAATTTATCCCGGGGCGTGTGCTGATGGATTTGCCAATGGAAAAAATAATGCAAAATAACGAAAAAATCGGGAAACAAATCGGACAGATAATATACAAGCTGTATAATACTGATTTCAAACAACTGAAGGATTTAAAATCCCAAAAAGCACAAGAAAACAGCTGGGGGTTAATACATGGCGACATGTGCAGCAACATAATCGTTAACCCCAACACAATGGATGTTGTTGGCATTATTGATTGGGAATATGCTTCTTTTTACACATTGCAATACGAATTTTTTGGCATATTTCGTGTGCGGCGCAAGATGCGACTGACCGATATCGCCCCATTTGCAATCTGTGAATATTACAGATTACGTGACGAGAATGCAAAATAAGACAAAAAACATAATATAGATTGACAAACGTTTTTTTTGTATGTTATAATTCCCTGGTCTTAACCCAAGGAAGAGATTATGGCACGTAACAAAAACTGCGCAGCATTCAAAGAATTTTTAGAATACAAGGTATATATTCTGGACAAATTCTTGGATAAATTTGGCAAATCATACGACAATGTTGAAACACTGCGTGACAGATGGTTTCATGAATACGCATACACCGCTGATCGTGAAGAATTTTTAATCCAGATTTCTAAGCTGTATTTGCGCATATTTCCAAAAACACGAGATTTAAAGTTTTTAAATGCCCTGACCAATCATATGGCTGATTATTTGTCTGAATACACAATGCGTGACAAAGAATATACATCTAAAGAAGATATACGTGCCGCACGCAAGGCAGAAAAAGCTGCATTGAAAAAGGCATTGTACACCGAAAATTCATATATTCAAACACTGGTATTTAATAAAAATAAAAAAGGTATATATAATACCAACCAGTCTGACAGTATCACAAAAAGCAAACGCACCAGAATTGAGCATGCAAAACGTGATCGCTTAATTCATAAACAGGTTCAGGCAGAATTTATCGACGTCAGCCAATATAAAACAAAAATATAAAAAGACCGCCAAATGGCGGTTTTTTGTTATTCTGATGCCTTGGGTATTATGACCAAATCATTATAGTGTGTCAGGAAACGTTTCCCAGTTGCACAGTACACCTTTTGCAGGGAATCCTTGTATTCACGAACCGCTGCGACCCAACGTTCTTGGATATCGTCCTGGGCACCCTGGTATGCGGTAAACGCCCCCATTGCCCCACCGGCACCAGCGCCAATCAATGTGCCTTTCAGGCGTGCCTTGTTTCCCAAATCGATTAATCCGCCATCTTCGGCATCAACATACATCGGGTAAAATTCATCAATCGATGGGGTTGGTGTCATTTCATATGGCTGGCCATCGGTACCACGTCCCATGATAACAAATTTTCCAGAACCTTTTTTCAAATCTGCCCAATCTTTCTTTTTAAATCCAAATGCCTTATCAGCCACCCCGACAATCACAGCCGGTGTTGATTTATCTGGGATTACACCACTGGCAATTTCAACATAGCTGTTATTCTGATTTGGGGAGACACCCGGATATTCAATCAATTGATTGTTTTCCAAACGATAACTAGTCGGCACATCTTTATAAAATTCAGAAGCGATTTTGGCCAAATCATATTCTTGGCCATTACCATTTGTGTCTTTTTTTATCTGGCCATTTACAATATATCCAGCCGGTATAATGGATATCATTTCCGCAGGTTTACAATCTGTAAGCCCAGCACTGCTGCAAGCAAGAACTTCTTCGGTTACAGTGTCATAAAAATATCTTTTATCAAATTCACGTTCCTTGGATGAAACAACCATCCCCCATAAACATGATGTTGAATCCCCTTGATACATACAATCTTCGATACGGATGACAGAATCCCCAGATGCAGCCATATTCCCAATCAGACCACCCGCCGCTGCATTTACGCCGGCCGACAATATCATATCGCCTGCAACCTTGCCGGCATAGACGTTACCAGCCATAATTGCCGCCCCCGTTATGCCCCCAATCGCAGTTGATTGTAATTTTTCCTTGTTCGTACCCAAAAGAGAATCATGCCCCACAGCGTTATCACCAGCCATATTGCCCGCAACCGCCGCAACCAATGCACCAGCCGCAATCTTCAGGCCAGCATGCTGTTTTTGTTCCTGGTTCATAACATCAATAACATCTTCGACGGTGGGTTCCGCATCGTTTGGGAATGTTATCTGGCCAGCTGATGGTAGATAAGACGATTCTGGCCATTCAGAAACATTACACTTAATAGAATCACCCGCCGCCAGATTAATGCGTGCCAATACTAAATCAGATCCGTTTTCACCCATTTGATAGCCACGCATTTCAACCACAGATACACACTGGGCCCCAGATGCGTTCTTTGTACCAGCCGTCGGCATATCCCATGCAAATTCACCATTTGGGTAAACAGCGCCACAGTTTTGCAATTGTCCAAACGTGACAGATGCAGCATCACCATGTGCAATCTGGGATGCTAATGTCGGATTTGCAACACGTATTGGTAATTGGGCAGTGGGTTCTGAATCCTGGGTCTTGCCGGCCAGTCCCAAATCATCACTGGCATTATCCATAACAACAGGCGCTGGATTGCGAATGGCATTAACCTGGTCATATGCGGCGGCATAACTGCGTGATTTATTTCCAACACGTATCGCCCCAGACGCATCGCCAATACCGGCGACCAATGTGGCTAATAATGAATAATAAAAAATTGATTTTGTGGTTCTCATTCTCTCTGTTTGCCCCCCAGAATCACCGTTGGTCTAGAACTGCAGACGCATACGAACCCCAACATCCAGCATTCCCAGACGTCCGCTTTCATACCAATTGGTATAATGGAACACACTGTCGTATGGGGCCTCATACTCGCCACCGGCACCATCGCCCAACCATTCTGTCTGGGAAACAATAATTGAACCAGATGTCTTAACCTTGCCCAGGTTGGCATAACGCACAAAGAAATCCAGCTTAATCCCGCCTTCCAGTTCTGTGGTCAAGCCACCTTCCAGCATAAACGCCAACTGTTCTGTTGTACCACCATTGTGATACGCATAAATATCGGATATCCCAGTCAAATCACCGGCACCAGCACCAATTGGGTCCATTTCAGAGTAAAACGTACTGTCGTACACGACATAGTCAGCAACAGTGTTCAATGAAATACCAACACCGGCACCAACATATGGACGCAATGAACCACCAGCCAAATAACCAGTATAAGAATCAATGTTATAATAGATGTTCAGCATTGTTGTATTTGATGTAATTGCACCACCATCAACAGTTGCATCAATCAAACCACCCGCACCATCAGACGTGCGAACCATTGTTGGATATGCCAAACCAGAATAACGCAAATAAGAAAAATCCACACGAATATCGTTGTTGATTGCCGCACCAACAGATAACTGTAACGGAATCATCGTATCAGAATGAAAATCAGCCTCTTCAAATGCACCAGGCACAAAGAACGCATTTTGTTCGCCGGTATAATCTGCCGACATACCGCCCATTAACGATGCAGTATACGCAACAGACAAACCAACGTACAACCCACTGTCCGCCAGACGTTCATAGTCCGCCGGCTGATAGTACGAACGTCCAGCCGTCGTTTGACTGGACCCAACATATGGCAACGCACCCGTTATACGTGTTGGCTGGGCCGCTGCGACGTTTCGATACTGGGTATACTGCCCCTGCTGCGCCATTGGTTGGGATACCACACGACTGTTCGCAGATGGCATATACTGGGCCGGAACATTACCCGCCCCACCTTGGTACGCAGAATAAACCGGATATGCCGCATTTGATACAAATGGCAGCCCCAGCAAAACGCCCGCAAAAGCGGCAAAAACACTTGATTTTTTCATACCTTCCCGATTTCCTTTTGTAGATATTATATCATATTTGCCGCCAACACACAAGCGCTCAGAATCTTAAAAATACTAAAAAAGAATCCCCAAATGGGGATTTAATTATTTGTCTTCTAATATTGCTATACCCGGCAAGATTCGCCCCTCAATAAATTCCAGGAATGCGCCACCGCCTGTGGAAACATAAGTAATATCATCTTTGACGCCACACGCCGTCAGTGCCGCAACCGTATCCCCACCACCAACAATACTTTCCAATGCGCCATTGCGTGTCTGTTCTGCAATAGCATTGGCCAATGCAAACGAACCATACGACCAACGTGGCGCCCATTCAGCCATGCCAACTGTACCGTTCCAGATTACTGTTTTGGCATGCTTAATCTCGTTTACGTCACGTTCTGTCGTTGCAACACCAGCATCAATGATAATATCATCTTCTTCAATCTGGGAAAAATCTTTGTTTGTACGCACCGCATCACGTGCAAATTCTTTGGCCACACCCTTGTCCAGTGGCAGCAAAACCGTACAGTCATGCTCACGTGCATATTCTAGGATTTCCAACGCAACGTCACGCTGGTCAGCCTCGTAAAGAGAATTACCAACACGACCACCAGTCGCATAATTAAACGTAGTCCCCAATGCGCCACCAATAATTAATTTATCAGACAATTTCGCCAATGCTTTTAAAACACCGATTTTTGTCGAAACCTTGCTGCCGGCGACAATGGACAATAATGGACGCTGTGGATTTTCCATAACCTGGCTAAGGTGCATGATTTCAGACGCCAACAAATCCCCAGCGTATGATGGCAGAATTTCTGCAACGCCAACTGTGCTGGCGTGGGCACGATGCGAAACAGCAAACGCATCATTTACAAAAACATCAAACCCACGTGCCAATTCTGTTGCGAACGCAGAATCATTCTTTTCTTCACCACTGTAAAACCGCACGTTTTCCAGCAACACCACGTCACCATCATGCATATCGGCCATAAAATCTTTGTCCAGACAATCTGGAATCAGTCGCACCCCCAGATATTCGGCAACAGGTGCCAATGAATAAGACATATTACGTTCACCCTTGGGCCGGCCCAGATGCGCACAAATCGCAATACGAGCCCCCATTTGACGCAACTTGTTAATCGTTGGCATACTTTGTTCAATACGAAAACCATCTGTTATTTGCCCATCTACAATCTGAACATTAAAGTCGTCACGCAATAACACATATTTTCCACGCAAATCCAATCCATCAATCGTGCGAAGTTTCATTTTTTATCCTTTCTTTTACTGGTCCAAAAGACGTTCGGTGATGCACCGTTATACCATATTTTTCAATTGCCTGTAAATGGGTTTTTGTTGGATATCCTGCATTTTTATCCCAGCCATATTCAGGATACTGGGCTGATAAATCCGCCATGATTTTATCACGTGTTTCTTTGGCAACGACAGATGCCGCCGCAATCGACAGTGATTTTGCATCCCCCTTGACCAGGGGTGCACCCGACACCCCAGACGGCACCCGATTACCGTCAACCAAGCACCAATCTGGCACACATCCCAATCCAGACACCGCCCGTTCCATTGCACGCATAGACGCCCATAATATGTTAAGCTCGTCAATTTCTGCGGGGGAACAAGCCCCAACCGACCATACGGTATTTTTAACAATCCAATCGTAGGCAACCGAACGCTGGTGGGCGGTCATCTGTTTTGAATCACGTATAACGACAGGTATTTCAATATCATGATTTGGGAACACAACCGCAGCCGCCACCACCGGCCCACATAATGGACCACGCCCTGCTTCGTCCACCCCGGCAACAATACGGTGTCCACATTCAATTTCGTACTTAAAATCAGGTATAATCTTCACAGATATGACCGTAGCACCTTTTTCAAAAAAATAAAACCCTTTTTATATTGACAATTTATTGTTTTGTACTATAATAATACGTGACAGTGAACAAAAGAAAGATTAAACAGGAGTTAAAAGATGAAACAACAAAACGACAAAGAAATGCAAAAAGCAATCAGACAGCGCAATTTCTATTTGGCTGCCGCCAAGGCAAACAAGGGTATTTCCATGGCATTATACTATGTCGGATTAATTGGCGCACCAGTTGCCGGCGTTGTAAAAGCATGCCAGGCAGATAATTTTGCCGAAGGCGCAGAACGTGTTTTAGCTGGCGTAATTATGGGTGCCGTCACCGTTGGTATTGCTGCAGTCATGCGCCAGACAAATATCCCATTATTGCGTGATTATGTCAGCCTGCGTGATCAAATAAACGCCACGAACAACCAAAAGACAAAATAATGACAACACAGGCCCCACAACACCCAAACCAGGGCAACAACTTTAACAACAAGGTGTTCTTGCTGATATACATCATGCTGAACGCAATGTCCACCAGCGGTTTAATACGTTCTGGGTACGACATTGCAAATGGCACAACAGATAAAAATTATATTATCGGTGCGCTGATGTGGTTGGGGTGCACTGTGTACACCGCACAACGTGCAATTGAATTATATAAAAAAATATATAACAACCAAGACAAACAAAAATAAATCCCCCAGTTGGGGGATTTTTTACTATCTTGAAAAGTTTTTGCCTACAAAATCGGTTATTGCATTCCAAAATGTTTTTCTGGCAGATTGATGTGTGGTATTTTCTTCCTGGTACGCATAAGATTCTACCCTTGTAAAATTACGACTAATACCATCCATCACATCATACAACGCCTGTTCAGCAGCCGCAAAACGACAAAGATGTTCACAAAATGGCATCCAACCACGCGTAAAAGCCGAGTATTTTTTTGTTTTTGGATTATAAAATATGATATTCCCAGCAACATAATCGCCAAGACTGCTGTATCTCATACCGTATTCAGGCTCATACGTTTTAGCAACAACTGCAACAGGCACACGCCCAGCGATTACAGAACTTTTTGCGCAAAGTTCTTTAATTTTTGGTGCACGTTCCGTTACAAGTCTCCCACCAACAATGCAATGACCATTATAGATACTCTTATCAATACGCTTGTTAATAAAATCATATATAACAACATTGCTAAGCGGTTCGCCCAGTATAAATTCAGCATCCGCCCTAATCAGCGGCGCACGGCGATTACGTGGTTTCTTGGTGTTTTCAAAAATATCGTTAAATTCTGGATAAAGAATATCATTAAATGATCTGCCAGCCATTACGCCACTCCTTTACTTATGTTTATAGGCCAAGACATACGGAACGATTTTATCAGTCCACGCATTACCAAACCATGTGCGTGGTATCAACACAGTATTCCCCATACCAGCCGCCATTTTTTCAACCGTTTCACCATTCTTGGCATTAATTAATTTTTCCAGTTTGACGGACACACCCTCAATCTGACCTGGGACAATAAATGTCACAACGTCCCCTGCCCTGGTTTCATTACGCAATTCAAACGCAACATTTTCATCTGTCACGCCCGTCACAACACCCGCCGCATGATAATCCGATGTACTGCGTGTGGTTTCATAATTGTGGGCGTCTGGGCGTACCGGCCCATCAAAGAACGCCGTTGTATAGCCACGTGTTTCCAAACGATTCAGTGCATCCATATAAGGTGTGGCATCAAAGTTTTCTGGATCTGCTGCATACGCATCCATCGCACAGCGATATGCATTTACCACCGATCCAACATAGTATTCACTGCGATTGCGTCCTTCGATTTTCAGACTGTCTGGGGCGGCGGCAATAACCTCGCCCAGGCGTGGCATCAAACATAAATCCTTGGAATTCATAATATATGCGCCACGTTCATCTTCGTCAATCGGCATTTCAACACCGCTTTCACGTTCACGCAAAATCACATCGTATTTCCAACGACACAACTGTGCACACGCTCCACGATTTGCTGGACGGCCCGTTATAAAGTTAGACAACAAACAACGACCAGAATAGGACATGCACATTGCACCATGCACAAATATTTCCAGCCCTATATCTGGACACGCCGCACGAATAGATTTGAATTCATTATGTGATACTTCGCGCGCCAGAACACACAATTTTGCCCCTGCATTTTGCCAGAATTTGACGGTTTTCGCCGAACAAATATTCGCCTGGGTTGAAATATGAATTGGCATATCGGGAAAGTTTTCACGCACCCACATAACAATTCCCGGATCTGACACAATCAGCGCATCTGGTTGCAGATATTTAATCACTTCGGCAACACGAGGCATGTTTGCATATTCAAAATCGTGCGCAAACAGATTAAATGCTAAATACACTTTTTTACCTGCTGCGTGCGCCAATTCTATGCCCGCCTTTACACCTTCGACGTCAATCTTGGCACGTGCACGCATTGAAAAACCGGGAAGCCCCGCATAAATAGCATCTGCACCATATAAAATGGCGGTTTTAAAGGCATCCAGCGTACCTGCCGGTGCCAACAGTTCTGGTAATTTTTTCGTATTCATATCCCTATTTTGCCCTAAATAAACCCAAAGGCAAGAAAATTATGATTTTTTTGCTTGCGTTCGTTTCACAGATATGTATAATTGGGGGGCAATGCCGGTTTAGCTCAGTTGGTAGAGCGGCTGATTTGTAATCAGTAGGTCGTTGGTTCAAGTCCGACAACCGGCACCAGAATAACCCCTTGATTCAAGGGGATTTTTTATTGCTTTGCACAATCTACAAAAATTGACAAAAATTTTTTTGCTACTCGTTTGCTACCGGCCGACATGGCGAATATTCCTTGAATATCGATAAATATTTATTACTATTTTTTTCAAAAGGAGCCATCACTATGCAAGATTTAGTTAAATTTTTACCTTATTTGTTACCACTGGAAACACCGGTCGAAGATGACCAAAATTTAGCCCTGGTCTCGCTTTATTTTCGCGGGGCCTACGCCGACCATATTTTACAAATACTGCATATTGCAGAAATTATCCCGACCGATGTATCTGTTATCGCCAATGACGATATGCCCGATGTAATTAACAGGATAGAAAAATTATTCTCGCTATCTGCCAATTATTGCTTTGTTGACAATAAAAATGACACGGTTCAAATCTTTACAGGCAGCAAGATGAAATCAAACTGTGTTGAAATCGAAGAAAAAATGCTAGAACAAGCCAAGCAGGAAAACAAAGAACACGCAAATGTACGCCCCCAGGATATTATGACCGAAAAGAAGCAAGAACCTGGATTTGCCAATAAATGTATTGCGGGCATCCTGTTCAAAGACCTGTTATTACTGTTTGAATCTATATTAAAAAATCTAGAAAACACAAGTAACAACGTCGCCTATAATGTGGCTGTGTTTTTTAATTCACTGACCCGTGCCAAGTCACTTAATTATCGATTAAACGCATTCTGCAACCGTCAGAAATATAAAAAAGGTGCCGACAAAACCGCCGATGCAAAAAATGCTATTCGTGAAAGATATGAAAAAATCATCTATGATATGGGTATTCAGCAGAAAGATACCCTGCCACAAAATATCTCTGAAACGATGAAATTAGTCCGTGAAGAGTACTGCAAACGGCACAAACGCAAGAAATCACCCCTGATTTCCAAAATCCTTGAAGAGTTGCTGATTTCTGCGCCAAAACGCAAAATTCTAGCTAGCTAGAATTCTCATTTCTGTAAATTTCGATAAATCCCTCTTAGTCTTCAAGCATACAAATTAACTAAACAAAAGGAAGTTAACTATGCTTGAAGATTTTACGTTTAAGTTGCTAAACCAACGTCAGGCGGCCCAGTATCTGGGGACGACCGTCGGGACGTTAAACAGTTGGCGCCATTGTGGCAAAAACACTCTGCCGTTCATTCGATGGGGGAACCGTATTCGGTACCGCAAATCCGACCTGGATGCGTGGATTGAACACCAGCTGATTAACAAGTTAGACGAAGGGGGCGAAAATGTATAACGTACAACAAATCTCGTACATGGGTACATATTCGATACCCGAAGTATGCCAGATGATTAGTCGTTCTGAACGTACCGTGCGCCAGATGATTGCAAACGGCTTGGCCACAATTGACGACAAGCGACCAACACTTATTCGTGGGACGAATTTGATAGATTTTCTGTTAAATGAAAACGACAAAAACCGTTGTCCAATCGAATTCCACCAGTTCTATTGTCTGCACTGTCGTCAGGCCCGCATACCCAAGGGCAAAGTTATATGGTTTTCACGCGAACACCCGACCCTGCCCAACATGTGTGGCATATGCCCGGTTTGCGGTTGCAAGATGCACAAAGTCTACAAAATTGCGGATATTTCACGACTGAAACGCGAATTCCGCTTAACTGAATCACCGTGTATATCCCATTCCCTGGATTCTAGCCTAAACTGCAGAGTCGATGACGGGGACAATTGTGCAACATCCTGCAACCAGGAATTTATGAAATTTGAAGAAAAAGGAGATACAAATGCTAACGAAAATTGAATATAGCAAGGGGCCACATCCGTCCCTGTTCCAGATTAACTATGTATTGGGTAATGACTATCTGACCCTGCTGGGGATAAAGGAATATTGCAGTGATGTCGACAGTACAGCCCGATACATTGCCGGCATGTATCAGAATGTGGCCCAAACACAAACCATGACACCAGTTGAGATGGAAACGGTACGTCTGACAGCCAAGGAGGTATACGATGCAATCAATTCTGAACGAATCTAACCATCGCAGATACAATCCCGGCAACGAACGTATCGTAAAAAAATACCTGGAACACGTCCGCCGGACCAAGCTGGCCGATAACAAGACCCTGCTGGCCCTGCGCAAATATCTGCGTGCATTCGAGGTTTTAACGGACTTTCAAGACCTGGATCGCTATACCCCAGACATGGCCAAGGTATTCTTGGCCAATCTGCGGCAACAGTCGGTATCCCCCAGCTATATGCACCGGATAACATCCGAAACGCAAAAGTTCATTCGCTGGCTGGCGGACGAGCCATTTGGCCGACGCATTCGCCGAAACGATGCCGACTATCTGACCCTGACCCGGAACGAGATTAATCGTGCCAACGCATCCGGATATAAACCGCATCACGAATATTCACAACTGTTGCATGCCGTTCGTACTATGCCAGCGCAAACAGTGACAGACCTGCGAAATCGGGCACTGGTTGCGCTGGTAATACTGACCAGCCCACGTGTAAGCGAACTGTGCAACTTTCGAATTGATACGATTATGCAGGAGCCGTTGGTTGGTATATACTTTCTGGACATAAACCCACGAAAAATCAAGAATGTAAAGTTCTGTCGTGCACGCGAGGCGACCTTGCTTAACATCCCAGACCTGCGGCAATTTGTACTGGATTGGCGGGACATGCTGGTCAATGAATACGATTTTGATAAATCAGACCCGCTTTTTCCCAAGATTGCAATCAATCCGTTCCAACTAAACATCTTTGAACGCAATGTAAAGGCCCAGCCAATATCCGTATGCACCGCCAATCAGATATTTAACGGCGCATGTGTGGCAAATGGACTGGCACCGCTAAGCATTCACAGCGTCCGCCGCACCCGTGCCAGACACATTGAAAACATAACACACGACGACCGCATAGTCGCCCTGCAACAAGACTTTGGCCATAGCAGTATCGGCACCACCCGATGCAATTACGGCAACATCTCCCCATCCCGCCAACGCGAACTAATCGCCGGGATTAAGGTTGAGTGAATCAAAGGAGAAACAATGCGTTTCTGTATTACCTACAAGCAAGCAATTTTTTTGGGACTTAGGGCTAAAAAATGTAAATTCTTACTTTTTGTGATAGATTTTTTATGTATTTTGGTTTATTTTCAATTGACTGGAAGGATATTTTATGAAGACATATGTAAGTTTATTTAGTAGCGCTGGTGTAGGTTGTTATGGCTTCAAACAAGAGGGATTTGAATGCGTAGCCACTAATGAGCTTATCAAAAGGCGTCTTGATGTCCAGAGATTTAATAACAAATGCAAATATGACAGCGGGTACATTTGCGGAGATATAACTACAACGGAAACGAAAAAAAAGCTGTTTGCAGAAATAGACTTATGGAAAAAGCACGAGGGTCTAAAGAGATTGGATGTCTTGATCGCAACCCCACCATGTCAAGGGATGTCGGTTGCAAACCATAAAAAAACAAACACAGAAATCATTCGAAATTCACTGGTAGTTGAATCTATTAACATAATCAAACAACTAAAGCCTAGGTTTTTTATATTTGAAAACGTACCTGCTTTCATGAAAACACTTTGTACTGACAATGATGGCAGGGATAAACCAATAGAAGAAGCAATTCGGCTTAACCTGGGTGATTCTTACTCATATTTCCATAAGGTTATTAATTTTAAAAACTACGGTGCTTGCTCTAGTCGCCAACGCACTGTAGTTATCGGAGTAGCAAATGACTTAGCAGATGAGATATCTCCGCTGGAATTGTTTCCATCCTACAAAAAAGAAAAAACTCTACGCGATGTAATTGGAAGCTTACCTAGTCTTAATACAATTGGAGAGATTTCACCAGATGATATATATCATCAATTTCGTCCATATCCAGAACATATGAGAAGCTGGATATCGGGGCTTAAAGAGGGAGAATCTGCGTTTGACAACAAGGATATCTCAAAAAGACCACATCAAATAAAAGATGGAATGATTGTCGTCAATCAGCAGAAAAATGCCGACAAATATAAGCGCCAATATTGGGACCGTGTCGGTCCATGCGTACACACACGAAATGATCAGTTGGCCAGCCAAAACACAGTTCACCCGAGTGACGATCGTGTATTTAGCATCAGAGAACTGATGCGTATGATGACTGTACCCAGCTCATTCATGTGGTCTGAACATGATTTGCACTACCTTAACTTATTATCTACATCTGAAAAACGTGCTTTTTTAAAAAAGGAAGAAATAAAAATAAGACAGTCTCTAGGTGAAGCTGTACCAACAATTATATTTCAAGAAATCGCAAAAAATATCAGCGAAGCTCTCTCCCATCCAGTGCTAACAGCAACAAAATTAAACATACTGTTGACAGAGTATGAACTAACTGACCCGGAACACCTCATAGAATTTATAAAACAAAACCCACTTGATTTATCTGTTGCTGCCCTTGGCAGAATTGCAGAAATGGCTAATACAAAACGTTCAGACAACGCTGCATATTTTACAAGCAAATCTCTTGTTACAGAAATCGTAAAAAGGCTTCCTGCTTTTGAGTCTGATACAATTTCCATTTTAGAGCCATCTGTTGGTGTGGGTAATTTTATACCGCTGATCGCTCGAAAATACGAAACCAAAGAAATATCTCTAGATCTAGTTGATATAGATGCGACAAATATTGAAATCTTGCGACTACTTGTGGACAAATTTAATCTCCCAGAAAACTGCCACATAAATTATATTGTTGATGATTTTTTGTTACATAAATTTCATAAAAATTATGATTTGGTTGTTGGCAACCCACCCTTTTATAAGTTGACCGCAAAAGAAAGCAAACTTTTACAACAGTATAAGAAAGACGCTAGGAATCAAGACACTTCTAATATTTGTTCTTTCTTTCTAGAAAAGTCTCTTGGGCTCAGTAATTTTACGTGTTTGATATTACCTAAATTTTTATTGAACACCCCTGAATTTGCTAAAACAAGGGAATTATTATCTGATTTAAACGTTGAAACAATTATCGACTTTGGTGAGAAAGGTTTTCCAGGTGTTTTGGTAGAAACTGTTGCTATTTTTATAAACAATGTCTCTAAACCAAAAAATACCCTTGTACGTTCACTAACACAAAACATTGAACTCGTTCAAAAGCAAAGGTATATTTTTGATAAAGCCTTGCCTTATTGGGTTATTTTTAGAAACGAATTCTTTGATAATATACTGTGTAGACTTGAATTGGGTGTCTTTAACGTATTCAGAGATAGACAAATAACAAACACACATCTAGCATGTAATTGTGCCACTAGTATGTTAAGAGTCCTTAGGTCCAGAAATATAACAGATAACGGCATTGTCGACATTTCTGGATATGATACATACATAGATAAGGATTTTGCAAAAAATTTAGCGGTATTTAAATTTTTAAATGAAAATAATGTATATTTGACACCGAACATGACGTACAACCCCAGAGTAGTAAGAAAACCAAGCGGGGTATTGGTTAACGGTTCAGTGGCAATTTTATCACCAAAATCTGGAGTCCTACCGACACAAAAGCAACTAGATTTTTTTGCTTCACCAGCATATCGCAAATTTTATCAAATAGCTCGAAATTATCAAACCAGGTCCCTAAATGTGGATAGTTGCTCAGTATATTTTTATGGATTGTTAAAAAATGACTAAAGGAGTTTTAATATGATGTCTTTAGATCAAATTAGAGACTTTTGTGCAGAACATGATTATGACATTAAGAAGTCTGGAAATGGGCGCTGGATAGACCAAAAATGCACTCCCGATGTCGTTTGGTCCATATCAGACTTTGTGCTAAACTTCATTGAAGAACATGGTGACGACACGACATTTACAGTAAGGGATATTTGGAATAGTGAATACGCTCAAAAAACTATTGCAGACACTTATTCTAAGCCCAATGTAGCTGCTGAAGCAGCCGAAAATGAATATGATAAAGTTTTTGCACAACCACTAAGCATGCTATGTAATGCCGGCGTAATTGAAGATATTAGCCCTAATAATCGACATTTATATAAAGTCATAAGAAAAGATGTTTTGGAATTTATTGCAAAAAATGACTTAAATTCCCTGCGTTTTTTACAATTTTATATAGAAAACACCATGAAACAAAGTGGCCTATGGGAACATTTTGCCCATTTCTTTGAACAACAGGACACACAATCTTTTTCTGCTCTAAAAAACTCATTTATTGCTTTTTATCATAGACATACACCCATACAAGGCGATTATGAACCAAAAAGAATCTTCACAAAAGTATTAAATCCGCTTGCCCTAAAATATCAAAAAAAAGGCACAGAAAAAGGCCGTCTTTCTCCACAAGTTATAAATCGTTCTGACCTGATGTATAACAGGGACAATTTTAGAGACGTCTATAAGGAGAAACCAAAAGGTATGACTAGACAAGACTGGTTACTTGCACATCCAGAAATCGATATAAGAAAGGGATATTTCGAACAAATGATGTCAAAAGCCAAGAAAACCTTGCGAGACTCTATTAAAGAACACAGAAATGAAATGTCCGAATTAACTAATTTCAATGCCGGACATGGTGACAACGCTCCCGCCAGACAGATACATCATATTTTTCCTAAAAACGAATTCCCAGAAATTATGCATTATATAGAAAATTTGATTGCTTTAACCCCAAATCAACATTATGGTTTTGCACACCCAAATAACAATACCCAAATTGTGGACTTGGAAGCACAGAAAGAATTATTAATCGCTAAAACATGCAGCATACAACACAACCTAACAGGCGGTGTAGAGGAACCAATTTATGATTTTTATAATTTTCTATTCGTTTTAAAAACAGGGTGGGATGATGATTCTGTATTAACCATACAAAAGAATGACTATATGGATATTGTCCATACCATAAATGCACATTACGCAGCAGTAATCTAGTTTATTAATACTAATTGATTGACATTCGGGCCACATGTCCTAAAGTGACATAAAAGGAGAAAATCATGCTGTTTGGTGCGATTATTGGTGACATTGCTGGGTCTGTTTATGAATTTGCAAATATCCGGTCCAAGAACTTCCCTTTTATGACCGACCGTTGCTATATCACGGATGATTCATGTATGTCCATAGCGGTGGCCAGCGCAATCAAACAATGGCGTGAGCAAGGTGGCGACCTGAGCCAAATCACAGCCGACACCATGCGTGTTATTGGCAAGGCATATCCGAACAAAGGCTATGGCGGTATGTTTTTGGAATGGCTGAACGACCCGACTATGGGCCCGTATAACAGCTGGGGCAATGGGGCGGCGATGCGTGTGTCTGCGGCCGGATGGTTTGGCGAAAATATCGCAGAAGTCAAACACCTGTCATACTTGGTCACATCCCCAACCCACGACCATATCGAAGGCATCAAGGGCGCCGAAGCGGTTGCCGTTGCAATCTTTATGGCACGCACCGGCCACAGCAAAGACGACATAGCCGAATACATCCGTAACAACTATTACCCGACATGCGACTGCTTGGCCGATTTACAGGAATACTATGATTGGGATTCATCGTGCCAGGGAACGGTACCGCCCGCCCTGCAATGTTTCTTTGAATCAACCGACTTTGAAGATGCAATCCGCAATGCAATATCAATAGGTGGCGACAGTGATACCATTGCCGCAATCACAGGCTCTGTCGCCGAAGCCTATTATGGCATTCCACCAGAACTAATCGACCAGGCAAAAACCTATATCCCCGACGATTTGTTGGAGATAGTTATGGGATTGGATAATAACTAAAAGCGAGTAATTCTAGGATCTAAACGTCCCTTTCTAAATCCAACCTTTGGTGTGATAAATCTATCTTTGGAAAAGTCCGCATATTTAAAATTTGTAGCGCTTCCATATTTGCTGGACCTGACGCTTTTGTAACAATGTTCGCAAACAGACAGCTTTACCATTTTACCATTCTCTAGTCTAAACATACCGGCATTGTTTACCTCAGTTGTTGCAATATATCTTGTTTCATCCAGCCCTAAATTACGCATTCTGCTTAGTGTTGAGCACATAAATATATGAACTTTATTTCGCTTATCGTTGTCTTTCGTTAAATTATTAGCATCACTGATATACAAATAAACAACTTTTCCATCAGGTGTTCTAAACACATCGCCACGGTGCGGTTCAACAATTTCACCACGAGCGATCATTTCTGAAAGCGTGCCTGCAAAAGTTCCATATGGCAAAGCACCGATATCATCGGCTAGTTTTTGTAATCCTGCAACGGCTCCTGCCAATCCACCCATTTATTCTACACCTTTCTTTAACGCATCTTCTGCGTTTAGCAATACCCTGAACTCAACTCTACGACTTGCGCCTAAATCTTCTTTGCCGTCTTTTGTCTTGAGCATTTTGGAATAACTTAAACCATTAGCAGTTATAAAATCTTTCATGTAGGGGAAATCGCCACCCAGGGTTAGACAATAAGCCAATACATTTTTTGCCCTGGCTTGAGACAATGCCATATTATACAAATAGTTCTTTTGCTCGTTAGTATACGGTCCGTCTATTTGATATGGTCCTGCTTTTAAGACGCAGCCCTGTTCCTGGGATATGTCACATGGCCCGGTGGTATCAGTGTGTCCCTCTATGCGTATTTCCTGAATACGATCTTTATAAGGCATAATGGTGGCAATATATCTAGGGAAGAACTCTTTCAACTTTTCCTTAAACTCGTCCTTTAACTCGGCTTCGTTGGTATCAAACTGTGCTGTTTTCTCTGTGAACTTGAAAGACAAATCAGGCGTAATCTCTGCATTCCAGCGCTTCAAGTCACGATCAAACTCTTTCTTCAAGTCAGTGTACATATCGTCTTTTTTTTCAAAATATTTTTCTGTTAGTTCCTTGCACTGTCTTTGTTCCGCAGTTTCATTTCTGATTTTTAACATAAACGCCACAGATACGAACATGAATACAAGCATCAACCCCGTCATCATATCTGATAGTGAAATATAGTGAGAATTATCATTCTTTTTAGCCATGATTATTACTTCCCTTTCTTACCAGCAACAGCTTTGGCGACAGTGTCATCTACATGTTTAGAAAGCTTTGTAACCGCATCAGGCAAGGTCTTTGCCGCCTCGTCTAAAGCTTTATTAACCTGTGCAAAATTTTCTGTTAACTTATTAACGATCCCCATCATTAATGCCCCCGCGGATGCTAATTCTTCTTCCTGATTTTTCGTAACCTGATCGAAGAATTTTTTGGTTTCATCTGTATATGTCTGGGTCATGCCACTAATGCTGCCAACGGTATTTTTACTAAGCTCACTAACCTGTTCCATTGCTGTTGCCGTATTATTCAATGCCTTAACGGTAGTATTTGCCTGTTCAGCCATAGTTGCAATACCCTCTAATGGCTTTTCCATATTCGAAACGGCATCATGAACATTTTCTAGCAAACCAGAAACCTTGTCCGACACACCTGCCATTGTATCCACTGTGCGTCCAAAATTAGCATACAATGCTTGCAAGGTGTCAGTCTGATCAGACAATTTATTTACTGCAGCAGTAAAGTCATCAATACTTTTAGTAAAACTTTCAGAAATATTATCTGTAAGATTATTCAACGCTTCTGCTAGTCCATCCTGTAACTGAGTTCCAAAAGATTTACCAACTTTTTTGAAGAATTTTTCAAAATTTACATTCATTTCCTCTAACTGATCAACCTCTGTGGTTTCTTCTATAGGTGCCAGACCTATCTTAGCAATAAAACTGCGAACGATAGAAAACACGACACCAGCAATACTAGTTATAAAGGCAAGCTTTAATCCATCTAGCAATCCATCTATTTTTAATTCATTGGTATCAAAACTCAGCAATCCAACCAATATACCGATAAAGGTCCCCAACATACCCAATGTTGGATACCATGACTGACTGTATGTTTTGTTTACACAATCATGAGCAAACAAACATCCCATAAGCGCTATAAACAGATAATTAATAGCCCACTCAGTCCCAGGGGTCAAACTATACAAAAACATACATCCACAGCACACCAATATATCCCAAAATATGGCACGCTTGTTTTCGGAAAAAAAGTTTGTGATAACAAAACCAAGTTTTTCAAAAAAATTCATCTTTTCACCTTTTTAATTTTGTATATTGTAGCAAATATTCCTAGTTATAACAAGAATCCTTTATTTTTTGTCCGACTTCTGTCTTAGAAAAATCTGCAAAAGATTCGACAAAACTCACTAATTCTCGATCAACTCTTGCACCATGATTTAACAATTCTTGAACAACATCTTCACGATTTGCCTGGATAGCGACCATTATCGGGCTATAGCCATGACTGTCTTTTGTATTAATCCCGGCCCCAGCATCTATTAATGCCTTTACTATTTCTAGCGAAGCAGCTTCACAAGCCACCAACAATGGAGTAAGGCCGTTTTCTAGAAGTCGAGCATTCACACTTGCCCGATTTTGTATAAAAAAGCGAACATTGTTAATTTTATTTGCTAACACTGCCCCAAACAAAACCGTACGCCCCATATCATCACGGGCGCTTATATTTGCCCCGGCATCCAGCATTATTTGTAACACCTCGATACTGTTAGAATAATAGGACGCCTTAATCAATGGGGTTTGACCGTCTATGGCCACTTCATTGATATCACAGCCCTGCGCCAGCAATTCCCTAATTTTATCTGGCAAGACCTCTCTGTCAGCAGCCCATATTGTCAGCAAGCTTTCTGTCATTATGCTAATCTCCATTTAAACAGGAATAAATCATCAATGTTGCAGACCGCCGACAATCTTGCTTTAAGCTTTGCGATAAGTTCTGCTCTGCGCTGTTCTAATTCATCCTGCAAAGCAAACAGCTGAATTCTCTTTTGGGTTCTGGCCTTTGATAACTTTTGTACTTCTTCTTGAAGCAACAAACTGCGTTGCAGGTCCGCTTCTGTCATAGATTCTTTAGTAAGGCGCTTAATATCTTCATCTAATGACTTTAATTCTTTTTCTAATGGCAAAATCTTATCAGCATTATAACTGTCTATCTTGTCTATTTCTTCTTGTATAAATGTTGCATTTCGGTTGTTAGACAATTGTTTTGTCTTTTCTATATTTGTATTGGCCGCTTCGTCTAATTTATCCTTTTGTGAAGCATCCAATGACACGCCAAATTTCTCAGATACAATATTCAGCCCCAGCATTTTCTTCAACGTTTCTTGGGAAACACTGTTTCCATTTGAATCCAAGCCCGACAAAACCAGATATTCTTCTTTTTCTAAGGAATCTATAGTTAACAAACGGCAGTTGCACCAACCAAATATTCCAGAGTGCATCATATCCTGCAGGACGGTTTCTTTTAATGCGTTATTCGTGACATCAAAAGCAATCTCTGATAGTGGCACATCTTGTTCTTTAGCATTTTGTATAACATGGGAACTTATCGGGTGACTTAAACGTAAAATCAAACTATTATCCAAATTTGTACGCTTGTCATCACACGTGATAAAGTAATACTTTTGTGGTTTGCCCAGCTCGCTATTAGTCAATTCAAACGAAAATTCGCTATCATCAAATATCCCATCTTCTGCTAGGATATATTTACATAATCTCCAAAACATTTGTTGGTGCTCGGTTAATTGTTTAGATGTTTTTTCAAGATTTATTTTCATCTTTCTTAAAACATCAGCATCCAGCAAATCCATAACTTTGCGTTTTGTATCGTTCATTCTTGCGGTAATAGAATCTTCCATTTCCTTTTGCAACTCATTGAATGCAGCTTCGATTTCTTCTGCGGTCCTGCATGTTTTGCAAATGTGCAAAATCTTTTTCTCGAAATCTATACCATCTTCTATAGCGCCAAGCACTTCATCAGAAGCCCCAAAAACACCACAAAACAAATTAAACTTATCATTAAGCAACTCAAAGATTCTTTGATCGGCACGGTTATTCTGGTTAATAAAGTTTATAACGACGACATCATGCTTTTGACCATAACGATGACAACGGCCAATTCTTTGTTCGACACGTTGTGGATTCCACGGCAAATCGTAATTTACCACTAACGAGCAAAACTGCATATTCAAACCTTCGGCACCGGCCTCGGTTGCAATCATGATTTCTGCTTCATTTTTAAATTTCTCTAATAATTCAGCTCTCTTTTCTTTATTACCGCCATTAAATAATACTATTTTATCATTGTAACCATTCTTACTTAGAAACTCGCATAAATAGTCTTGAGTTCTGCGACTTTCTGTGAAAATCAGAGCCTTTTTCTGGGGCGGATTGTCGCTTTTGGTATCTGCCATTTGTTGAAATGTTATCGACAATGCTTTTAACAGCGTTTTTGCCTTGGCATCATCATCTACATTTTTACACAGTTTTATAATGTCCTTTACCTGTGTAATTTCCAGATTCAACACATCAATATCTATTTCTAAATCACTTTGAACGTCTTCTTCGAACTCTTCGTCTGTATATGTTTCGCTTACTAATTCTTTTAAATGTCCGTCTTCAACATTGGTTGAAACACCCGATTTTAAGTGTTCTAATCGTGTCAAAATCGCTTCAAATGTTCCGCAAATCGCCGCAACAGAAGAAGCTAGCAATTTATACAAAACCAACTCTAATAAATGTCTTTGTCTTACAGGCAATGCGTATCTGCTATCTTTTTGCAAAAATTCTGTTACACTGTCATATAATTTCTGTTCTGCATCAGACGGTATAAACTTGAAAGTTGCTGGTTTTCGTTTTGTGTACTTAATATATTCAACAACCTGCGAACGCAACGTCCGTTTGCAAAATGCATTCAATCTATTTTTTAGCTCACCTTCATCTATTTTGCCTGCATTGGCATATTTTAAACGAAATGAATTTGCATCCCCAAAAATACCCGGATCTATTAATTGGCTTAAACCAAATAATTCCATTAATGAATTTTGTAGCGGGGTGGCTGTTAACAACAGTTTTTTTCTGCCATTTAACGACGATTTCAGTATGTTTCCAGTAATGTTATCTGTTTTATAAACATTACGAACCTTGTGTGCTTCATCCATAACGACCAAATCCCAAGGAACAGCTTGCAGCTCGCGTTCCATATTGGCAGCATAATTGTAGGACATAATAATTATTTTATCCTTAAGCTCCAGCATACCCTTGATATAGCAAGACCTTTCTATGATAGCACTTGGCAACGCAAACTTATCTTCAAGTTCTTTTTGCCATTGTTCACGCAAAGACGCAGGACATATAATCAATAAATGTCTTTTATGTTCCGCCCACAGCTGAGACAACACTATTCCGGCTTCAATTGTTTTTCCCAAACCAACTTCGTCAGCCAACAGCGCACCTGATGACAATGGGGAACGCAGTGCAAATGCGGCTGCGTCAACCTGATGTGGCTGTAAGTCTACCTGAGAATTCATCAGTGCTTGTGACAAGGCCCCCAACGGATCATCCTTATTTATTCTGGTTAATTCGTGTGCGAAATATTTTGCTTGCGCCTTTGATATCATGCCTGTCTCCATCATTTGTTTGTTATCATATCCTATACTGATTATTTTCTCAACACATATGACTGTGCCTAGGCTGCATTGAATGACAGTCAACACACAAAACCTTCAAGTTGCTGTCTCGACAATCGCTTTTAACCCCGTTTATATGATGAACGTGTAATGCTCTTTTATTTTTAATTAGATTTTTCCCGCATTGTTCACATGTCCAATTGCGTTCATTTCTTACTCTATAAGATATTTGTGGCCAATCTGCAGGATAGTCTATATCGTAAACGCCGGAACTAACCCCATCAAAAAAGGGCATGTAATAATTATGATCTTTGGCATACGCATCATAATTAAAACCGGTGTATTCTCCATATTTTTTACTATGTAATAGACGATAGCAAATTTGGCAAACATCCAGGGGAACAGTATCCTGCTCTGTATTCGAATAACATATATGAAATTGCCCCGATGTATCTCCAGTGGCTACATAGCGTTTATCTCGCCCATCATTTAACATTTCTTGCAAAACGTCACAGAAGCACAAATGCACCTTATTCCTATTTTTTGAAGTATTTTGCCTGTTATACCACCTTAAACAGCCATGGTCAGGGATATACAAAAAACGCATCTCACCCGTAGGTGCTACTATCTGCTGTCCAGGTACTAACTCTGAGATTGCACCACTTGAAATTAACTGTTGCAAATCACCAGATGGCAAAGCATCCAGCCCCAAAGCCGCCTTTGCACCTATACGATGCGCAGTACTTTTAAGTCCTGCTATCAACCCTTGCAATCCAGACATCACGCCTCCTTTTCTTGCAACCAACCACCTATTAAATATAGTACTTATTACTCTTTTGTCAACACAAACAAAGAAAAAGGTGCAATTAACACTTTAAACATCGCTACATTTTGGGTAAAAGTTAGCGATATGTTGAATATATCGCTAGTTTTTTCATTCCCCATCTGGGATTTCGGGGCTGGATACTTCGGTGATGTCGTCAAAGGGGATTTTGGTTTTGACTATGGTGATGTATCGGTATTCGGGGTCTATGCGGGTGACCAGCCCCGTTATGGTGTCATAGGCATCGGTCCGGTAAAATCGCACCGTTACCATCATGCCCTTTTTAACCAGCGCAAGTTTCCGTGACAACCGTTCGGCGGCATCGCCAATCAATTCCCGACGGGGTTCAACCACCCGATTTTTTGCCAGCACCATCGCATAATACCCACGCAGGGCCGCAAAAGGCATAAACTGTTTTGCACGTGCGATATTATCAGCCATTGTGTCCCCCAACCAAAGTATTACGTTTGCGACCGGTGGACTTCTCGTGATAATTTATGCCACGCAGGACGGCGTTCTTGCCAAACTTGCCCTTGATATCCAGCAGCGCGTGTTGCAGTTTGCTTTCGCGTTCGTCCGCCGTTGTGTCCGCAAATAAATCCAGTTGCAGATGCACCGTATCCGCATCAACCAGGTTCCCCAGCCCCACCGTCAATTTATGTATCGGCGTGCGTTTGTCGGTTGTTTCCCGATACAGGCGCACAAATTCCGCCACCAATGATTTATAGGACGATGTGTGCGCTGGCAATTTACGACTGCCCCCGGTCGCACGTCGCATATCACGTGAATACCCCACAGACAGCGATATTTCATCCGCCACCAGATTCTTTTCCACCAATTCCAAGACCAGGTTATCCACCATTTCCTGCATCACAATCTGTGCATCGTCAAAGTTATAGTCTTCGAACAGAATCTGGCCATTGGATAGTGAATGTGATTTCGCCTGATAATTATGAATATCGGCAATCGTGCACGGCTCGATGCCGTTCGCATGGTCAATCAGGTATTCTGCATTTGTTCCGAACTCACGATACAGCGTTTCGGCCGGCATTTGCGTCACCCCATACAGGTCATACACACCATATCTTTCCAGTCGCCGTGCAATGCCCGCCCCGATGTTCCAGATATCTGTTATCGGCCGATGGTGCCACAGGTGTTCCCGGAACGATTCCGCATCCAAGTATCCGATATTGTCGGGGACTTTCTTGGCCGTGATGTCCAGCGCAACCTTAGCCAAAAATAGGTTCGTGCCAATGCCGGCGGTGGCGCATATGCCCGTCTCGGCCCGCACAGCATCCATCAGCATTATCGCCATTTCTTTGGGTGACCGCTTATACATTTTCAAGTAAGGCGTGATATCGATAAAGCATTCGTCAATGGAATAGACATGGATGTCTTCGGGCGAAATATAGCGCAGGTAAATCCCGTAAATCTGGGCGGATACCTCCATATACTTTTTCATGCGGGGCATTGCGGTGATGTATTCGACCCCACGCGGGATTTCAAAGACCCGGCAACGATTGCGAATCCCCAGGGCCTTCATCGCCGGCGTTATCGCCAGACAGACCGACCCTCGCCCCCGTGACAGGTCCGCCACCACCAGGTTTGTTGTAAATGGGTCCAGGCCACGGTCAACCGCTTCGACCGAGGCAAAGAAACTCTTTAAATCAATGCAAAGATAAAACCTTTCCGCCATTCCGTGAATCAGTATAAACCGAATTCACAGGATGTCAAAAAGGATTGTATGGATAAAAAACCGCCCACATGGGGCGGCGGTTAATCGTTTTCTGCAATAAAATATACTGGCGTAATTTGCATCAGAGCTTTATCCCCATCTGCCATTTTGTCATGAAACTCTTGCCACAATTCAATAAATCTTTTTAAATCAATTAAATCTATATGCGAATTTGAATTTCTTGCCACGTTTCTTGCATCTGGGCTAAAACCAGCCAATGAAATAAAGACGCCCATATCATTTCCAGTTAACACGCCTTTCAATTGTTGCACTTCTTGCGATGATGCTTTTGCATCTTGACGATATTTTACTTGAATTTTTATGTGCGGATAGGTACTTCCTATTGGGTCTTTATAAGCTATAATATCAACGCCACCGTCTTTGCCTTTTGGCGCAACGAATGGAGTGTAGTAACCCATTCCCCTAAATAAGGCGGCGCACAAATCTTGAAATTCATACGGATCAAAATTTTTAGTAATAAACCTTTCAAAGGATTCATATGATTTGTTTTTTGCATCCTCTAAAACGGATGCCGCAGTTTGTGCACTTTCCTCTATTTGTTCTTCACTTGCTTCTGTAGTTTCAACAAGACACTCTGACGTGGAAGAAAGTTTCCATTGTCTGTACCTTTTTTGCGCCTCTTCAAAGATTTTATCCTTCCCCAACTTAAGAGCTTTCTCCCCCTCTTCCGTGATATACCAAGTGCTATTCTTTCTGCTTTTTGTGATAAAACCAGCTTTTACTAAATCAATCGAATAGAATTGTAATATAGATTCCCATCTGACATATCCAGTTTTTTCATAAACCCCCTTTGCCCAATCATCAAAATCTATTTTTTCTCTTAAAATTTCTAACAAGCGACTCCGTGTTAATTCACCACCATTTTCAGACAAAGCCTTTAAGGTTTGCAATTCTAATTCTTTTGCTAATTCTATTGATCTTGACATATCTTTCCTCACAAGCATTCATTATGAATATGTACATATATTATTCACTCCACAACCAGAACACAAGAAGATTTTCATACAAAAAACAAGATACAAATAGCTTCATTATCACCAAATAGGTGTAATTGAGTAAATTTATATTAAAGATATGTCTTGAAATTCCGACAAAAGTCTCTATATCTATAGTGTCCGTTGGGGACAGAATTTAAATTTTCCAAACTTTATCGAACAACAGCCAAAGGAGGCGAACATGACACAAGTGTCAAGTGCGGTTGATGTGCTGTGGAATTTGTATATGGCGCACCCAGAAAAACTGAGCAAGGTTGACTGGGAATACCTGATACGAAATCGAGCAGACGCATTAGGACGTGAAATACTGATTAAAAATATGCATGAACATATAAAGCCAGCGCAGGATAAACATGAACAACAATGGCGAATGGCCAATCAAGCCACTTTGCAACGCATTGGGCAATGTGTTGCGGACGGTGGGGCGGTGGCATATATGGACCTGATTGCGGCAATTGATGCGGGGGTGGATATAAATATCCTGAAATACCTGATATCAAGGTGCGATAACATAAATGGATGTGATGAAAATGGGCAGACAGCCCTGCATCACTGTGTGCAAAATTATGTCAGTTTGGATTTAGTGAACGAACTGTTTATTGCAGGAATAAATGGTGCGATATGTGACATTCACGGCATGGACGCACGCAATTACCTGGACAAAGACATCTGGGGCGATGATTACGGGACGGCACGCATGATGTTGCGCCCATGCTGGACATATTTTTATGACGAATAAAGGGGGTACAAAATGACACCAAAAGCACAAGAATACTTATCAGTGGCGGTTCGATTGGCAAGCACCAGTTTAACCGATGTCGAGCGCAGTAAAATTCACGACCAATTATGCACCATCAAGCAATCCTTTGATTCAGCAGATTGGGATGCGCTAATTGCATGGTCAAACAGCCCAACCATACGCGCAGAATTACACAAGCAGAAACACGCTTATCACAAATAACAAGCTAATTACTTTAAATTATCGAACACATAATCTACAGGAGATTTATAATGTGCAGGCATCATTGAATGCACAAAATTACACACTTCTGGCCGAGAGTCTAGCATATTGCTTATGATACGGCGTTGCAAATCTGGATAGGCTCTGTGCGGAGTTAAAGCCCTATGACATACTGGGCATAATTTTACAAGATTATCTAAAACATCAACCGCATCAGAGTCACTGGCATACGCAATAACATGGTTGACTTCGAAATAATAGCGATTATTTCTTGGCATAACAAATGAACGGTCTGCTATATCGTATATATCCCCACAGCCAACACATTTGTCTTCAAACATTTCTCGTGCAAAAGCGACAATTTTTTGGTTTCTTATATTAAATTTATTTTCAGGGACATACTCAATATTTTCACTGAACTCCAAATCTCGTCTTAAAGCTCTAATTTCATTGTCAGATAAATCTCTTCCAAGAATCTTTTGCTTATAAAAGATTAAACGATCTTCAAACATATGATAAGCATGCACTTCGCCTAAATTTCTGCGATTTATTCTTAAAATATCTGTTTTATATTTGTTAATATCAGGATAGCGGCATATCACATTATCATAAAACCATTTAAGATTTATCCTAATTTGGGTATTTCTTTCTCTTTCGCCTGCGACATGTTGTGGTTGAAGTTCTCTAAAATTTAAATTTAGGCGTTCCATCAAATTTTTTGAAGACAACAAAATTTTAAATATATTGTCTACATATCTCAAAGTAGGATTTCTTAAATCCAGCGCATATAAACTACGATTAAAATCTGCGCTTCCACGTAGGATAAACATTGCCAGAGCTATTTCTTCATCCAGCGGATAGTTTTCTGGCAACTTGCTTATGCTCACTATAATACGTTCATATACTAAATTCAAAAAATCATCTAACGTTATATTGTTTTCATTAATTATTGTTGACACAACCATAGATTGACCAACCGGCACAAAATCAAGTCCATATTTTTTGGTTAATGCCAAAGCAGTTTGTGCGTGTGAATTAATAGGCAATGGCAAGAACTTTGTTACCCTATATCTGGATTGGATTTCAAAATCACCGTTTCGCCCGTCTGTACATTAAAAAATGCTACAAATAAAGTTTCTATAGGCTTTTGCAACAATTGCTCAACGTTCATAATAACCACCATCAATTATCGTTAAATATTCGTTTATAAGACATGTTATAGTATTTCTCGTCCAATTCGATCCCTATAAAGTGTCTATTTTGCCTGATGCACGCAACACCAGTGCTGCCACTACCCATAAATGGATCCAAAACAACATCTTCAGGGTTTGTTAAAATTTTTACCAACGTTTCCATTAAACATACAGGTTTTTGCGTTGGATGCCCCAATCTTTCTTTACCATTTGGGGATGGGCAACGAATTTCCGGTCTTAAATAAGAACCAGATGTGTTATTAAAGGTCCATTTCTTCTTGCCCTTTACGCACCATATTGCAAGCTCATAATCAGAAACGAAACGACTAGACATATTTCTGGGCATTGGATTTGGTTTAATCCATCTTATCAAATCTTTTATGGCATATCCACGGCTCTCTAATGCCTTAGCAATATTCCCAATATTTAAAAAACTGTTAAAAATAACTATATTCCCGCCATCCTTTAACAATTTATCCGCAATATCTAACCATGAAATCAGGTCAAAACCCTTATCCCACTCACCAAAATCAACACCCTGCCGTTTGGCTGTTTTCATTGTACTAAAATTATTTGCCTTGGAAATATTATATGGCGGATCTGTTATTATAGCATCTACCTTGACGCCTTGCTTCACCAAAGCTTTCATTGCGGCATTACAATCACCATGTACAAGTTGTACATTTTCTTGCTGAAATATACAATCAAAACAGGTTTGCTTTTTATTCATCTTCTGCCTTCAAAATCTCTTCTGCTATTGCCTTAGCTAATTTTGGTGGAACCGCATTACCTATTTGCTTTATAACCGATGATTTATTGCCATAGAAAACATAATCATCAGGAAAAGATTGTATTCTTGCCGCTTCTCTTGGTGTAATAGATCTGTTTAGGAACGGATGATTGTTGCGTCCATTTGATGGCGTATCAAACCTGGTTACGATTGTTGGCGACGGTTTATCTTTCTCTAATCTCCCCCAAGTTCCACCAAAAGTGGACTTTGTTAGATGCTCTTTTGGCAAAAATTCTTTGCCTTTTTCTGGTGGGATCAATGATAATCTGTAGATAGCAACATCAGAATGCTGTGTAGCAATATGGTTATACAGCTTCTTACTTTTTTTTCTCATTTCTTTCTGATATGCACTCTCTGGCGCATTTTTATACTCTGAAAGAAATTCGCCTTCACCAGACTCCAGATACGCCAAATCTGATATTGCTTCCCATACAGACACTTGTTTTCGGTTTAAATCCTGGAAAGGCAATTTTATTTCACCCTTTTTGGTTCCTATAAACACCGCCCTACGACGTGTTTGTGGCACCCCAAAATAACGAGAATCTAAAACTCCATAGTTAACCGTATAGCCCTGAGAACTAGCCTCTGATAAAATCATATCCAGAAAATAACCATCTGCGGTTCCCAAAATACTCGCCACATTTTCTATTACAAAATATTTAGGTTGAAAAAATTTGGTGTATCTAAAAAACTCTTTAAATAAATAATTTCTATCGTCTTCCTTGCCCAAACACTTTCCACGCGTAGAAAAGCCCTGACATGGCGGTCCACCAACAATGATATCTATTGGTTTTCCAATCTTTTTTGCCACTTCTTCTACATCAAACTGGCAAATATCCCCAACAAAAACCTGAGCATCGGGGTTGTTTTTAGAATATGACTCCGCAATAGTAGGATCCCATTCCAGCCCTGCAACAACTTCAAAGCGACCAGTCTGTTCAAAACCATGACTTAGACCACCTACACCACAGAACAATTCAAATAAATTGAGTTTCTTCATCTTTCCATTCCAACACTAGAAATGTAGCCTAAAACCAGAAGTAAAGTCAAGAGAACAAATAGCAAACATAAGGGCTTGTCTTTTTCTTATTCATGTCTATATCAACTATATATAAAAAGGAGAAAAATCATGGCAGATACTATTTGGCACACAAACACTGAAAGACCACGCAAAGGGGCCGAAATTTTATGTATTGGACATAACGATGATGGCGACTTTGTAATTTATGGCACGGCAAGTCATTATGAAGATACTTTCTGTATCGTTGGCGAAATTGAAGTTGACTATGCCAGCGACATAGATAAATGGTGCTATATACAAGATTTATTGGCATTACTACAAAAAGTGGATAGCTACAAATAAATGACAATGAGCAAATTCAGACAATATTCTTTCAGAGCTGGCGGGCTTGTAACCATGCCGATTGGTACCAAAGAGGAAAACAAAAAATCCAAAGAAACACTTGTGTTGGATTGTTTCTTGTCAACCAAAATTGGTCAAACTTGGTATTCCAGAAATAAATTCATAAACCGGCAAGACTGCGAAGAACCGGATTTTATATTTATTGATGCGAACAATCAAACGCATGGCCTGGAGTTGGTTCAATTTGTCCGCCCTGGTGGCGACTGGCAACAAATAAATCGGACTATGCAACATATAGTTGAACAGGTCCATGCTTATTTCTTGAAACAGGATAGAAACATAGGCCTGGTTGTTGATGCAATAAACAAAGAGCATCTACAAACGATTAGCCTAGTTCGAAGGTATTCTGGGATAACAAAACTGGAAGAAAAGCCAGAATCCATCAAAAATAAGATAATAAAAGCCATCGAAACAGAAATTGCCGCAAATAAAACATTTGTCAGGACCAATATTGATCTTGGTTCGCATTGGTTAAGAATAAGCGCCAGCACGTCATTTGACACTGAACTTCGTCCCACTTTTAACTGCGAACGCATGTATTTTGACCTACGACCAGAACACATCCAAAATTTAATTACTAAGAAAAATGCTTTGTTGGAGCGTTATTTGCACAAATGTGATAAATGCTCTTTGTTGGTGGTTGTCGACAACGAAAACAACTGCTTTAGCCCTATGACAATTACTCAGTCTGTTTTGAACAATCAATATGCATCAAGGTTTGAAAACCTGTTCTTGGTTTGTATTGATGGCAATGACAGTAAAAGCTATAGCTTAAAGGCACCATAACCATACACACAATATTTCTTTAGTAATATCAACCTATTTTTGGCTCAACAACAAGAATTTCTATCATAATAGAAATTTTCTGCGGTTTTACATAAAATTTCTATTAAGGCGGAAATTGCGGATTGCATGGCATGTACTATCCCGACACACACCGCCCTTGATTTTTGTGGGAAATGGTGTAGAATATGTGTGTGCAAGTAATTGCACAAGCGACATTAAAAGTGAGAACGGGTTTGATCGCCCAAGCATCACAACTTCTAATGTCCCGACAATGGTCGGGATGCTGTTGCTATACAACAGGGCTTGTCCCAAAGGCAATGGGGTTCTATGCTTGAATCGATCAACTCCCGACCACTCTTGTTTGAGTGGTCTTTTGTTTGGGGTTGTATGTTTGTCAGACAATGGACTTTTGTTATTGGAATTGCGTTTGCCATTGGGGTTGGCGTTGGGGTGCAATTGCCCACACGGACGGTCACCCCGCCACCCAGCGCACCCGCACACATAGA
>JAFVOS010000005.1 GCA_017505705.1 Alphaproteobacteria bacterium
GCGCATATAGTTCCAACTGGTCTGTGTTTTACACAGGCGCTACACAGATTGCCGAAATCCGCAAAAACGCTTTTGGGGCTTTGGGCGGTTTTCTGGGAAAAATTGTCGTCAAGACACGCGGACTGCTGCAACCATGTACTGGGCGTTACACACAGTTTTGGCATATTTTGGCAAAACAAAGAACAAAAACCGCAGATTTCCGCCACACAATTCGCTTTATAATTGTTTCAGAACATTGCCCACAAAAAACCGCCCAGACGCACGGACAAAAACAGCTCAAAAAAGGCGAAAAAAATGTTTTACACACACGCTACACCTGGGCGAAAACACACAGGAAAAAGCCCCGGATTTCTGCACATTACACAATATTATGACAACATTCAAAAAATGCTTGACTTCTGCGACTTTTTGATATAATATTCTGTTCGCTATTCGGGCATAGTTCAGTCGGTAGAACAACGGACTGTTAATCCGTATGTCGTTGGTTCGAGTCCAACTGCCCGAGCCAGTAATTCTCCGCCACGGCTTGTGGCGGTTTTTGTTTGGTTTTCCAAGGATTTTTGAGGTTCGATAATGCCGGTTGTAAAACATGCTATTTTTTGGATTTTACCGAACTGTATAATAAAAAAGCCTAAAAACATAACCTTGTTTCGTATTTTGAGCATACTTCGCTTATTTGTGGTCGCATATTTTTTGACATTATGTATTTTGCGTTTTATACTGAATCTATACCAGCCCAAACATAAGGATATAAAATGTCCACAAATTCCAACATCGTAAATGCACGTGATTTTCTGGGCAAAATCGTCAATGTACAAATGGACAGGCCATTGGGCAACAAACATTCGAGGCATGGCTTCGCACACGAAGTGAATTATGGTTTATACCAAATACTATATCGGGTAATGGTTCAAGCATGCGATTATAAGATAAAGCCAAGGAGGAAAACATGGGAATTAAACCTGCGAAGTTAAATATTGGAGATACCGTTGCGACCGTTTCATTATCATGGGGTGGCGCAGGGTTGTTGCCCGACAGATACGCCCAGGCAAAACGACAACTGGAACAAACGTTTGGGGTAAAAGTGATTGAGGCACCACATGCGCTGGATGATGCAGAATATCTGTACAATCACCCAGAGGTTCGTGCATCTGACATGATGTGGGCATTTCAGAACCCAGATGTTAAAGCAATAATTTCCAACATCGGCGGAGATGATACAATTCGTATGCTGCCATATATCGACTGGGACATTATCCGCAATAATCCAAAGATTTTTATGGGGTATTCTGATACAACCGTAAATTGCCACATGTGTCATTATGCAGGTCTGAACAGTTTTTATGGTCCGGCAATGTTGGTGCAAATGGCCGAAGCGGGTGGAATATTGCCATATGTCGAACACAGTATGCGTAAAGTCTTGTTTGATAATACGACAATCGGAATTGTGCCAGAAAACAAAGACGGCTTTACATACGAACGTGTCGATTGGTTTACGCCTGCAGGTCAAACACAGGTCCGCAAAATGCAACCAACAGATGGTTGGCACTGGATTCAGGGTTCGGGTGTTGTCACCGGCGAACTGTTTGGGGGATGTATGGAAGTGATTGAAATGATTAAGGGGACGCAAATCTGGAACCCTGATAATTTCAAGGACAAGATTGTGTTCTTTGAAATTTCCGAAGAAAATCCAACCCCAGACCAGGTGTTATATTGGCTGCGTAATTATGGGGCATGTGGCATCTTGCAACAAATGCGTGCGATTATATTCGGCCGACCAAAGAATGAAAACAATCCAAAATACGAAGAACGTATTTTACAAGGCTTGGCGGAATTTGGTTTAACGGATATGCCGGTTGTGACACACTTTGATATCGGGCATACCGATCCAATCATGGTTATGCCAATGGGATGCATGGCACGCCTGGATTGTGATAACCATACATTTGAAATCACAGAAAACGCAGTGGTGTAAATTCTATAAATCAATTTTGATCCCCCCCACTAAAAAATGAGAGAGAGGGGGGGGGAACATTAATCAAGATTTTTAGACTGATAATTCCATGAATCACGACACATGTCTTGTAATGTGTGTGTTGCACGCCAATCAAGCATCTTCTGTGATTTAGAAGGATCTGCATAACATGACGCAATGTCACCAGGACGACGTGCAACAATTTCATATGGTATTTTAATACCATTTACGCTTTCAAACGTGTGAATCACATCCAAAACAGAATAACCATGGCCAGTTCCAAGATTAAACACTTCTATTCCACATTTGTCACATATTGCTTTAAGGGCTTTGACATGACCACACGCCAGGTCAACAACGTGAATGTAATCACGCACACCCGTTCCATCGGGTGTATCATAATCGTTGCCATATACAAATAACTTTTCTCGTTTGCCACAGGCAACCTGGGTTATATACGGCATCAGATTATTTGGAATACCATTGGGACGTTCACCAATGATACCAGATTCATGCGCACCAATCGGATTAAAATATCGAAGAATTACAATATTCCATTCTGGGGATGCTTTGTGAGTATCAAATAATATCTGTTCAATCATTGATTTTGTCCACCCATATGGATTGGTACATATGCCTTTGGGACAATCTTCGGTAATTGGCACAAATGCCGGCGATCCATATACAGTTGCACTGGACGAGAAAATAATATTTAAGCACCCGACTTCACGAAGGACTTTTAACAACGTTATTGTACCACCAATATTATTATCATAGTATTCAAGTGGCTTGGATACAGATTCACCAACGGCCTTTAGCCCGGCAAAATGTATACAACAATCTATTTTCTTGCCAGCAAGAGCCAATTTCAAACCATCATAATCACATATATCAACCTGATAAAAATCAGGCTTTGTGCCAGTGATTTGCTCAATCTTATTTATGACATCAATTGAAGAGTTTGACAAATTATCAATCCCAATTATATGATGCCCATTTTTCTGTAATTCAACAATTGTGTGCGATGCAATATAGCCAGTTGCCCCAGTAATTAAAATATTCATAAATGCCCCTTTGGTGACGACAATAAAATTATAAAGCCTTACAATTAAAAAAAGCAAACAAATAATTATGATAAAAAACCGCCCAGACGGGCGGTGGTTTTACTTATTTTCAGACGTTTTAAACTGCATATCATACAACATCTTGTATGCGCCACATTCCGTCTTGACCAGTTCATTGTGCGTTCCAGATTCTACTATTTCGCCCTGGTTGATAACAACGATTTTTGACGCATGACGTATTGTCGACAAGCGGTGCGCAACAACAAACACTGTTTTATCATGCATCAGGTTTTCTATGGCTTTTTGAACAACGGCTTCTGACTTGTTATCCAGCGCAGATGTTGCTTCGTCCAGAATTAATATCGGGGCATCTTTCAGAAATGCACGTGCAATGGCAACACGCTGTTTTTGACCACCAGACAACAAGATTCCACGTTCACCAATCTGGGTATCCAAACCGTCTTTTAAGCTGCGAACAAAATCGTCCAGATACGCCATTTTAACGGCATTTTCAAGCTGAGCCGGGGTGGCATTGGCGTTCCCCAACATAATGTTTTCACGAATTGTACCAGCAAACAAGAAGTTGTCTTGAAACACAACGCCGATATTTGCACGCAATGATTCCAACGTATAGTCACGAATATCAACACCATCAATCGTTATACAACCGCCAGTCACATCATAAAAACGTGGCAACAGGCTGATAAACGTACTTTTACCGCCACCAGAATTGCCAACCAACGCAATCGTTTCGCCGCAATTAACACTCAAACTAACGTTTCTAAGAACAGGAACATCTTTTCTGTATTCAAAGGACACATTTTTAAACTCAATCTTTTGGGGTTTGCCCGTCAGCTGTTTTGCATTTGGTTTGTCTTGAATCGCAGGTACAGAATCCATAATGTCAAAAACACGTTCAATCGCCAAGAACGACATCAATATTGAATTATAGTTGCCACCAATACTTTTCATCGGGGTGTACAACATAATTAACGCTGTTAAAAACGAGACAAAACCACCACTGGTTATTGTGCCATCCAAAATAAGCACCGATCCCAACCATATTGCCAAACCAATACCAAACGATAAAATAATGTGCATAACAGGCGTTAACCAACGTGTACGCTGAAGCATTTTAATCTTTAGCGTAAAGACACCGTCCAAGACCCGGCTAAACTTTCCTTTTTGATATTCAGACAGATTGTACGATATGATTGTTTTGTTACCAGCGTACGTTTCATTGTACGCAGTTAACAACGCCGAATCCGCCAAAACGGTTTTATCCATAACAGTTTTTACCTTTTTCTTGACGGCTGTCATCGGCAATAACGCCATCAGCAATATAAACACACAAACAATCGCCAATTGCCATGAATTATAAAACAGAACAAATATTAATGATACGGCTGTAAAAAATTTCTGAACAAAATTCTTTAAATTAGTAAGCAGTCCAGCACACGCCATATCAGCATTGTTATTAAACATAAAAATAACATCGCCAGAATTCTTTTGGTTAAAAAATTCTGTTTCAAAACCCAGCATCTTCTTGTACAGGTCCAGCTTTAACAGATTTGTAATCTTGGCCCCGACCCAGGTATTCAAATAGTTGGCAAGGTATGTCAACCCACCCTGGACAGATGTAAACAAAACAATTACAACAGGAATATACCACGATGCCTGAAGTGATTTTTCAATCATAACCATATCCATATATGGTTTTAGCGACAGGGCAATTAACGCATCCATTGATCCGATTGGTATCGCCAATAATAATGATAACAGTCCACGAAACCAATACGGTTTAACATACGGCCACATACGTTTGTAGTTGGTAACAAACATATTGCGCAACACACGTTCACGTATTTGCTTATTTAGTTTTTTTGTTGCCATTTTTTCCAATTTTTTTCTAACGTCCAACACGATATCACAGTTATTCAACACTGTCAATTTTTATTGATTTTTTTCGCATTTTATATCATAAATGCTCTTTACAAAACCAAACACAATATGTTGTTCAGTTGTTTTTTATTGTCTACGAATTCTGCGTGGACTTTTTTGTTATAACAGTCGTAGTGTTGGTTAATTTTGTACCAGCAACAGGATACAGTATATCGAACAGTGGCAGAAACGTAATTTTTTATCCAAAATATCAGTGCATTTATCTAGAAAACACAGAAAATAGTTCCCAATGCGAACTGCCTGCAAATTGATCAACAGGAATTAATGTTGACAATTTATACCCACCCCGAACCAGAACATCCATATCACGACGAAAAGTTTGTGGATTACATGACACATAAATAATTTTTGAAACATTGCTGCGTATCAATTCCTGGCATTGGGCCAGCGCACCTGCACGTGGCGGATCCATAACCACACAATCATACTGATTTAACATCGCAACTGTCAGTGGCTTCTTAAACAAATCACGCTTTTGACCAGTGCCAACAATGTCAAATCCATCTGCATTTAGCGCAAATGTGAAATTACCCAACCCACAAAACAAGTCTGCCACTTTTTTCGCACCAGATGCATTTTTCAGCACCAGGTCACGCAAGATATCTGCACCTTCTATTGTTGGTTGCAAAAAAGCATTCGATGGATACGTTACCGTATGTCCTGAAAAACTGACAACAGGTTCTGAAACCTGCAATATTTTAATATTATTCCATGTTGCACGAATAATGGGTAATTTAGCAATGGCCACCCTGAAATCAGATGGAACATACGGTACAGAACACGTTATATTAATATCAATTCCATTATCACACAATGTGACCAAGCAGCCACCAGTACCAACCCATGGCAATTTTGACAATCCTGGTAAAACAGCATTTATTTGTGGTAATAAATTCGGGCAAAAATCTAGCGGCACAATATTCTTGCTGCGTGATTCAAAAAAACCAAACACACCACCACCAAAACAAAAATCTGCACGACGACGCAAGCCAGCCTTGATCCAAACAGGTTTATCTGTTAATGGAAAATCTTTTAATAATGCATGTTTATTCGCACAATAATCGGGGGATGCAAAATCGAATTTGCATCCGCCACACCGACCAAAAAACGGGCACTTTGACATCTTAGAAATTTATACGTACACCGGCACGAAACTGGTGCGCAATTGGATTAAAATCTGAAATCATGTCCACATCTGGGGAAAACATGTACATGTAGCGATAGCCAAAATCCAGTGTAAAATGATTACCAAATTCAACCGCAATCCCAGCCAGGGCAGCCGCAACAGGACTAATCTTTTTGCCCAGCGTGACATCTTGGGCGCTGTTCCATGCCAGACCACCACCAACACCAACGTACGGCACAATCATCTGAGAACGAAAATAGCGGTACATACTGTCGATACGTGCATCAATTATTGCATTTACAAAACCGATGTCCGATGTAATTTTAAACGCATCCCATTGTGCATTTGAACGAATGTAATTTAATTCAATTCTGAATGTGTCATATACACGAACACCAGCAACCGCTTCGAAATTAGACGTATTCTTGGCATTAATCGACACTGTGCCATCATTGGCATCAGAAAAAATTGAATAATTATAAAATCCACCAAGGTAAAAACGATGTTCACGTGACAGCGCTTCTGCATCGTTGCCGGCCGGCAACTGGTATACAGGGGTACCGATTTGTTCAACACGATATGGCATCGCACCAAATGAAATAACCGGCATTAACAAAAACAAAGTAAACAAAAATATTTTTTTCATAACAACAACCCTTTAGAATTCAAACCTGAACGTTGCCATAATATTGCTGACATCGTTGGTACCGCCATGACGACTGTTCCAGCCAAAGCCATTGCCAATCATCATTTGATATTGATAAAACACATCAACACCAATCAAATCATTTAGTTTTAAATTAAAACCAACCGATGCACGTGGGGCCGCAACAACAAAACCATTTGCACCGTCTGCACCATTAAACTCATACGCACCAAATGCCGCACCAGCACCAATGAACGGCACAAAAACACGACGACGTGTGACGTCACCAGATTGAATATAACGACGCGCCAAATCAAAGTATAACATACCACCCAACGTCTGGTACGATGCAGACATGTCGTCTATATCAGAAAACTTAAACGTAGATGATTGAAAATCTATTTCTGTACGCACATACGAAGATAAATTCCAACCCAAACCAATTAGTGATGTGTATGATCCAGAAGACTCATGACGTGAACCATTAAAATCTGCATAAGATGACGCAAACCCCAGATTTAATCCGCCCCCCATTCGAACATACATATCTGTCGGGACAAAAACACGAACAAAGTCATCTTCGACAGTGTCAACGTATTCATAAACCTCAGCCCCAAGGGCACCAGGGGCTTCTTGTGGGACAATTTGAACAACAGATGGTGCCGCAATAATATCAACACCACGTGAAACCTCTTTTATCAGGGTGGCACCGTCAAAACCAGCATTTGCACCACCACACACAAAAGATAACATCATGAAATACAATATTTTTTTCATATCTGTAAACCTAAATTTTTTTACTTATGTTGAATTTTAACATAATTTGCGACTTGATTCCAGTGCCTTTTATGCGTACCATTATAGCCATGAAGAAAAAACAAGATAAAAAAATTGCCCTGGTCGCAGGCGCACTGGATTTACCATTCTTTACACGTGATGCGTTGAAACGTGCAGGCTGGGACGTGTTTATTATTGGACTGAAAAATTTTTGTAATCCAAAATTGGAACCTGACTTGGTCGTCCGAATTGGAAACGCAGGGCGTGCCATACGGGCCGCACGAAAACGTGGAATAAGATACGTGACATTCGTTGGCGCATTGGGCCACCCCAATCTGTCCGACATACGACCAGATTGGACAACGTTTTGGACACTGTTAAAAATATTAAAAAACCAACGGGGGTATGATTCAATGGCTGTTGCACTGAACAAAGAATTAGAAAAAATGGGATTTGAAATTGTTGCCGCCCAGGATTTGGCACCAGAACTGACATTTGAAAAGCCAGGCGTTCAGACCAAGGCCAAACCATCAAAATCTGACAACCAAAATATAGAACGTGCAATTGAAGTGTCACACACAATCGGCGCCGCCGACATTGGTGCTTCTGTCGTTGTCGACAAACAGGTCATCGCCGTCGAAGCCGCAGAGGGAACCGCACGTATGCTGAACCGAGTTGTTGAAATGCGCCAAAATCACAAGCGAAAAAGTGGCGTTTTTGCAAAAATGACAAAACCAGGCCAAGATCTGAGAATTGATATACCAGCAATTGGTGTCGATACTGTTAATGCAGTGGCGGATGCAAACCTGCGTGGCATTGTCGTTAATACAAAAACATGCTTTGTTGTAAACAAAGAAGAAGTAATTAAACAAGCAAACAAACGAAATATTTTTATCGTCGCATTGGATGAATAAAAAAATCCCCAGATTGGGGATTTTTATTTTTTTGCCACACGTGCCCGAAATTCCGTACTGGGACGAAACGTCACAACATTACGTGCAGTGATAACAGCAGGCTCGCCTGTTTTTGGGTTGCGCCCCATGCGAGCATTCTTGGTTAAAATCTTGAATGTACCAAAACCAGCAAATTTAACCTCTTCCCCGTTAATCAGTGCCTGACTGATTTCATCAAATATCAAATCCACCAATTTATATGCGTCAGCCGATGTCAATCCAAAACGGTCACGCAATCTGTCTGCAAAGTCACTTCTTGTTATTGTTGCCATTTTTACACCCTTATTAATGCCGCACCCCAGGTTAAACCACTGCCAAATGCGGGATATAAAATTAATTGTCCATGTTCTATCATACCAGATTCAAATCCATATGCCAGTGCTAAAACACCGGATGCACCACTGGTATTTGCGTGTTTGTCCACTGTGACCAAAATCTTGTCCAGCGGAAATTCCAGACGCTGCGCACAACTTTCAATTATTCGCAAATTCGCCTGGTGCGGAATAATCCAGTCAACATCGTTGGCCGTAATTCCAGCATGTTCCATTATATAACGTGCCGCATGTGGCATTGACATTACAGCACGCTTGTATGTTTCTGGGCCATTCATTATAATCTTGTGATCTGACGTGCCATGCAGCATATCAAACCCCGTCCCATCAGCCATTACAACCGTATCAATGATACCAGAATAGCTGGACGAAGACCGCTCAAAAATCAGTGCCCCTGCCCCATCGCCAAATAAAACAGCCGTACTTCTGTCACCCCAATCAATAAAACGTGACATTTTTTCTGCGCCAACAATCATTATACGCTTATGAATCCCAGCCGTAAAGAATGCACGTGCTGTGTGCAGCGCATATATATAGCCAGTACACGCACCACGAACATCAAATGCAGGCTGATTCTTGGTCGCAGACAGACGTCCCAATATTTGAACACCCACAGACGGAAAATCTAATTCAGGGGTCGTGGTTGCAACAATCAGCATATCAATATCATCGATTGTCAAATGCGCATTATCCAGCGCACGCTGGGATGCAATTACAGCCATATCCACAACCGTTTCGTCATCACGTGCGATATGACGTTGGCGTATGCCAGTACGCGACACAATCCAATCATCGGTTGTATCCATAATGCGTTCAAAATCAGTATTAGTCATGATGCGATCTGGCAAATAGGCACCATAACCAACCAATCGACTGCCCATGTAAACATCCCTTTCCGTTTATTTTTGCCACCGCATTATACAGACACAAAAATCATCTTGCAATATGATTTTTTGAATAAAAAACACCGCAAAATGCGGTGTCGGTTTTAACGTATGTCTTCGTTAATTTTTTGTATAAATTCAAACAACTCTTGATTTTTTTCTTCAATTGCTTTCTTAGCGCTCTCCAATTTTTTCTTGGTTTCCAAGACTTGTTGCAACCGTTGGGTAATTTGCAGCATTTTATCTGTATCAGATTGCCCAGACAGCGCACGCAGTAATTCTTGCTGTTGCGAAACAACAAGATTATATTGTGCGGTCAATTTACCATTCAAATGATACAAAGAAGCCCAGCGATACGTGCGTTCTTTGGACACAACTTCTTCTTTTTGGCATTCGTGTGCGGTTGATGACTGGACAGCGACGAATTCTGGTGCCGATTTGATAATGCGTGAACGTTTTTTTCTGGGTACTTCTGTTGCAATATCTGTCTTTGGCAGATTATTTTCTGATACTTCGGAGACAACTTCAGATTCTGCTGCAGTTTCCCCAGACACAACATCAGATAGAACCGGCGGTTCCACAGTTTCTGGCACAACATCAGAGGCGACTGTTTTTTCTTCAGCAGCTGTCGTGACGGATGGTGCTGCGTCCGGTTCTGCAGCCGGCTCTTCTTTTTCTGCTGTACGACTGTCTTTGATTTCTTTAATCAAATCAGACACTAACAAATATTCTTTCAAATCTATCTTTGTTATATCGATATCAATCGTTCTAAGCAACGCATTGTATTCTAATTTCACCTTGCCTTCGTGTGCAGAATAAAAGTTTTGACACACAAAAGTATTACCACAAATTCCCCACACAATACGTGGACGATCATCCAATGTGCCAAAGCTCTGGGCCAAACAACGACCATTTTTAAAGCCAACCGTTGGGGAAACCTGGACCTGGCCGTCTTTGATAAACACAACCTGACCAGATGCAGTATGCGCCAGCGCAGGATTTACATTTATATTTTCTATGTCCTGTAAAATATCTAGTAGGGCATTTGTATTTTTACCAACCTTAGACAAAATTTGCCCCCAAGCCGCCTTGGATACATATTTTTTTATTTTTATTTTATGTATTTCACGATTGCCAATATAATATTTTTGCGCTTCTGCTTTAGAGACAACAACATCCTTGGTTTTAGAAGTCTTTTTCTTTTGTGGACGTTCACGTTTTTCGACCTCTGCTGGGCCATACACAGAATCAATAATATATTCGATAACATGTTCAATATCATCTTGGTGAATACATCTTACCTTGGTGCCGTCCGAGCGTTTCATTTCACGTGTTTCAAATTTCACGTTACACTTCTGTGACAATGCCTGTCGGATATATCGTTTTAAGTCTTTTTCCATTTTTTGCAGGACTTCATCGCCCAACTTTTCTTCACAAACGGGAACCAGTTCATTTACAGACAGCCAGTCTGCTGTTTGTGCTTCTATTTGTGGTGCAACGGGCACAGATGCCACAACCTTGGTCTTTACAGATTCTTGGTTTTTGTGTTGTTCTTGGATAATTTCTGCCAATGTTTTTTTGCCATCTGTGACAGTGACACCTGGATACATTTCCATAAATTTAATGGCGTTTTTATATGCACTGTCATCTGATGCGTTTTTCTTGATACTGTCTTTGACTGCGTTGATTATGGCAGGTCTAACAACAACCTTGCGCACAGAAAGTGGCAATATGCCAATTAGCACATCCAGACTGTTGATGGAATGCTTGCAGATTAATGTCGATATTTCTTTTGGCAATACAGTATCTGCATTAATCGTACATGTCGAACAGTCAAATTCGCCATATACAACAACACCTGTCATATCAGGCAGGGGTTGCCCCTTGCATTTACCCATATCAACCGATCCAATTATTTCCAACGGAAATTCTGGGCCAAACATATCGTACGGCAGATTCAACATATCTACGTCCAATACGTCTTTGCCACCCCCCAGTTCAATGGTTGCTGTATATCTTTGCTTGCTTGCCACGTGTATATCCTTTGTTATAGCCATGTTATATATAGCACAAATACACTTTTTGTCAATATATGTATTTAAAAATTATTGAAATTATATTCTTTTTCTTTTAGGATTTAAAATCGTTGTGTCCCCATAGTTCAATTGGATAGAACAAATTCCTCCTAAGAATTAGATACAGGTTCGATTCCTGTTGGGGATGCCAGACTTTATTTTGTTTTTATGTTTTGCGTCATATACATGATTAAATTTTCTCGGTCAGATGGGACAATTGGTGATACAACCGATATCAACCCCATTTTCTGACTAACGTCTTTTTTTGCCTTGTTGAATTTTTTTGCGAACTGATACCAATCCGTCAAAATACTGGACTTTGTATCCCACAAATAGTCCAACATTATATAGCCATCTTTTTGAACCAAGTTTTTTTCAGACAATCGTTTTATTACATTGTCATAAAACTGGTTGAAAACCATTGGCCCACCAAACATTGGACAACGATAATAATCAAAAATATTAGACAGCAATATAAAATCATATTTCTGATTATAATATCCTGCCAAGTCACTGATATTTCTGTGCGCAAAATTAAACATCCTTGGTATTCTATTAGAAAGTTCTGCATATTTTTCTGAACACGACAGATACGATATCTTATCCTTGTCATAGCCGGTATTCATTGATTTGCCATATACAAACAAATGGCGTGGGGCACATTCACCCATACAATAGTACCAATCCATATACAAGCTTAATTCGCGCGAAAAATTATTCCACAGGGGTGCAATAATCTTTTTATCAAAGAAATGTTTTTTATCAAAAAAGAAATCCATAAAATCTTCGTATGGCAATGATTTTATCATATGACTTTTTAATTCAACGATTACCTTTTGTGCATAATTAACATCAAACATGTCAACAAACGATGCACCCGACAATAAACATTCAAACGCATGGTCGCCACCAGCGGCAACAGATAAAACACGCTTGCCACGCATATCAAAGCGATTGATATAATCTGCGACATTCTCGTTTGTAAACAAATATACATGACCAAATGCATTGTGGTTATTACCAGCAGACACAATATCACGATTAAAATCAGGCATATGACGAAACATAGATAACTACCACTGTTTTAAATTCTGCGTCATGACCAATACAACATCAGAAGGACGCAAAAAAGAACTATTCTGTTTACAAGATGATTTTATATCAACCGTACTAAATTTATGATGACACAAATTAAAATCATCAATTGAATTTGCAACATAATGCTGAAAACTGTTCATAAATTTTTCCCACTGGACCGGTTCTGTACACCACGCATAGTGCAAACAGATTTTGCCGCCAAGTTGACTTAAATTGTTATCCGCAACAGGACACAAAACACTGTTATAAAAAAACAACATACGTTCCGACAAATCACAAACATCCGGATACATATATTCAAAAATATTTGACAGCAGAATAACATCATATTTTTGTGTAAATTTTTTTGAAATCTTAGTTATATCTGTTTGTTCAAAATGAAATTTTTCTGGCACCAATTTCGACAGGTCACGAAAATCTGATTCATTCGACAAATAAGGAATTTGCGATACGTCATAATCCATATGCTGGGCAGAAGCATATCGAAATATTCTGTTATTCTTGTGACGATAATACATTAACAAAAACGTATTGAGTCCCGGAGAAAATGTTTTCCATATTGGCCTGATGATATCACTGGAAAAAAATCGGTTATTATCAAAAAAGAAATGCATGAAATCTGAATACGGCAAATATTTTATCATTTTGGATTTCAATTCAACAATATGCTTTTGCAGATAATTTAAATCAAACATATCAACATTATTGGCACCAGATAACAAACTGATAAACGCATGATCACCACCCGCCGCAACGGACAAAACATCTTTGCCAGATACACCACCAATGCGTTCCAGATATCCTGAAACGTTTTCGTTTGTAAACAAGAAGACAGGAGCGTTCCAGCTGAAAAAGCTGCTGCGACCGGGCCCATCTTTTAATGCAAAATATGTTTTAAGTTTATCTAGCATTTTATTAATTATCTTTGTTTTTCCAGTACCAGAATATGCGCCGTTACCGCAGAAGACGCATTTTCAATTCGAGCGGGAATTTCAACCGTATTCATCTTTGCCCCAGATTTAGCCATAGTTTCATTGAATGCGGATTCGTATTTTTTCCATTCACCAAAAAAATCAGGCCTGTTACATGCACGTGTCCCCCACAGGTATTCAAATGCAATCTTGCCCCCAGAATTCAAGTTATGTTTCGTAATCGGCATCAATATATTATCATAAAATTTCATCAGCGCCGCCTGGGTTGATGGTGCATCCAGATACATATAGTCAAAGATGTTTGACAACACAACTAAATCATATTTTTCTGTTAATTGCTGGGGCAATGTTTCCAAATCATTGTGCATAAAGCTGATGCGTGCCGGTAATTTAGCCCCGATTAAATCATATTGATTTTTGCTGTTTATATATGGAACACCTGGATTATTTATTGCACGTCCATAAACAAACATGCGACGGGCAGTGGCGACATTAGTGCTATAAAAAACTTCCAAATATAATTTTAGTGAATCTGAAAATTCGTTCCAAATCGGCGTGATGATTTTACGATTAAAGAAATTATTTTTACCATAAAAAAACGCCATAAATTCATAGTAAGGCAATTTGCGTATCATTGTGTTCTTTAATTCGTAAATCAGTTTCTGGGTATAATTTACATCAAACGTATCAACATGTTTTGCACCTGCCCCATAAAAAGTAAATGCATGGTCGCCAGAAGAACAAACGCTTAACACACGTGCGTCTGTTAAATCTTGCCCCATATGTTCTGCATAGCCAGCAACATTTTCGTTCGTGACCAGAAAGCCCTGGCCGACAGCATTAAATGCATGGTGGCGTGTTTCAAGTTTATGATTAAAATCAGGTTCCTTATAAAACATGACGACCAATACAGTAGCACAAAATCACAAATTGTCAACAAGGATATCAATCTTAAAAATTATATTTTACTGTTTCTAAAAAAACATTATAATTGCACGCACACAGGATAGATAATATGAAAAACAAAGCCGTTAAACTGGGAATTATTGCATCAATTGTACCCCATATATTTTGTTGTGGGTTGCCAATTGCGCTGTCTGTTATTGGTTTAATTGCACCAGAATCTGCACACCTGCACATAATTCCACACGAATGGGAACCGATGCTGTTTGTTATATCTGGGGCAATGCTGGTATTATCATGGATGCTGGTTTTGCGTGACTGTGGATGCAGGTGCGAACAATGTGACGGCAAAAAATCACACAAAACACAAAAAATTATCATGGGTGTAATTACTGCTTTATATATATTAAGCGTTTTATTACATATAACCGCACATTAAAAAAATCCCGCATGTGCGGGATTTTTAATTATTCCAGACCCTTTAATAATATGTCCTTCATTTCATTTGGCATCATGCCCGTTGTCGAATACCCACAATCAACATGGTGCACTTCGCCGGTGACCGCAGAAGACAAATCACTGAACAAATACATTGCCGCACCAGACACATCATCCAATGTCATATTACGGCGCAATGGCGTTTGTTCTGCATTCAGACGCAACATTGCCTTGAAACCGCCGACACCGCTGGATGCCAATGTCATAATGGGGCCAGCACTGATTGCATTAACACGAATGCCGTCACGCCCCAGGTCAGATGCCAGATAGCGAACACTGCTGTCCAGGGCAGATTTTGCAACACCCATTACATTATAATTAGGTACTGATTTTTCCCCACCATAGTACGTCAATGTCACAATCGAACCACCCTGATCCATCAACTTGGATGCACGACGGGTCAAATCAACCAATGAATATACAGAGACATCCATTGTATTCTTAAAGTTTTCACGTGTTGTATCCGCATAGCGACCCGTTAATTCATTCTTGTCAGAAAACGCAATCGCATGCAGCATTCCATCCAGATGCCCCCACCCCGCTTCGATTTTATTAAACAAATCATCCAGCTGTTCATCATTTTGCACATTGCATTCCTGAACAAAGTGGGCCCCAATGGATTCCGCCAGTGGACGAACACGCTTTTCCAGTGCAGGCATCGCATACGGCATTGCAATTTCAGCCCCCATTTCATGCGCACGCTTTGCAATTGCCCACGCCATAGACCAATCGTTGGCAACCCCAGTAATCAAAATCTTTTTTCCTTTTAATAACATTTAACAAATCCTTTTGCTGTTATTTCTATTGGACATGTAAAAATATATCACTTTAAAATACGACTCGCAACAGGTAAAAATAAACATAAAAAAGTAGACAAATGCAAAAAAATCGCTAAAATACCTGTCCGATATACAAAATTAAAAGGAAAAATATATGAAAGATAAGTTTTTAACACTGATAAATAACAGCAAAGTACACCGCTTTGATTTGAATGCCGCAGGTCAGAAAAACACACGTGATTACGCATACGGCAAATCACACTATTCAGTTGGCGAAAAATTCAAAGCCGAAGTAGTTTTTGCAGACAAAACAGAAACAACTGTTGCAAAAATCGTTATAAAAAACAAAACATTCAATACAATTGTCGCCGAATTCAAGGACGCAGATTCAATGTCTGCCATCAAACACGCATTGGATAATCGCACAATGATAACACGATTCAACAATACACGTGGCGCAATGTATCAATCTGAATTAGACAGATTGGCAACACGCCTGCACTAAAGCGATAGAAGTATCAAAATTATAGCACCGCCAATTGTGGCGGTGTTTTTTACAAAAAAAATCACCGTCGTGCAATCAGTTGCGAACGACGGTGGCTCCCTTCCTTCCGGTAGCCGGAAACTTACATACAGTTTACGCACATATTATTTTAGCCCAGATATGCGCAATTTAATTCGTTATGCAGCCATTGCAACATGTGCCGTTTCTGACACGTTTTTGGCATCCATAATCTTTTTCGCTTCGGCAAAAACCATTTCTTTGACACGCAATGCCAAATCTTTTGTTTCCATGCTTTCTGCGGCGACATCAAAATTGTCTGTACGAATTTGCAACGACACATATGCACCAACCAATGATGTGCGTGCCAAATCTTCAATAGAACGTGGTGTGTTATTTTTACCAATCTTTAATTCATCTGCCAGGGATACAATTTGACGATCTTCGTTAACCCAAACAGTTGTTGTTAAAACTTGGTTTAATGCAATCATAATTTCTTTGATATTTTGTGACATGTGCGTTCCCCTCCTTCCTTGGGATTGCTGATGACTAAATTTTTGATCAATTTCTGTATTTACGAACGTATTTACAAAAATTAATTTAAAAAACTTAATCCTTTTGTTGTTTTTGGCAGAATTCCGGTTTTTATGCGGTTTTCTGGGCTTTTTATTTCTTTTTCCCTTGTCTATACAAACATCTTAGAACAAAAACGAATCGCAGGTCAAGCATAAAATATATTTATTTTCATTTTATTTTAATTTTTTTATTTTAACCCCATAAAAACAATAATTTCCCATAAAAAAACAACAAAATGTCATTGACAGTCATAAAATGGTGTGCTAGATTGATGATACGAAGCAGGAAAGACAAACGAATATACGTCTTAGAAACAGGAATACAAGACCAAGAAATGTCATTATTTCTCTCATCTTATGAAAACCGTTTGGATACCAAAGGACGCATATCCGTACCAGCGTCTTTCCGGGCTTCGGTTTCTAATGAAAAATTTGCTGGTGTCGTATTATTCCGTTCATTTACAAACAACTGTATCGAGGGTTTTTCCATGTCACGCATGGAACAAATGGCCAGCGCAACAGATAAAATCGGTGTTTTTGACAGCGAACTGGACGATTTATCCGCAATGCTGTTTGCAGATGCCCGCCCATTGACATTTGATGTGGCCGGACGCATCATCATCCCAACAGACCTGTTAAAACATGCTGGGATATCCGAACGTGCAATATTTGTTGGGCGTGGTAACAGTTTTCAAATCTGGGCACCAGACGCATTCAAGGCCGCCCAAGAAAAATCTTTAAACAACCTGCGTACCAGCCGCCCAAATTTAAAGATAATTGTGTAAGAAGCAGGTGTTAGCCTTTTGAGACACAAGAAAAACATCCTGACGTACTCGAAGGATTATTGGTAGGCTGGCCGAAACAAGTGGTTGTAATCTGTTCGGCAGTTGTTGTACAAGAACTACCTGTATACGTTCCTGTGTCGTCTGTCAAGTTGCTGACAGTTCCACAATCGCATGTACTAAATGCGCCACCGCCTGTACACCCTGATGGACATATGTACCAAGTTCCTGTTGAGCCTGTTGGACAACAATAATAACCATCTGTACAAGCGGCTGCAGCCATACAAGTCTCTGCTGTGTTAAAACAGGTTATCTCCATGCTAACAGCCATCACATCCATTGGTATCATTGCCGATGGTATTATTACCGACAACAAACCGACGTTTATATTAGGCAATAATTAAGGGAGAAAAACATGCAGAAATCTGGGGATTTTATAAAAATAAAAAGGACGATTCTAAACGTCCCTTTATTTTAGGCAGGTATTTTTCCTGTCTATGCCATGCATTCTAATGCATTGCAGCATTTTTAGCAATATAAAAATACACATTTTATGCAGCCTGCTTCATATCACGTTTAATATTCCTGATATATTTGCGCAATTCATCAATCGCAACCAGACCACCATCACGTTTTTCAGCAGACCAATAATCCCAGCCATTAAAACTGACGCTGCGTTGTAATTTTGCAGCCATCACATGAATTGATGCCTTGCCCAGTAATGGATGCGCCAATTGTCCGTCACGTGTTATCATGACACGTTCACCACGTGGACTGACCAGCGTTTGACCAACATACAACAAACCAGCTTCTATTAATTCTTTGAATGCGATACGGATTTCAGCACGTTTTGGCGCAGAAACCTCTATATCCGACAAATCGATTGGCGCAACATTCTGAACACGATCACGTGCAGCCGCAACATATGTTGCATTTTGCTCAATACCAATAAACTGGCGACCCATTTCACGTGCAGCAGCAGCTGTTGTGCCCGACCCCATAAAAGGATCCAAAATCACATCGCCTGGCTTGGTTGACGCCAAAATCACCCGGCGCAATAAATCCAGTGGCTTTTGTGTATTATGCAGACTTTTGCCGTCTGTGCCCTTTAACCGTTCTTCGCCCAAACAGATATTCATATCCCAGTCGCTGCGCATCTGTTTGCCACCATTGAGACGTTTCATGGTTTCATAATTAAATGTGTATTTGCCCGTCTTGGTCGGTGTTGCCCAAATCAATGTTTCATGCGCATTTGTAAAGCGTGTACCACGAAAATTCGGCATCGGGTTCGTCTTGACCCATACAATATCATTTAAAATCCAAAAACCCATGTCTTGCAAGATTGTGCCAACACGAAATATATTATGATAACTGCCAATCGTCCACATGGCACCAGTGGGCTTTAATATACGCTTGCATTCCCGCATCCAGGCACGTGTAAATTCATCATAGGCTTCGTTTGATTCAAAACTGTCCCATTCGTCACGTACAGCACGTGCCGCAGTTTGATCTTCGGGGCGATACAGCGTTTTTGCACCCAATTGTAAATTATATGGTGGGTCTGCAAAAACAGCATCTACAGATGCGTCTGGTATACCACGCATAATGTCGATACAATTGCCACATAAAATCTTATTAAGGTACTTTTCCATCTCTCCGCTGGTTCGCAACTCCCTGGGATATATTTTATCATAAAATGGCATGTAAAAAATGCACGACATGGACATTAATTTTAAATAAAGTGCTTGATTTTTATAAAATCTGGAAATTTTATCGTCTTATCAAAATGCAAAATCTACTTGCGCTGAGGGGATTTCATTGCTACCGTATACGTGTTATGAGATGTCCATACTGCAGTTCTACTGACAGTCGGGTGACAGATTCCCGACCAGATATCGAAGATGCGATTATTCGCCGTCGTCGTGTTTGTAATCAATGTGGTGCTAAGTTTACCACCGTTGAACGTATTCAAATGCGTGATTTGATGGTGCGCAAAAACAGCGGAAAACTGGAACCTTTTGATCGTGAAAACTGCGTCGCAGTATCGTTTTGGCGTGTCGAAATCGTGATGTCGGCGAAGATCAGGTTGAACGCCTGGTGACATCAATTCATCGCAGGCTAGAGGCAGAGGCCCCAGATGACACAGTCACATCTGTTATGGTCGGTCAAATGGTTTCTGATTCCTTGTTAAACCTGGACCCGATTGCTTTTATTAGATTTTCATCCGTTTATCGCAAGTTTTCACGTGTAGCTGATTTTAAAAAAATCATTGACCAGATACCAGAGGCAGACGAAGGTGCAGCAGTTTGCGAACTGCCACGCACAACACTGTTTTGATACACATAAAATGATGAAAAAGATTTCTGCTTTCTTTGCTGTATTAATGATACCGGTTGCACTGCAGGCGGCACCTCGGTTGGATATATTGTCTGATTCAGATGCCAGTTTGTATAAGCAAATATTTAATATGCAGGATAATAATAAAATAACTGCGGCGACAAAACTGCAATCACAGCTGGAAGACGACCTGTTGATAAATGAAGTTTTGTATCAACGATTTTTTTCAGATTCATACACCACACGTGGCAAAGAAATAACCGCATGGATGAATAAATACAACGACATGCCTGGTGCTGTGCGCATGCAAAAACTGGCAAACATAAAAAAAGCATCTGTTAAAAAACCAAACTTGCCCGTATCTATCAGTGGTGGCGCATCAATTGAAACACCACAGTCTGAAAATTGGACTGCAAAAAAATATTCTGGGGAAACCGCAAAAAATATAGATAAATTTAAGCGTGCAATCCGCAGTGGTTCAACAAAAACTGCCCGAAATATACTGGAGACAAAAACATTTAAATCAAGGTTAACCGCATCTGATTATGGGCGACTGGCTGGACGTTTGGCATATATATATTATACAAATGGCGAAACAGAACTGGCCAAAAAATGGGGATTTGTATCTTCGGATGAAAATTCTGAATATGGTCTGTGGACAATGGGGCTGATTTACTTTAAAGAAGAAAATTTTAAAGAAAGCCAAAAGTATTTCAGCAAAATATTGGCACTGGAACACATTAATAACGCCAGAAAAATCGAAGCCGCTTTCTGGGCTGGACGGGCCGCAGATATGAACGGCGCAACAGACATGGCACGACAATATTGGTCTGTGGCGGCATCGTATCCGATGGCGTTTTATGGGGCGTTGTCTGCAACAATGCTGGGGGGCGTGCCACAGTATGAATTTTTTGAACAAGATTGTTCTGATGAAGACGTTGATGAACTGCGCAAAACAAAATATGGCAAACGTGCACTGGCATTATTACAGGTTAATCGCAAGGATAGAGCGGAAGAATATCTGAAACTGATGATTACATCACGTGCAACAGACCGGCAATTACATGCCGTCAATTCTGTCGCAACAGCATACGGATTACCACGTGTGTCTGTTCAGGCGTCCAGCATTATCAAAGACAGGGGCATCCTGGAAATTGATGACGATATTATTTATTCTGCACAATATCCGTTACCTGATTGGGAACCAATGGGCGGATGGTCAATTGATCGGGCCTTGTTATTGGCGATTACCAAGCAAGAAAGCGGTTTTCGTACAACAGCAAAATCAGGCGTCGGCGCAAATGGATTGATGCAATTGATGCCCAGCACCGCCAAACGTGTGGCGAAACAAAATAACCTGGATATATCTGAAATGGATATGTCAAATCCAGAACACAATATGTACCTGGGGCAGCAGTATATTGTCGATCTGTTGTCACATCCAAATATTGAAAACAATATTATTAAAATGTTGGCTGCATATAATGCAGGAATGGGCACGATGACCAAGTTTGAAAAAACATTCTATACATACGACCCACTGTTGTATATCGAAAGTTTCCCTGCATACGAAACACGAAATTATATCAAGCGTGTAATGTCTAATTTATGGTTATATCGTGCACGCTTAAATCAGCCATTGACGTCTTTGCAAGAAATGGCAAATGGAAATTGGCCACTGTACAACAGCGAAGACGAATACGTTCAACAACAAATCGCAGACCGTATGATGATTTAAAAATCCCCCATTTGGGGGATTTTTATTGTTTTTCTTGCTGTAATTGGCTGCGTATCGGTTCAACAGATTTTGCACGCTCTGCAATCAAGCCATTTAAATTCGCATGTATCAAATCTGATGCGTATTTTAACGAATTGGCAAATGCCAATGCATCACTGTTGCCATGGGTTTTTACAGCAAATCCCTTTAGCCCCAAGAAAACCGCCCCTGCGTATGAACGTGGGTCAATTTTATGTTTCAAGCGTTTAAACACATGAACCAAGAAAAATGCCCCCATTATTGCCAGGATTGATTTCTTGAAATTTTCAACAATAACACGCTTGATTAATTTTGCGGTTCCCTCGACTGTTTTTAATACGATATTACCTGTAAAACCGTCGGTGACAACAACCTGAACCTTGCCTGCGCTGATATCATTCGCCTCAACAAACCCCAGGTATTCATATGGTAATTCATCCTTATGCTCGGTCAGGACATGGTTTAAATGCACCAATGTTTCGTTGCCTTTGGTTTCTTCGGATCCAATGTTCAAAACCCCCAGTTTTGGTTTTGGCATTTTACCCATGACTTCGGCATAGACACTGCCCAAAACGGCAAAGTCAAACAGTATCGTTTCATCACACTGAACGTTTGCACCCAAATCCAATACAACCACACGACTGTCACCGGCACCCGATGGCAACATAGTTGTAATCGCAGGACGCGCAATTCCGTCAACTGTTTTTAACGCCAATTTAGACAAAGACATCAAAACACCTGTGTTACCAGCACTGACAACTGCGGTGGCATTGCCTTCACGAACGTCTTTAATCGCCATATACATCGACGTATCTTGTGCGTGACGGACTATATCCATGATTTTATCTGTGCCTTTGATAATGCCTGGGGCATGTACAACCTCTACATTACGGCCAACACGTGGATATTTTGTCAGCATACGGCGCAACCGCTTTTCATCCCCAAACAGACGAAATGTGACCTTGTCTTCGCCATTTTGATATAAAAACTGGTTAATACCACCAAGAACAGCCGATGGGCCTTTGTCCCCACTCATGGCATCAACAGCAATAATTTTCTTTTCTTCTGACATAGCAATATTAAAAACGGCAGACAGACCACATTGCACGTGGCCACATCTGCCATAAATTTTTGGTTAAATTATTTCGCACCACATGCCGCACAAACGTGATGTGGGCGTTTCTTTTCACCGCATACCTTGCATACGCTGCATGGCATTACAGACAATGCATCGTGTGAACGGCGCTGTGCGCTGCGTGCTTTACTTGTTTTACTTCTTGGCGTTGCCATTTTACTATCCTTTTATATTTTCCGAATGCTTATTTTATTCAAATATTCCTGATTTGCAAGCAAAAGTTTATACACCCCCAGGTGCCCCCGGGGATGTATCGGATTATTAGATATCCAACAATTGCTGCTGGGTGTTGCCTTCACGTGCCAAACGTTCTGCCTTTTCTTCTTCTTTGGCAATTTCACGCACACGACGGACATATGCACCCGTTCCAATTGGAATCAGACGACCAACAATCAAGTTTTCGTTGATACCAACCAATTTGTCGGTTGAACCAGAAATCGCTGCATCTACCAGAACCTTGGTTGTCTGTTGGAACGATGCGTTCGAAATAAATGAACGTGATGTCAATGACGCACGTGTCAAGCCAACCAATACCTGGGACGCTTCTGCGATACGACCACCATCACGTGCAACACGTGCATTTTCTTCTTCGAAATCAACACGATCAACAACCTGGCCCATCAAGAAGCCTGTATCGCCTGGGTTTGTGATTTCAACACGACGTGTCATTTCACGTATCAAAATTTCGATATGCTTGTCGTTAATCGTCACACCCTGCAGGCGATAAACCTGCTGAATCTGGTCAACCATAAATGTTGCCAGGGCTTTCTGGCCCAAGATACGCAAGATATCTTGTGGAACAGGATCACCATCAACCAATTTATCTGCTTTCTTTACAGTATCACCACTGCGAACCAACAGGTTTGTTCCCTTTGGCACTGCATATTCAACCGGTGCGGTGCCATCATCTGGTTCGATACGGATGATAATTTTAGATTTTGCATCTTCCAGGTCAATCGTACCATCAATTTCAGCCAATAATGCTGGGTTTGTTGGACGACGCACTTCCAGCAATTCATTAACACGTGGCAAACCACCTGTAATGTCGCCTGTACGTTTTGCCTGGACTGGGATACGTGCCAAAATGTCACCTGCACGAACAGTATCGCCATTGGCAACATTCAATACCGAGTAAATTGGCAACAGATATTCTGCAATCTTTTTACCACCCAGATTGATAACTTCACCCTTAGCATCGACCAATGTGACCGCTGGTTTCAATGCTTTCTTGGTATTTGTTTTCCAGTTAATAACCTTGCGTGAAACGATACCAGTCATTGAATCAACTTCTTCTTGGTATGATACGTTTTCAACCAGGTCATTAAAGTTCACAACACCATCTGCTTCGGCGATGATTGTGTTGGAATATGGATCCCATTCTGCAACCTTGGCGCCCTTTTCAACAGTGTCACCATCATTTACAATCAACATTGATGCATATGGTAATGCACAGCTGAACTGTTCTTTGCCACTTTCGTCAACCACAGCAATTTTACCGTTGCGTGACAAAACAACAACACGACCAGCACTGTTTTTAATTGTATTAACGCCAGACAGTTTGATGCGACCTGCAACTGGAACTTCGATAAAGTGACTTTCTGCGCCACCAGCTGCAATACCACCAATGTGGAAGGTACGCAATGTCAACTGGGTACCAGGTTCACCAATAGACTGACCAGCGATAACACCAACCGCTTCGCCAACGTGTACCAATGCATTACGTGACAAGTCCATACCATAACATTTTGCACACAGACCGTCACTGCAACATGTCAGAACACTGCGAACATCAACAGATGGCAGACCTGATTCATTAATTGCCTTGGATGCAGCCTTGGTAATCAATTCACCGGCTGGGACAATTACTTCCTTGGTTATTGGATGAACAATATCGTGGGCAGCGGTGCGTCCCAAAACAACATCACCCAATGGAACAGACAGTGTAGAACCCTGGTATACAGGTTTCGCAGTAATAAATTCTGTTGTACCACAGTCATGTTCTGTAATAACTGTATTTTGTGCCAATTCAACCAAACGACGGGTCAAGTACCCTGCGTCAGCAGTCTTTAACGCCGTATCCGACATACCTTTACGTGCACCGTGGGTGGATGTAAAGTATTCAGACATGGTCAAACCTTCTTTAAAGTTCGAAATAATTGGAACTTCGATAATAGATCCGTCTGGTTTCTGCATCATACCACGCATACCCGCCAACTGCTGAATCTGACGCTTGGAACCACGAGCACCCGATAACGCCATCATATAGATAGAATTCCAGTTGTCCCCGGTTGTTTTACCCAGCGCAGCATATGCCATATCACCCAATTTATCGGTTGTTTTCTGCCACAAGTCAATCAGTTTATTGTGACGTTCACCACCAGATAACAAACCGTTTTGATATTGGTCTTCGATTTCTTCGGCAGCGGCTTCGGATTCTGCAATCAATGTCTTCTTTTCTTCTGGAATAACGATGTCGTCATAACCAATTGAAATACCACTGCGTGCAGCCTGTTCAAAACCTGTGTTTTTCAATGCGTCTGCTAACAAGATTGTTTCTTTGTCGCCGCAACGTTCGTATGTAGTTGCCAATAATGCCTTGATTTCTTTAACTGGCATAACCTTGTTTACTAAATCAAATGGCATCTTGTCAGATTTTGGTAATAACTGACCCAAAATCATACGACCAGCTGTTGTTTTATATGTTTTGCCATTGATACGTGCAACAATTGGGGTATGCAGCGTGATTGTCTTGTTTTCCAAAGCCAATTTCACTTCGTCCATATTTGCAAAACGTGGTGATTTATCAGTGTGTTCACCATCAATCAATGAAATATAGTAAACACCCAATACCATGTCTTGGGATGGAACAATCATTGGTTCACCGTTTGCAGGTGACAAAACGTTGTTCGATGACAACATCAATGTGCGTGCTTCTAATTGTGCCTCTAATGAAATTGGAACGTGAACAGACATCTGGTCACCGTCAAAGTCAGCATTAAAGCCCTTACATACCAATGGATGCAGACGGATTGCCTTGCCCTCAATCAAAACTGGTTCAAATGCCAGCAGTGATAAACGGTGCAATGTCGGTGCACGATTTAACAGTACAGGGTGTTCATAGATAACCTTTTCCAAGATTTCCCATACAACATCTTCGCCGTTTTCAACCATTTTGCGGGCTGTTTTCAGTGTGTTCGCATAATCCCCCGCCAGCAAGCGTGCATAAACAAATGGTTTAAACAATTCCAATGCCATTGTTTTTGGAAGTCCTACCTGGTGCAGTTTCAATGTTGGACCAGATACGATAACCGAACGACCAGAATAGTCAACACGTTTACCCAACATGTTCATACGGAAACGACCAGATTTACCACGCAATGAATCAGATAATGATTTCAATGGACGACGGTTCTGGGAAACCATTGGACGTGCCTTGTGCCCGTTATCGAACAATGAATCAACCGCTTCTTGCAGCATGCGCTTTTCGTTACGTACGATGATATCTGGGGCATGCATTTCCATAAAACGCTTCAGACGGTTATTACGGATAATAACACGACGATACAAATCATTCAAATCAGATGCCGCAACGTGACCTGCATCCAATGTCACCAATGGACGCATATCAGGTGGTGTAACAGGAATAACATCTGGCAACATCCATGCTGGATTTGTCTTGGAATCCAAGAATGCTTCAACCAATTTTAATTGTTTAATAATTGATTTACGTTTTGCTTCTGATTTTGTATCAGCCAATTCAGCACGCAGGCGTGTACGTTCATCACCCATATCCAGGTTTTCAATTATACTGCGTACACCTTCGGCACCGATACCAACGTGAAATGCATCTGCACCAAATTCTTCAACAGCAGCCTGGTATTCGTCTTCACTGATAACATCATACAACTTCAGATTTGTTAAACCTGGTTCAATAACGATATATGCATCGTATGAAATAACTTGTTCTAATTTCTTCTGAGGCAAATTGTTCAACAGTGTTGCGATTTTACCTTCACGCAAGAACCATGTATGCGCAACAGGCATCGCTAATTTTATATGCCCCATACGTTCACGACGAACCGCAGATGGACCAACTTCTACCCCACAGCGTTCACAAACAACGCCACGGAATTTGATACGCTTATATTTACCACATGCGCATTCATAATCTTTGACCGGACCAAAAATCTGCTGGCAGAACAGTCCTTCGGCTTCTGGTTTCAATGAATGATAGTTAATTGTTTCTGGTTTCTTAACTTCACCATGTGACCAGGACAGTATTTCTTCGGGTGATGCAATTGTAATACGCAATGCATCAAACTGTTCTTTTGTTTCAATTTGTCCAAATATCTTTTGCAACATATTGCTCATTATATTTTGCTCCTTATAAAATAGTTTTTAGTTGTTAGTGGCTAGTGGTTAGGGTGTGGGTATGATGCCCACACCAATGCTAACAACTAATCTACTTTCTTTGGTGTCATTGCCAGACCCAATCCACGTAATTCGCGTACAAATACGTTGAATGCTTCTGGGGTTCCGGTCTGGATATCATTGCTGCCAGAAATGATGGATTCATACATCTTGTTTCGGCCAGTGATATCGTCAGATTTTACCGTCAACATTTCACGCAACAGGTGGGCTGCACCATGGGCTTCCAGTGCCCACACTTCCATTTCACCCAAACGCTGGCCACCCATGTGGGCTTTACCAGACAATGGCTGTTGTGTGACCAATGAATAGTTACCAATTGAACGTGCGTGAATCTTTTCATCAACAAAGTGATGCAGTTTCAGCATGTACATAACCCCAACAGTCACAGGACGTGCAAATTTTTCACCTGTCATACCGTCGTACAAGTCAAACTGACCTGTTTCTGGTAATTTTGCCAATTTCAACATTGAACGAATGTCTTCTGGGGTTGCACCGTCAAATGTTGGTGTCGCCATTGGAACACCGTCACGCAACAAGGCGGCCTGGGCACGAACGTCTGTATCTGTCATTTTTTCCAGTTTTTCAGATACTTCTTTGCCATATACCTTGCCCATGATTGTGCGCAAATCGTCTGTGACGGCACGTTTTGCCTTTACTTCATCCAGAACAGCACCAATCTGTGCCCCCAGTGTGCGGGCAGCCATACCAAGGTGAGTTTCCAAAATCTGACCGATGTTCATACGTGATGGCACACCCAATGGATTCAAAACGATGTCAACAGGGGTACCGTCCGCCAAATGTGGCATGTCTTCAACAGGAACAACCTTGGATACGATACCCTTGTTTCCATGACGACCCGCCATTTTGTCACCAGGCTGCAATTTCATTTTGTGCGCAATGTAAACCTTGACTTCTTTCAAGACACCGGCATTCAATGAATTGCTTTCTGTTGCCTTGGCAACTTCTGCATCGGCTTCTTCGTTCAACTGCTTTAATTTCAGAACGTGCTGTTCACGCAGTTCATCAATTCTTGCTTGTGCTTCTTTGTTTTTAACGACCAATTTTTTAACATCAGATGGGCGGATGCCTTCGAATACTTCGGCGGTCAGTTTTTTACCAATAAATGGTTTCAAGCTGCCTGTACCGTTTTCGATAACCATACCTTCTGCAATTTGGAAGATTTGGTCGGCAAAGCCTTTTTCGATGATGTTTGTTTCTTCTTCGCGGTCTTTATTAATCTTTTCGATTTTTTGCAGTTCAATCATCTGGGTACGTTCGTCTTTCTTTACACCATGACGGGTCAAGACGTTAACACCGATAACTGTACCTTCTTCGTTTGGTCCAACACGCAGTGAAGTGTCCTTTACATTCAGGGCTTTTTCACCAAAGATGTTGCGCAACAGTGCTTCTTCTGGGGTCAATAATGTTTCAGATTTCGGAGAAACACGACCAACCAAGATGTCGCCCTGTTTTACACGTGCACCAACATAGATAATACCGGATTCGTCCAGATTCTTTAATGCTTCTTCGCTGACGTTTGGAATATCACGTGTGAAGCTTTCTGGGCCCAATTGGGTATCACGAACCTTGAATTCTTTTTCAACGATTTTTACAGATGTAAATACGTCGTCACGAGAAATCTTTTCTGAGATAACAATTGAGTCTTCGTAGTTATATCCACGCCATGGCATAAACGCAACCAATACATTGCGTCCCAATGCCAATTCACCATAGTTCATAGATGAACCGTCAGCAATAATGTCGCCCGCAGAAATTCTGTCGCCAACCTTAACCAATGGTTTTTGGTGAACGATTGTTTCACTGTTGCTGCGTTCGAATTTTTCCAAATTATAGATATCTACACCAGTTACAACATTGCGGCTGTTCATACATTTAACCACGATACGGTTTGCGTCTACGGATTCAACTATACCGCTGCGTTTTGCAACCTTACCGGTACGGGAATCACGTGCAACCTCACGTTCAATACCGGTACCGACCAATGGTGCCTGGACACGCAATAATGGAACCGCTTGGCGTTGCATGTTTGATCCCATCAGTGCACGGTTCGCGTCGTCGTTTTCAACGAATGGTATCAAACCTGTGGCAATAGATACCACCTGGCGTGGTTCAACGTCGATTAAGTCGATTTCTTCTTTTGGAACCATTGTAAATTCGCCGTCAACACGTGCTGTGACCGTATCTTCGGTTAATTTACCGTCACGTGCAGTTGGGGTATTACCCTGGGCAATTTTGTGACCCAATTCTTCATCTGCTGTCAGATATACCATTTTGTCGGTCACTTTGCCGTTTTCTACAACGTAATATGGTGTTTCAATAAACCCATATGGATTTACACGTGCATATGATGACAAATGGTTAATCAAACCAATATTTGCACCTTCGGGGGTGTGAATTGGACATAAACGACCATAGTGTGTTGGATGAACGTCACGAACATCAATGCCAGCACGATCACGGTTTAAGCCCCCTGGCCCCAAGGCCGATATACGACGTTTGTGTTCCAATTCTGATAATGGATTATATGCGTCCATAAACTGGGACAATTGTGATGTTCCCAAGAATTCAGATACCAATGACATCAATGGTTTTACATTGATAACATCTTGTGGTTGCATATTGGCAATGTTTGGACTGGACAACGCTTCACGAACCAGACGTTCGATACGTATCATACCTGTACGGAAATTCTGTTCCAGCAATTCGCCAACTGTGCGAACACGACGATTTGACAGATTATCAATATCATCAACAGTATCTTTGCGGTCGATAATATTTGTTAATGTCTTTAATACCGCCAAGAAGTCAGCCTTGGTCAACAGACGTTCATCTTCTGGTTTTTTGCCAGAATCAATTTTCAAACGCTTGTTCATCTTGAAACGACCAACCGCAGACAAATCATAGTATGCAGGTTCAAAACCTTGGCGCATGAACAGATTAATTGCCGCTTCCAGTGTTGGACGTTCGCCTGGACGGATAATGTTATAGATTTCAATCAATGCTTCTTCACGATTTGTTGTCTTGTCAGCCAACAGGGTATTACGCATATGAGAAGTGATTGTTGTGTTATCAATAGAAATCAAACTGATTTCTTTGACATTCATTTTATCCAAATCATTCAAGACTTCTTCGGTGATTTCTGTGCCAGCTGGCATTACAACTTCGTCACCATTCATGATTGGATCAAACAGATATTCGCCAATCAAAGATTCTGGCAGCAAACCAAATGTTTTGGATGCATCCATAATCTTTTTCATACGTTTTGCGTTCAAACGATCACCCTTGGACGCCAACGCTTTTTTATCTTTTGGATTAATCAAATCATAATTCAGGCGATATTTATCCAATCCCTGGAATGATGCAGTGTCACCAACCCATAATTTGCCATCGAATTTTAATCCAATGCGATTATAGAATGTAGACAAGATTTCTGTGTCACTCATACCACGAATTGATGTCTTGCGTGGTTCTGCCAACCATTTCTTTTCATCTTCGGCCGCAGGCAAGCAACGCAACAGAACAGTCGCAGGAACTTTGCGGCGACGATCAATACGTACATAGATTACGCCTTTGGCTTCTTCGAAATCAATCCATGAACCATGTTCTGGAATAATACGTGCAGTATAAGTAATCGGATTTCCAGCAACTTTGGCTTCTTTGGTTGTTGCAAACACAACACCCTGGGCACGATGCATCTGGGATACAATAACACGTTCAACACCCGATGCGATAAAGCTGCCACGTTCTGTCATAAGTGGCACTTCGCCCATAAATATTTCTTGTTCCTTGATGTCACGCAGTGTTTTTTTACCATCTTCTGCGACATCCCATAAAATCAATCTCAGCTTCAATTTCAGCTTGCTGGAATATGTCATATTGCGCAGCATGCATTCTTTTACATTGTATACAGGCTTGTCTAATGTATATTCTACAAATTCCAGGTCGGCAATGCCGGCATAGTCTTTGATTGGGAACATAGACGAAAATACGTTCTGCAAACCGATATTCTTACGGTTCTGTGGCGCAACGTCAGCCTGCAAAAAATCTTTGTAGGAATCGTATTGAATTTCAACTAAATCAGGAAGCGGAGTTTGCAAAAAACTTTTACCAAAAGATTTTCTAAATTTCTGGATAACTGCCATGGGTCTTAATCCTTTTTTTCTGTGCGTTTTGTGCAAACGTTAGCAGGGCAAAAAGAAAATTCTTAAACAAATTGTGAATAAAATTTATCAAAGATATCAGATAATTAAATAATTAACTGCAAATTTTTATTTGAATGTATGACATACATCCTGCATAAAAATTTTTGTTTCTTCTTTAATTATCTTGCCACAATTTATTTAACAATCTCCTTTTTGCCCTGCTTTTGTCTTGTTCTTTTGACTTTCGTCTTTTACGCCTTTGTGCCCGCATGAGATTTTCATCCCACACGGGCGGCGTTTTTGTCATATTTGCATATGACTGATTTTTTTGAACCAATCGGTTCGGGTTGAATTATTTCAATTCAACTTTGGCACCGGCGGCTTCGATTGTAGCTTTCATTTTTTCAGCTTCATCTTTTGCAACGCCTTCTTTTACTGCCTTTGGTGCAGATTCAACCAAAGCTTTTGCTTCGCTCAAACCCAAACCTGTGATGTCTTTAACTGCTTTGATAACAGCCAATTTGTTTGCGCCAACTTCTGCCAACACAACATCAAATTCGCTCTTTTCTTCTGCAGCAGCAGCAACTGGACCAGCAGCAACTGCAACAGCAGCAGCAGCGCTTACGCCCCATGTTTCTTCCAACGCTTTGGACAATTCAACTGCTTCCAAAACGGTCAATTTTGACAATTCTTCAACTAATTTCTGAATGTCTGCCATTTTTTTACTCCTAATTTTTGTTTTAGGTCAGAATAAAATATTCTGATTTTATTGTTCTTTTTTTCCATACTCTGCGGAAACACGTGCCAAGCGAGAGCCTGGTTCGACCAAAATACGTGCGATTGTGCCACGAATTTCCAACAGGGAAGGAAGCTTGGATAATTGCAATACGCCGTCACGATCCAGAACGTCTGCGTCCATTTTTCCACCCAGGATTGTCAAATTTGGATGTTCTTCTGCAAATTTTGCCAATACTTTGGTGACCGCCAAACCATCAGTTGCAACCGCAACCGCTGTTGGGCGTTTCAACATATCAGACACAGGTTCGAAATCGGTGTCTTTTAACGCCAATTTCATCAAACGGTTTTTGACAACCTTGAATACGGAAACCAATGGGCGCAATTCATTACGCAGGCCTTCGAATTCTTTTACTGTCAAACCATGGTTTTCAATTACGAAAACGCCGTTTGCATCTTTCAGGGACGACTGCAACGCTGAAATCAGATCTGATTTTTCTTCGCGTTTCATCTTTATTTCCTTCAAGCTTCTGTTTTGTTAACTTTCCATCTGGGGTTCGCCCAGGTGGGGCTTTGGTTCCTGCCCCAAAGAATTTTTTCTTTGTCTATGATGGCAATTAAGCAACATTTTCGTCACACCATCAGTCTTGGACAGAAATCTATTTTTGCGACAATGGAATTTTCCATTGTCGCAATTAATTATTTTGCTTCTACCTTCAGGCCTGGTCCCTGGGTTGTCGCAACGGATATACCCAAGATATACTGACCCTTAGATGATGCAGGCTTAATCTTTTTCAACTGATCAATCAGTGCATTTGCATTTTCAACCAATGCATCAGTTGTAAATGACATTTTACCAATACCTGCGTGAATAATACCTTTCTTTTCAGCACGATATTCAATCTGACCTGCTTTTGCAGTTTTTACTGCATCTGCAACATTGTTTGTAACCGTACCCAATTTTGGATTCGGCATCAAACCCTTAGGCCCCAAGACACGTGCAATCTTTGACATTTTTGGCATCATGTCTGGTGTTGCAATAACACGATCAAAATTGATATTGCCAGCCGCAACAGAATCAATCAAATCCTGGCCGCCAATAACGTCGGCACCAGCTTTTTTTGCTTCATCTGCTGAATTTTCTGTAAATACTGCAACACGTACAGTTTTACCAGTACCATTTGGCAAGGACAACATACCACGAATGTTCTGGTCTGCCTTGGTCACATCAATACCCAAACGGATAGCAATTTCCAATGTTTCATCAAATTTCTTGGATGCATATTGACGCAATGCTTCAACGGCTTCAGATAAAGTATAAACTTTGTCTGTGTCCAAATTTTTCCAAGTTTGCTGTTTCTTTGTCAGTTTCATGATATTATTCCTCCACCTTTACGCCCATAGAACGGCACTGACCCGCAACGATATTCATAGCAGATTCAATGGTAGAGCAATTCAAGTCTGGCATTTTCGCTTCGGCAATTTCTTTTACCTGGGCTTGGGTCAATGTACCAACAAAGTCACGACCAGGTTTATGAGAACCGATTTTCAGTTTCAATGCCTTTTTAATATAATACGATACAGGTGGCAATTTCATAATGAATTCGAAACTGCGATCTGTGTAAACAGTGATAATACATGGAATTGGCATTCCTGGTTCTTTATCAGATGTTTTATCGTTAAACTGTTTGCAGAATTCTGCGATGTTAACACCAGCAGCACCCAACGCCGGACCGATTGGAGGCGCAGGATTTGCCTGTTTTGCAGGGACGACCAATTTGACCAATCCCTTAACTTCTTTCTTTGCCATTTTTCACTCCGTTTTTTTTCGTTTGTGTCGTGGTACGATATGGCGTATCTACCACGTGTCCTGTGATTTTACTGAATATTTTTCAGAAAACCACAAAAAACTTTTTGACATTACGTCAATTAAACTTTTTCAACCTGCTCAAATTCCAATTCCATGCTGGTTTCACGACCAAACACCAGAACCGTCACAGTCATTTTTTGTTTTACATTGTCTACTTCGGATGCAATACCGTTAAAGCCAGCAAATGGACCATCGATTACATGCACTTCTTGACCAACAGAATATTCAATATCATCCATTGCAACCGCACCTTCTTCGACCTGTTTCATCAGGCGACGTGCTTCTTCTTCGCTGACCGCAATTGGTTTATTTTTGGCGCCCAAAAACATAACAACCTGGGGTATTTGGCGAACCAATGTAAACGTTTCATTGTTCATAACCATCTGAACAACGATATAGCCAGGAAAAAACTTTTTTTCTGTTTTAACACGTTTGCCGCCTTTGATTTCGGTCACTTCACGTGTTGGAACCAAAATTTCACCAAAGTAAGCATTCAAACGACGCTTATCAATCTGTTCACGTAGACCACGTGCCACTTTATCTTCGCAGCTAGTATGAACGTTAACAACAAACCATTGCATTTTTTCTTCCATTTACGCTTCCTTTGCCAAATATGTTAAAAAATCCAATTAACAATCGCCCCCAGCACACTGTCCACCGCAAAGAAAAACAGCGCCGCAATGGCAGAAAACACCAGAATCATGACAGTTGCATGCACAACAGTATCACGTGACGGCCAAACAATTTTAAACCATTCACGACGTACAGATTTAATATATTCCAGTATCTTCTTCATAAAACACATCCACTTTTTATAAAAATCTTAACTATCAGTGGCAGGGGCAGAAGGAATGTTCGCATTCGCTCACCACTCGTACCGATTTCGCATCGTTACACTTGCAAAATCCTACTCGTATGCGAACCCAACACCATTATTTCCCTCGGGTTCGATTTTCTGCCCACCTTTTTTTGCCAAATTCCAAGACACAAACGTGTTGCGTTTTGGAATTTGGCAGGGGCAGAAGGAATCGAACCCTCATCCGCGGTTTTGGAGACCGATATTCTACCGTTGAACTATGCCCCTGTGGATATCAACAACCCTGTCTTTGCACCGCGTGCGCACCCATAGTCTGCGACAGGTTAGCACACAAATACAAAAAATCAAGCGGAAATATTATATTACTTTTAATTTTTTGGCGCAAGGAGATTTTTAAGCATAAAAACATTTTTCTTTTTTACTTTTTTGATTTTGCAAATTTTTTCTTGCACATGCGTGTGTTTTTTGTCTACAATCCATGTAATCAAGGGGGAGATTTTAGTGCAAAACCGCATAGAACCGCCAATTTTACTGTCCAGATTGATGACGCTGGTGCTGGCGACGGCCATGGTTGTGCTGGGCGTAATGGTTTTAACGCTGTACAAAATGTTCCCACTGAACAGACCACAGATATTCTTTTTGATGACACGCCCCAGCCATACATTGCAGGTGACACTGCACGAAATGCCACCAGCAGATAAAAATCTGGATTTATATAAGCGCAGCTTTATACGTGAATACATCAAGGCACGCAATGAAATTTCTGCAAACATTAATGTTATGCGAAAAAAATGGACAAACACCCCAGGTGCAGCCGTTCGTGCATGGTCAAGCGATGAAGTCTTTAATGATTTTGCACAAACACGCATGTGGACAGCATTAATGAATGAAGTTCCTGGGTTTGAACTGAAATGCCCTGTCGAATTTGAAACAGGCGCAATTACACCACGTGGCAAAGATATGTATGCTGTAAAATTCCGCCAGTTTTGTGAAAATAGTGATGGACAGGTGGCAGCAAAAGATTATACAATTGTGTTGAGACTAGAAATAGATGAATCCGCAAAAGTTCAATGGACAGATCGTCTGAACAACCCATTGGGGATTCGTGTGTCACAGTATACAATAGAGTCTGTAGACGGCGACACAGAAGATAAAACAGATCCACTGAACCGGTTCTGATAAGCATGTAAAAAAAACGGAAGGAAGTTGGTATGACGTTGGTAAAGAATTGGAAATTTAACGTTTCTGTATTGTGTATGGCGATTGTTTTGGGCCTTCCATTTGTTGATGGCGCCATGGCTTATACGAACCCATGGGACAACCCAAGTGCAAATATGGCCAGTGGCAGTACGAAGCCTGGATACGCACAACTGTCTTGGTCCAAGGGCAGTGTCTTGCCATTGAAATTGCGCAACGGCATGGTGACAATGGTTTCAGTGCCAAACGGCGAACAAATTGCAGATGTTGTTATTGGTGACGACACATTGTTTGAGGTAGGAACAAAAGTCGGCGACCAAACTATGTTCATTTCGCCAACACCATCTAATATGGGTGCAGATACGAACATGATTGTCACAGGTAAATCAGGAAACAAATATGTTTTCTATCTGCGGGCAGAACCATCAAATTCATCAGAGGTCACATATTCACAGGTAGATGTCATTTTAGATAATAATGCAACACTGCCAAACGCAAGCGCAAGCTCTGCTACAGGCAGCGGTATGAAATCTATATTCAACAAACCAGCAACAACATCAAGTGTTGTTGGCACAGATGGCGAAGATTATGGATGGATAAAATCTATGAAGATTGACCCATCAGAGTTTAGATTTGATTTGGATATATTTGTTCCAAACCCAGACGATTATGTTATCGCACCAGAACGTGTATGGCGTGATCGTATATTTACCTATATTGACTTTGGTGACAAGGTTATTTCCATGACGCAGCGTCCGGTTGTGTCACTGTTGGTTGAAGGTGGCGAATCCCCGGTTGGTTTCCGTACAGATGGCGAAGATGGGCGTTTGTTAATCGTAGAAGCAGTGGGCGACATGGTTTTACGCAGTGGGCAACGTATTGTCTGTATCAAAAAACGTGAAAAGCCATTCTTGATTGCCGATACAGCATCTGTGATGGCATTGGCAGAGGCAAATGTTGCACAAAGCATGATGAGCAACCAGTCGCTGAACAACATCGCATACAATATGGACATGGCGGCAATGAATATGAATGCAAACAACTATACCACAACACCAACATTTGTTGGCAATGGGTCAGTTGCCGCAGCCACAGGTGCAGGGATGTATATGCCAGCGGGTTATTCGGCAGGTACAACAACAGGTGCATCAACCGCAATGACAATGGTACCAACACAGCGTGACACCGCAGGGGCATATCTACCACAATCAAATATCCCATTAATCAGCAGCAACCAAAGTGGTGTTGCAGTTGAACTGAAAGCGGATCCATCGGTCAAGGCATTGAATGATTATTGGACAGGGATGCTAGCAAAATTTAGTGGCAGTGACGGCGCAGGTTTGTTGGCACCGTATAAGGACATGGTATTCTTTGCTGTTGATGAACAGGGGGTCGGTGAATTGGGTTCAGAATCAACATCAGCACGCCTGTATCGTTTGCGCATTGGGCCGTTGGCTGATATTGATACAGCACAAAAGTTATGTGACCAATTATTGAAGTTTAGCGGTGCAAGTTGCAGCGTTGTAAGAATCCAGTAATGTTGTGCAAAATGGGTGCGTATACATATGAATAAAATAAAAAAGTCATTTGCGGATTGGCGCAATAATACCCCAAAACGGATTCAATGGTTGTTGATGGGGGTCGCATTTGTTGTGGTGCTGATACTGTTAACGCTGTTGTTAACAGGTGATAAGAAAGAAGAAAAGATAGAAGAAGTTGACAGCACACCAATAGAACTGTTGATTTCCCCAGATTCCGTAGATTGGGCAGACGTTATTGTTGGACAGGCAAAAACCCAGACGCTGAAGGTTTCTGCCACAGGGCCCATTAAAATTGTTGCAGTACGCAGAACCCAGGATATAAATGGATTATCTGTTAATACAGGCTGCACAAATGCAGGCGAGATTAATCAACAGTTTGCATGTACGATAACGATTGATTATGCACCAACCACCGCAATGAGTGCCAAGGCCGTTCCACTGTTTATTGATTGGCATGGGGTAAATCAACCCGAAGAAATGAAAAAAACATATAAATATACAATGGTACTGGGGGCAACCAGCCCAAAGGTGGAAACGCCAGAACCTGTTGTTATCGAAAAGGTTGTTGAAAAAATTATCGAAAAACCAGTTGAAAAAATTGTTGTCAAGGAAGCAGAAGAAGAGTTTCAGGAAGATGAGGAAGAGCCTGAACTGGATCTGATTGCACCGGCCAAGCCATTTGGTACAGTGACAGAAAGAAAAGCCCCAACCGCATCAGAAGGGTGTTCAGATTTTGCATTCCCAGGATATGATAATTCAGGAAGACAAATCGGTTGGATAAAACCAAAGGCCGGGGCGTACTATTTCCATCCTTTTTCTGATAAAAATTGTGAAGACGCCACAGGGGTTTACAATCCAGACAATGGTATTATTACAGATATAAAAAATCCATCTAAGAAAATCGGCACAGACGCCGATCATATTGGATATGCAACAATAACTAATGGAATCTTGCCGGAATTGACCAGCATTGGAAAACAATCAATTGAACAGACAACATCAGAAAAACCAGAAAACGTTGGTGGGATGGGCCGTTTGGGCGGCGAGGGTTTTGCCGCATTTGCCGGATTAACACTTGCACCAGAACCAGATGTAGAATATGAATCATCTGGGGAAGATACCGTTGTTTCCAGCAAGATTCACGACAGACAATTTTTATTGCGTCAATATAAACCGATTCCTGCAACAATCGTTTCAGATGTTCGTGCAGACGCAGAAGCATTGGCCCAGGGCGTGCCAGTGCGTGCAACCGTTGATCGCAATGTTTATTCAGACAGTGGTCGTAATGTAATTATTCCAACAGGTACAATGATGTTGGGATATGTGACAGGTAAGTTGCCTGGGCCATATACATCGATTGGCCGTATGCAGATTAATTGGTACCAGTTTGTATTACCAAATGGGGTCGAATTTAATTTCAAGGGCGGCAAAAAAGATCCATTTTCAGCCGATTCCCAGGGGCGTGTTGGTGTTCCAGGATACGGCAGCACCGATTATTTGGAACAGTTTTTTATGCCAATGTTGACCGCAATTGTACCAGCGGCGGTGAATCTGATTGCGCCAGTGACAGATGCATTTGTTAATCAAATTGACCTGGATAACAATACAGTGGTGCAAAGCGGTACAGTGCGATCATCTGAATTGGCAAAAAATGAAATCATCACCACATGGAACCAGGTTGCGCAAAAATTACTGGTTGATATGATGGACAATACCGTTCCGCCATTCACAATTGCAGCGGGCACACGTATTAATGTTTATTCACCCGTTGATTTAATGGTCACATGTGGGGCACCGGGGTCATCAGATAAAAAATGTGCTGTTGCTGAATATGGTTCTAAAAAGCGTGCAGATTGGGAACATAATGCAGAAGCGGACTATAATGATGGTTCATGGGTTGGCCAGGTACGCTCGTTCGCAGTCAGTGAATTCTGTACAGAAAATGGTGATGTTGTTGACAGCTGTAAAAAGGACGGGGAATGCGGCGGTTATGATTATCGAACAATTCTGTTCTATTGCCAGTCAAATCAGTACAAGGCAATAAATATGGCAAAACAAGATGCGCTATTCCAAAGCCAACAGCAAAAATTCCAGGATACATACAGTGTACAAAATACAAACACTGGTCTGACAGGAATTCAGGGCGACCAGGCATATAATGAACAGGTTCTGGGGTTGACATATGATGACGAAGGATATATCGAAAATCCATTCCAGGAAACACCAGCCCCAGTTGTGGAAGAGTCTGCTGTTGCACCAGTCTTGACATGCGAAGATGGCAGTCTGCCAGATGCAAATGGTTGCTGTGCGGGCGAAATATATACAGATATGGGCGAACAGGGCTTTAATTGCTGTCCAGAAGCGGGTGGCGACTGTTTCCCGCCTATATTGTAAAAGCAATAATACTAACTATATAAACCCACCGATTGGTGGGTTTTATTTTTAATAAGGGGTTATATAAGTATGCTTGTCTTTATATGTGTATATTTGCGTCCAGTGTTTGGGCGCTTGTTTTTTTATTCGGGCAAACACAGTGATGATTATTAGTGTTTTTATCGATTCGTATCGAGCACAACAAAACATTTACACGAATCAGGTTTTCGATTCGAATTTCAATCATAGGTTGTAATATTTACCAATGTCGATTTTTTAGGATATAAATCATAACATACAAAAAAAACAAAGGAGATGTAGGCATGACACAAACACAAACATTATATTATACAGAAAAATTCCAAAGCGCAGAACAACTGTGGTTCTGGTTTTTGTATTCGCAATCTGTCAGAAACGGATTTGTACAAAATGGGGCAAGAGCCGCCAAACGTGCGTGCGAACTGGTTGATGTTGAAACACTGATTACTAAATTATATCTGTCGGGAAAACTGACCGATGAACAGTTATCTGTGATGAAACAATTTGGCGACAAAAGACGTGCCCCACACCAGTATATATGGCGTGAAAATCGTGCAGCTGATCAATGGAGACGCGCAATGCATACACTGGAACATGCCGCTAAACAGCGTGGATGGATTGAATAAAATTACAAGGATTTTAAGTCATGATAATAATCGCATTTTCAAACAAGACATCAAAAAAATTTGCACAATTGGTATGCAGAAAATTTAAACATGTGGCACCAATCATTCCAGACGGACGCTTTTTGATTATGTATCAATTTGTACGCCCGGGATATGTCGAAAAAATAAAACTGGGCACACGTGATTTAAAAATATTAAAAGCACATGGTTGGCAATTTATTTATATCAATGGAATTGATGTACCATATGATTTTAATATGCGAACAGCATATTCATGCGTAGATCTGGCCAAACGAACAATAAATATGCATAATATATTTGTTCAAACACCACTGGCATTATATAAAAGATTAAAACAATAAAAAGCCGCCCATATGGGCGGTCTTTTATTTATGCAAACGTGGACGCCAGTTGCGCAACTTTTCCATCAGGAAGAATAGCGCTGGGGTCAACGTGAATGTAAAGATAAGACTGGCCAACATACCACCAATCATAACCGCACCCATGGCTACCTTCATACCGTCGCCAGACCATAATTGCGGAACCATCCCGGCCATAACAGCAATAGATGTCATAAGAACCATATTCTTTTTATCCATCAATTCTGTCCACAGTGCGTTATATGCTTTTTCACCAGATGCAACACGATTAATCGTTGGTTCCAATACCAAAATGTTATTATTTACAACCAATCCAACCAACATAACAAACGCCAACATTGCACCAATATTCATTGTCGCACCAGACAAGAACATCAATACGAACACACCTGCAAAACTGGTGATAATAGATGTTGCAATTGTAAATGGATGCGCCAAAGAATTCAAAATAGCAGCCAGCAACATAAACGTTAATATCGTAGCCAGCAAGAATGCTGTTCCAATTTCTGATGTGGTGTCACCCTGGATTTCAGACATACCGCCGAATTCAGCACGATAACCGTCTTCCCAGTCGATTTTATTTAGGCTTGATTGAATCTTGGCCTGGACAGGACCCATTGTCGATTTACCAATATTAATATCAACTTCTGTTAAACGGTTTTTAGATTTACGACGTATATCTGGGGTGGCAGCAGTGCTTTCAACACGACCCAATTCAGATAATGGGACCATACCCTTTTGTGAATTTACGTATACATTTTCAAACAGCGCAGCTGTTTTAAACGCATCGTCAAATTCCAAAATAATTGGGTATTCTTCGCCACCTTCTTTGTATTTGTATGTGTCATTTCCAAACAAGGCGGTACGCAATGTTGTTCCAGCATATGAATTTTGAACGCCCCAGAAATTCATTTTTTCTTCGTCAGGGACAAATCTGAATTCGTTTGCAGGTATTTGCTGTGCACGAACCGCCGATTGCACTTCGGGTATCTGGTTTACCATATCAATAATCTGGGCGGCATATGCTTCACGTTTGGTGTCGTCTGGTCCATACACATTCAGAACCAAGTCAGATGACACACCCGCAGATGAAGATTGCCCTGCACGAATTTGAACCTCTGCATCGGGGATATCAGATATTTCTGGCAACATTGCCTGGGCCAGTTCTTTGTCTGATAGGCTGCGTTCTGATGCATCGACTAATTCCACCTTAACCGAGATATTCTGCAAACCACGTTCGCCGATTTTTACAGACAGTGATTTAACTTCATCAAACTTTTCCAAACGCTGCTCAATCTGGGCGGCAATGGATTCTGATTTCTCGTATGTGGCACCCATGGGGGCACGTGCAGTGATAGTTATTTCGTCTGCATCAGTCGATGGAGAAAATTCATTACCAACAAATTTCATCAACATCGAAGATCCAAACAAAATCGCAATCGCCAATAACAATACTTTGCCAGGATGCTTGTGCTGGAAATCATACCATTTTCGTATACCAGAATTTTCAGATGTGTTTGCTGTTTTCTTGGGCTGAGATTTCTTGGCCTGTTTATTATCGCCCGTCAGACGCAAGAATTTCGCAATCATCATTGGTGTTAATGTAAACGAGAACAACAACGATAATACAGTTAAGTATACAACAGTCATACCAAATTGGTTCATAAACAAACCTGCAATACCACTCATAAACGCCAAGGGCAAGAACACCACAACGTTTGTTCCAACACCAGCCAACACAGATACAGCAACTTTTTTGGTACCATCAATTGCGGCATCTTCTGGGGATTTTCCGTTGTGCATTTCTTGCAGTGCAGATTCAATCAAAATAATCGCATTTGACACCAGTGTACCCAACGCTGTTGAATACGCCAACAATGTCATCGCATTAACGGTAAAACCGGAACCTTCCATGAAGAAAAAGCCAGCCAACAATGATGCAGGGATAACAACACCTGCAATGACCGTAGAACGCCAGTTGCGGGTAAATGCCAACAACACCAAAACTGTCAAAATAACACCCAAGACAATCGAATTTATGGTGTCATCGGTATCTTCGGAAACGGATGTCGAAGAATCAAATACAATCTGCATTTCGGCATTTGGGAATCTGGATTTTAGGTCTGCTTGGTATTCAGGCATACGTTTGCGCAATTGTTCTGAAATCTTGATTGCATTACCGTCTGATGCCTTGACCACAGATGCAATAACAACATTTTGACCGTTATAGCGTGCACCTGTTTCTATTTCACGTGCCGCATCGGTGACAGTCGCAATGTCTGACAGTTTGAAGTTATGACCTTCGACGGTGGTTAAACGCAGATTTTCAATTTCTGCAACAGATGCAAATTCACCAACAAATCGGACATTCGATGAATTTGTGCCACTTTCAATCTTTCCACCGGGAACATTCAAATTACGATTCCCCAAGGCCGCAACAACATCCATAACCGTCACACCACGTGCAGCCATTAAATCTGGATTCATTGCAATACGCACAGCACGTTCGGTGCCACCAAATACAGATACAGATGCAACACCAGAAAGACCAGTGATTTTATTTGATAAAATATTATCTACATATTCTTCCAGGTCACGTGAATCTGCACCCTGTAAAACAATATCAACAACCGCTTCTTGCAAAGGATTTAATTTTTCAACAACAGGCTGTTCCATATCATCTGGGAATTCTGATAGCAAAGCGTCCAGTTTTGTCTTGATTTCTGAAGCCTTGTCATTAACGTTTACCCCCAGATGAAATTCCGCCAAGACCATACCGCTGTTTTCATATCCGTATGATGTTAATGATTTTAATTCTGCAACCTCTGATATTGCGTCTTCGGCACGCTTTAAAATCTGGGATTCCATTTCAGCAGGTGCCGCACCAGGATAAATAAAAGTAGATGTCACAATTGGGAAATCAATCGCTGGTGTGCGTTCAATGTTCATCTTGGGGAATGATACCAACCCCAGTACCACCCAAAACAAAACAAACATTAATGTTGTGACAGGTCTGCGAACAAAAAATTTTAACATATTACACCCCCGAAAATTATTTTCTTACAACTTTAACTTTTTCACCGGCTTTGACATTGGACAAGATAACTTTGTCGCCATCATTTAGACCATCAGTGATGTATGCCATTGTGGCATCTTGATCAGAAACAGTGACAGTGCGTATATCAGCAACACCATTGTCAACAACCATGACAGTACCGTTCTCAATCGCTGAGACAGGAATAAAGAAACCATGACCAGAAACCTCTGCAAATTGCAGGCCATCTGAAACGCCAGATGTACGTACAACATGCATACCAGTGTCATAGTCTATTTTTCTGGATACAGATGTAATCTTACCTTCGCCTATTTTTTGGCCCGCATGTAATTTGCCAACACGTGCACCAGATACCAATGCACGATTATTTTTTACAGAAATTGGTTCACGCAATATACCGTCTGTGCGTGTGATTGTTATTACTTCGACTGGGGCCCCCTGGTCGGCAGCCACACGTGCGGCATTGAATACATGACGTGAATTTTCAGACGCAACCGCCGCAAAGCGAAATACAACCCACCCCGCCAAAACTGCAATCAACAGGATTGTAAAAAACTGTTTCATTTTTTTTGATTTTAAATTTTCTGCTATTTTTTCCATTTTTATTCACCTAATTTTTTTACAGATTGTTCAGACATTAAAATATTATATTTCATATTCAACAATGCCATATCCAATTGATACAGCCCAGCTGCAACATCTGCCAATTCAACAGCAGATGTTTGACCTGCGCCAAAACGATCCTGGGAAAACTGGTACGCTTTGGCCGCTAAATCACGTGCTTGTTTTAACTTAGCCAGATTGCCACGCAAATGATTGTATTGTTTTAATGCGTTATCATACTGTTCAGAAGTTAATTTTTTTGCTTTTTCCAAATCTTGACGAGCGGATTCGGCGTTCATTGCTTCGATTGTAGCGTTGGCACGATTTAAACCACCACTGAAGATTGGAACCTGTAATGCCAAACCAACATTTACAGATTGTGACCCAGAACGATCAAACATAGAGTCAAATTCATTGCCAATGGCGTTAAAACTGTAGCTGCCAGTGGCGGCCAATGTCGGCAACGAATCAGCACGTTTAGATCGGGCCAAACGTTCATACATTTCGACCTGTTCAGACAAAATATCCCACTGGGGCGTATTTTCCAGTTTTTGTGACGCAGTTAACTCGCCGAATGTTGAAGGGAATGAATCTGTCAAAACCAATGGTTCTTCAAGGTCAATGCCTGCCATAATTTTTAACATGCGATGCGCAGTATCACGATTAAATTTCGCATCGGACAAATTAATTTCTTTGGACGCAATATCAGATTCAATTTTAACCAAATTGCTGCGATTGGCACGACCAGCGGCGGTCAAGCGTTTGCGTGCAGCACGTGCATTATTCAAATCAGATTCTGACAATTTTACAATTTCATCTGTCATTTTTGCCGTCCAATATAAATTTGCAGCGGCATATTCCACTTCGCGGCGGGTAAGTTCATATGATGCATCCGCCATCTTTATCGCAGATTTTACAGATTTTACAGCATTGCCAATTTTTCCAAATGTATAAATCGGCTGGGTAATATTAACACTGGCTGTCAACATATTATCTGGCATTTCAAAAGCAAAACCATCTTTGAATCTTTCGTCTATTTCGCCCAATAAATCACCAGAAATTTCAATCATGCGTGGTTTTGATGGATTTTCAATATTTACCATATTTGTATATGCGGCTGTACCGTCTATTTTAAACCAGCGATTAGCGTTAACTGCGTCCAGGGACGCTTCTGCTTTCTGAACATTTGCAGATGCTTTTTTCAGATCATGAGACTGTTCTGTTATTTTTGATACCGCATCAGACAATGATAAATCAATTGCATATGTTGGCGCAGTCGACAAACAAATTAACGCCATTAAAGATACCATTCGTATTTTATGCATGTTAGTGTTGCTCCATCTTTGATAAAATTTTATTCATAGTTCTTAAGGCAGATGTTAATTCTGCTTCATCTTCCTTGGACAATTCTGAAAACATCTTTTCGACACCATTACGAAATGTTTCCAGTGCCCCAGATGCTAACTCTGCGCCACGATCCGTCACAGAATACCACGTATTGCGACGATCATGTTCGTCAACGACACGCAGGACAAGCCCATCAGCCTCAAGCTTTCTAAAAACAGCACACAAATTCGGGGCAGATACAAATTCACGACGTGCAATATCTTTTAATAGTGCACGACCGCCCTGGTGCAGGCGCACTAAAATAGACATCTGTTGACGTGGGAACCCAGATAATTGTGCATGATCAATACGCAGTTTATCTGCATATTTATCCAACATCCAGATATTAGATTCCATAAGACGAACAAATTCCTTGCGTGCCATTTTATTTTCCTTTATAATGGTTTGGATTTGTGATTTATTAAAAATCTTAATTATTATATGTTTTAACGAATGTTTTTCAAGTACTTTTTTTCAAAAAGTTTATTTTTTTATACAAATTATTGACAAATTATGCTTTTGTGCTATATTTATATCACTATGACACGCTTTATACTGACAGACGAGATTTTTTATCATGGTACCCGGGCAAAATTTAATCAATTTAGGCCCCTGTCCCACTTTGGCACCGCCGAAGCGGCAGATACTATACTGGATTCGATTCCAACTGTAAAAAAAGAAAAACTCAATGGTATGGACGATTTAAAAAGTACATCTCAACCAACAGCACCGTTGTCAGAAATAGGCGACAGAAAAATTATTCCGGTACGACTGAATCTGCACAACACGTATGAAATGCAAGACATTGCCGCATGTCATGATTTGGATACATACAAATCATTTACCGCATATCATATTGCACACGATTTAAAACTGGGGTTTATCCCACACTTTTTTGACTATATTTTTAACGAACCATTCGAATTGAGTCATGAAGAAATTACCAAGGAACTGGCGTCTGACAACCTGTATGCACCTGCGTCCAGCAGAGAAAACAGATACCATCTGGCGTTCCAACGAATGATTCAATATTTTGAATCTATTGGATATGACGGATTTCATTATGTAAATCAATATGAAGACCCAGGCCATATATCATATATCGTATTTCGTCCTGAAAATGTAATTAGACAGGATATGCAGAGCACAGAAACACGCACCCCCGGCACCAGAACATATAAGCCAGCAGAAATATTGCCTGCACATGATATGTCGCACAATCACAAACGTGCACTGATGTTGGAAGAATCACACCACAATCAACTGTTTACACAAAAAATTAATCGACACAAAAATCAAACCGACCCAGAACACGCCGCAAAAACAAAAGTATATTACACGAAAGTATTCTATCAGGATATTTTGCCCAAAATAAAAAAGATATCTAAACAGCCTGAATTTGGATATCATGGTTTAACACACACCGAACAAACTGTTTTATATGGACTGGATTTAGCGATAACATGTGCGTACGACCCGATGCCAGTGATGTTGGCATGTGCACTGCACGACATACGTCGCACAAACAGTGCACAATCCGATGACCATGCACGCAAGGCCGTACCTTTTGCCCGCAAGTTTTTATATGAAAACTATCCTATGCTTCCATGCGCAACAGTCGAAGAAATTATAAATGCAATTAAAAATCATTCCGATGGTAAAATCGCCAAGGATTTAACAGCGGCATGTATGTGGGATGCAGATCGTATACGTTTATCGTGGGATGGTATATATCGACCAGAATATTTTACAACCCTGACAGGTCAATATATAGCCGACCTGCCCCCACTGGCCAAAGAGGCATATATAAAACGCCAAAATAACATGCTGATTGAAAACAATATCAAGACCCCAGAACAAATTGCGTACGAACAAACAATGAACAAATTGGCCATTCAGCGTGAATTTGACATAAAATATCGATAAACCTAATTTTATTTCTTGCAAAAAACGCAAAGATAGATATAATTCATGTCGCAATTGGGGTGTCGTCTAATGGTAGGACAAGAGATTTTGGTTCTCTTTATCATGGTTCGAATCCGTGCGCCCCAACCAATATTCAAACGCACCCTTGTGGTGCGTTTTAATATTGGCTTTGTTACGCCCGTTTGATTTGAAACATCGTCCGCCTTTGGCGTGACAGGTTCGACTATGAGTAAGCGAAAACAAGCCTTGCGTAGTTTGAGCGCTAACGAATGCGGCGCAGTGTCGGCTCAGCTGACCGAGCCAATCCGTGCGCAATTTTTTCAGTTCGAAAGTTAAATTTCCATTTTTTATCTCTTCGAATACACTTTCGAACCGTTTATATCATGTAAACAAACATTCGAACCAACAACAATCTTATAAAACTAATGAGAATCTGCTCTAACTGGTCTTTTTATTCAAAGTGGTTGGGGTGTGCGGGCGAAATAAAATAATATTTACAATTTTGTTTTATTATTTTACACTAATTTCGGTGACAGGAGCAGGATATGGATGCTATCAAAAATATAAAAAAAGCATTTTTAAATTTGAAAAATAAAAATCGTTTTTTTGTGTCAGAGGCGGACTTTCAACATTCTTTTGCAATGGAGTTAGAAAAAATTTTTAATGGTACCGCAACCATTTTACTCGAGTTTCCAATAGAGCAAAATGGTCGTATAATTTATACTGATATTATGCTGGTTTATAAACAATATCTATACCCAATTGAACTGAAATATAAGACCAAAATTATTCCGTCAGAACAATTATACGGATTTACTAGTTTGCCAATAAAAAAGATATTAAAAAACCACAATGCCGTAGATATAAACGGCTATAATTTTTGGAAAGATATAAATCGCATAGAACAACTAGTAGAAAACAATCAAGTTGTTTCTGGGGTATGCATTATGATAACTAACGATAAGTTTTATTGGACTGGGAATTGGAAAAATAATTCAAAGGGTTATCCTTTTAGAACTGTGCAAGGGAAATACCTTTATGGCAATTTAAAATGGCAACATAACGATTTAAACCATATTCCGAAATGGATTAAACAACATCCTGGTTTTGAAATAAAAAATGATTATGAATTCCTGTGGTGTAACTTTTGCGACACCGGTGATAAAAACGGTTTGTTCAAATCGTTGTTTATAGAAATCCCACAAAAAACGGATAGTAAACATGTCAAATGATTATAAAGTATCACGAATTGGCAATGAAAAATCGCCTAAACTTGTAATTTTGTTATGTAATCCTGGTGGCAACCCAAAGTATTACAAACGCTTGGCAGAATACCCTATGGATAAGGATGGTTTTTATAAACCAACTGGGATGAATTTACATATTTATCGTGAATATTGTGAATGGTGGGACAATATTTTGAAAAAGACGGATAAATTCGGGATAAAAGATACTGATATTTTAGCGTTGGAATATTATCCATATCACACCAAACGCTCGAACGACAGCAAACATTGGAATTGGGATGATTTTGCACAAAAATCATTATCAAAAAATAAAGAATTATTATTAAAGCACATTGCCAATGGTGTTCCGGTATTTGGATATTACTATGGTTTTTGGTTAAATGATAAAGATGTTGGCGAACAATTATCAAAATTAAATAAAAAACAATTTTGCAAAAGTTGTAATGGACTAGGGCAATCGTTAAAATTAAAAGATTTAGAAACCTGGCTGCAAACAATAACAGATTAAAAATGCAAAAGACGAAAAAATCTTTATCAACATATATAATGGATGAAAATCATTTCAAAGATTTTGAATATGAATTTGATTACTGTATTATTCGCAAAGAAAAGGATTTTGATTATTTAGGTGGGACATTAACAAGTGCTTTGGCTGAATTTATAACTTTTAATGATAATGAAAGTTTAGCATATTTTCTTGCTCTGTTATTACAATCAAAAATATTGCTTCCAATTTATATTTGCCCGCCAGGTAAAAATGATGAATATATTATAAAATTACCAGATTGTGAAAATGACAGTTATTTATATATGAAAGATTCTAATATTATTCCACAAATAAAAACAGCCGATAATATCAGGTTTTTTAACGCGTTTTTATCTGTTCGTGAAATACATACAGTTGCATATAATCATATGTTTTTATATATAGATTTTGAAACGGTATATAAATGGATAAAAAAACATCGCACAGAAATCGATACAATCGCATTTGATCCATTTGCAAAATATGACTATGCTTGGTATATCAATGTCGATGACTTTATAAAACAAATTGAATTATTTAAAAAATTTATAAAAAATTATAAAGGCAAAAATATTATTTCAGATTTACACACAATATCACTGCAAAAACACATGCGCAAATAGCCCGAATCTCGCTTGCCGACCCCAACCAGAAATTAAATCGCCCTTGTGGCGGTTTTATTTTTGGTCAGAGCCACTGTTCGTAATCTGCAACGTATGTTGCCGGTTCCACAATGAGTAGATTTGATAAGTGAAACGCTATCAAATCGTCAGGAATGCCCCGCAGGCATTTATGCCGAGGGAATTGAGTGCGCCCCAACCAATGAATTTTTGTTAGAAATCCGGCGCTTTTGTCGGATTTTTTAATGTTTTTTCCTTTACAACAACTGATTTATTGAAAAATCTGGAGCCGAAAAGACGTCAAACAAAATTATTGAAATAATTTACGATTTGTGATATAATAACAAGTATGTCAGCGGACGTATATGTCGGCTGTTTTTATTTGCTCTCGCTTTTTGCGAGAGCTTTTTTTGTTATAACAAAAGGAGTTTTAATGCAGAAAGTATCATATATGGGAAACGGTTTAACAACCGAATTTACTTTTAATTTTCCCTATTTTGAAAATACAAATATCGTTGTCACTAAAAATGGTACAACAGCAACTGGATACAGCATCGTCGGAACATCTGCTGGTTCAAATGCAGATATTCCATATACTGGTGGCAAAGTGGTATTTGAAATTGCGCCAACCAGTTTGGACAATATAACTATCGCACGCAGTTTGCCCTTGGTGCGTGTTGTAGACTATCAACCAACCGCTAAAATAACACCAATGCTTTTGAATCAAGACGCCAATTATCTGATGGAAGTATTGAAAGATATGCAAGATAAAATGGACACATTTTATGCAAAATACGAAGATATTGTAAACAAAGACGATATTCAAAATGTGTTATCCAAAATTTCGTATATCAGCCAGCAGCTAAGCAACGACAATATTATGATGAAGGATGATTTTTATTCACATATCACAAATTGTTTAACCCAAATTCCACAAAACATACACTTTGAATTAAACGATGGCACATTAACATTAAAAGCAGGTTCAAAAATATATGTCCCAAATGGCGTCGGAATATTTGATACAGTTACGATTGCAAATGATATCACCGCAACAAGAACAGATAGTCAAAAATGTATGGTGTGGTATAGCCGTTATGAAAACATCATCAGAGTGTTTCCAATAAGCTTATTCTACTCTGGTGATACCGAACCTTCGCAATACTCATACATGTTCTGGTATGATACATTTAATAATAAATGTAAGATTACAAATAATAGTGGGACAACTTGGGGAGAAGGAATGTCTTTCCCATTGGCTCTTGTGTCCACAGACGGAACACAAATTTCAGCAATAGACCAAGTGTTTAACGGTTTTGGCTATATAGCACAAACTTTGTTTGTTCTACCCGGGGTTAAGGGATTAATTCCAAATGGTAGAAATACTGATGGCACACTAAAAAGCACTTCTTTTTGTGTAGACTCAGTATTAACAACGCTCTTAACCACCGCAACGGCAAATAGCCCGCTGCTTTTAAAGTCGAATGCTGTTCAAGTTCTAGATTGCTCTTATAACGAAGCAACCAATTATAATTCAAATCCAGCCTATGCGATTGTTGGGGCAGTTACAACATCTTCCTCCCTAATAACATCTCTTAGACCTAAAGTGAATTTTCAGCTTCTTGACAGGAACGACAAGTTGACAACTATGCCAGATTATACAGCAGGCGTAAGCGTTTCAACTGGATATGTCACCGAATATCCCTGTTTTGTTCATGTTCGCCCAATTTGGAATGGAAATGTCTCTGATTTAACATCCCCATTTTCACAATCATTGGCTAAGAACACTTATGATAATTCGACTAAATTTGAAAATTCAGTATGTTTTATCTGTGATATTGGTGAAACAATCAGTTTCACAAATGCTACTTGTTATGTCTATCCATTAAAAGGAGTTTAATATGAAAAAATACGCAAGAATAGTTAACGAAGAAACGAAAGAGTGTTCTGTTGGTTTGGGTAAAAACGTCAATTTTTATAAATCTGTTGGGTTGCAAGAAATGGACGTGGAATTGTCTTATGACGGCAGATGGTATGTTTTGGGGTTTGCCCCTGAAAAACCCGAGTCCACTTATGCAGAAAAACGTTTAAACCAATATCCACACATTGCTGATCAACTAGATATGATTTATTGGGATAAGATGAACGGAACAAATTTATGGCAAGAAAAAATTAGCGAAATTAAAAGTAAATATCCTAAAAATTAAAAAAGAAGCCCGTCTTTTACGACGGGCTTTTTCATATTGCCTTAGATAATTGCAACATCAAAGTTTAACATACGACTTCTTTTTGGTATAAAACTTCAACAACCATTTTACAAAATAGTCAGCAACAAGAGAGGCTAACAGACAAATTGCGATACTGACGAATAAAACATTCAAATCTCCTTTTAAAAATGGTTTTTGCCATATATACTCATTCATAACAGCAATCATTGGGAAATGCATCAAATAAATTGGATATGATAAATCACCTAGCCAAGCACTAAATTTATTATTTAGAAATCTGGAAAAGAAGCCTTCTTCAAACAAGAACGAGACAAAAATAATAATAAACAATATTTCCCAGAAAATAAATTCGCCAGCAGGTTTATGAAAAGACATATGATATACAAAAAAGAATAACGCTGCTATTTCAAACAAACCAAAAAGAAATTTCTTTTTCTTTGATACAATTCGTTTTGTTTCAAGTTTACGTTTTAAAAAAGCCCCTATCAATATTCCCAAACTTATTCCAGCTAATCCTTCTATCATACCATTAATCATAAATGGCATAGAAGCAATTGGTGCGGCCTTATAAAGAGTAGTTGAACCAGTGCCACGCACGATAAAACCGAACAAGGCAATAATTCCACAGACAAAAGCTACTTTTTCCCACCTAAAATGACGTAGCGCATAGAAAAAGAATAAAGAGAGAACAAACAGCACACAAACATACCACGATGCAGCATTTTGAGACGTTTCTTGCATTAATCCCGCAGCATTCGTAACAAAAAACAGATTTAATGTATCAGGATATACCCTATAGGTGCCAATCAGAATATAAGGGATATATGAAAAAGCGAGTATTGGCCACAGACGCAAAATACGTCGTTTGGCAAAAGCTTCTAAATCGTATTTCTTGAATCCTTCGCTATGATACAGAAAAAAGCCACTCATTATAAAAAAACTGAATACAATGAGCAATCCTGAATAACTGCTCATAACTTGCAATGAAGAAAATAGAGTCGACTCTTTATATTTGATCGTCAAAAAGGCCAAAAGATGTCCATACATAATCATAAGTGCAAACAGAAAACGTATAAAATCTATTTGATAAAAACGTTTTTTATGTTCTACACTCTGCGTATCATCACACGCTGTAGTATCTGTTGATGCAGATGTGCTAATACCTGTGCCTGCGCACTCGTTTACATGTGCGGGGGGACAACATGTTGTTATTACTGTTTTTTTCATGTTTTTCTCCTTATATTGCTTTAATTTTTACGGATTTGAACCCAATACCTAATTTTCTTGTATCATTACCAGCGTTTAAATCTTGGGGTGATACTGGATTTTTTATTATAAAATGCAACTTCAAAGAAATTCCTTTGATATTGCCTGCTGGAATATGTAATACCGTTTCTGGTTTTTCTTTACCAAAATCAAAATGCCAAGTTGCAATTTTTTTATCATTTAATAAAACATCAACATCTTGGGTTGGCCATTGTTCAGCAAGATATCCCTCAACATTGAAATCAACAACGACATCAGTATTAAAAGATAGTGGTAATTCTATAAAGACATCGTTTCCATTGCTCCACCGACCCCAGCCCTCTTTGACGGACAAGCCATAATTTTTGATATTATCGGTTGCAAAGTTATATTCTACTTCGCCATTGATAAATTCAGAAAAGATGCGTTTAAGAACCGCCCTATTTCCTAAATTGCCAGGCAAATCGTGATATAGCATAAGATAGATATGATCGTTAATTTTGAACCGACTAACGTCTGCCTGTTCACAATCAGCGCTATCTTGTACCAATAAAAAATCAATATCTTTATTTATAAATCGTGTTGTTAACAAAGACAAAGCCTGTTTTAATTCGTCTATTGATAAAAAATGCTTAATTCTTGTCACAAACACAAATAATATACGATCCCCAGTTTCAATATTTTCTATTAATCTTTTTGCACGTCTGGTTTGTTTTTCATAAAAAGAATCGTATTGCTTTTCAACACTTTCACCCCATTCAAAATCATGAAAATAATGCACGCCTGTCTTCGTATTAATTACTCCACGATGCTCTTTATTTTCAGACCAGGTTTCTTTTAAATCTTGTAATTCAAACGCACCAGCAAAATCATTACAAATCATTTTTATTTTACCAATAAAACCGCAATTGCCACATATATCTGTTTCTGCACCATTCCAATCAAACGGATAGCTTGCTTTACGAATGTCGCAATCACGCAAAGCCCCTGCTGTTGCACAAAATTCACCAAGCGGAATAACGACATCATATTTTTTCATTTTTTCCCCTATGATTCATATATACACTATTCTTTTGTCTTTTCAATCGCATTTGCCAACGCATCTAATTTTTTCCAAAATTGATGGTTTGAATCTATAATATCATCAGTATAAACAAAAATTATTCTTTTGGCCGATAAAATATTCTGTATATCTGTGTCATTTAATGGGTTGTTCCCATAATGAACAACCATTCCATTATCTGAAAAGCCAGAATTACACAACATATAATTATATTCGTTTGAATAAGAATCGCCAATTACAATTGTTTTGTCGTGCCATCTGTGCGTTGCTAACATAATCGGCTTATAAAAGCTTTTATCATTACGTTTTGTAAAAAACAAATTTTGTAAATTTGTTAAATCTTGCTCTGCAAAATACGGTTTTGGCGAGCTTTCAACACCCAGCCATTTAACGGGTGCCCATTTAAAATATTTTGCAGATTCTTGGAGTGTCTTGCCTGCACCATAATAATTCCAATGTATTCCACCGATTGGGAATGGCTGATATTCACCTTCTTCACGCAGTTTTTCCATCAAAGGCTGACTGTTATATACTGGGATGCCCAAATCCTTGATACCAGATGCCAATTGTTCATGAACAGGACATTTGCCCAGGAAATATTTATAGCGCATTGGCAAATAATCATAATAAGTCAACGCCTTGCTGGGGGCTAAAACAAAATATATTTTTATTCCATGCCTTTGAGCATAATTCTGTAATTTTTCTAATTTTTCAAAATTGGGGGTTGGCAAACAATTTTTTGATACAGACTTAAACAAATATTTACCAAATAGATATCTGTGTTTACCTTCTATTATATTATCAAAATAACCTTTGTGTATAAGGCCAAAATTAGCCCAATCATAAATTTGATTTTTTGATTTTAACATAAACTTTCGAAATGCAAAATGTGAATTCCACCATCTTTCAAATTCTGGCTGAAACTTACGTTCTGCAAAAGATTTATCTTGTATACTTGGTAATTCACTGACTGATTCAGAACCGTATATAATCGAAGTATCTTTGACTCCAACCATATATGTCATTGGCAAAAACAATAAACAAAACAGGGCTAAAACAAAAAATTTTTTATATCCGTTTGCCATCCTTTAACTCCCCATATTAAAATCTGAAATATATAAACGGTGAAAATGTTGATATCATCGCAAACATATAAACAACAACAAATAATACAATTAGCAACAAACTTTCTGTTTTAGAATAGCGAAACTTGTCATATTTTCCGTTAAATATAGGATATGACAAAATAATACCAATCATCAAAATCAACAAATTACTGTATGTTAAAAAGTCTGTTGCAGTATAAAAACTATTTGTTGGAGCGTTTGGATTGCCAGTAAACATTATTTTTAAATAATCTTTGGCATAAGACAAACTATCTGCACGGAAAAACACCCAACCGACCATAACAACCAACCATGTGTACATGTTTAATACAATATCACCAAGTTTTACCTTTGGTAAATGCCAATGCTGCACCTTGTCGAGCCAACGACCCCACACACCACGTTCCAAGACAAGCCAGGTCCCATGGTAAAGGCCCCAGACAATAAAACTCCAGGTTGCACCATGCCACAAACCACACAGCCCAAAAACAATATACAAATTCAAATATGTACGCCATTTACCTTTTCTGTTACCACCAAGCGGGATATAAAGATAATCCCTGAACCATGAAGACAACGAAATGTGCCACCTGCGCCAAAAATCTCTGATACTATTGGCACAATATGGATAATTAAAGTTTTCCAGAAATCTAAAATTAAATATGCGCCCTAAGCCAATTGCCATATCTGAATATCCACTGAAATCAAAAAATATTTGCAACGTATAGGCTACAATACCAACCCATGCAAACAATGTGGGTATTGAGGCAACCGCACTGCCAAAAATTTTATCTGCAATAAAAGCCATTTGATCTGCAATCAAGACTTTTTTAGCCAAACCAATGACAAAACGTCTGGCACCAATAAATATATTATCCAAACTCGTTTTTCTGTTATGCAAATCTTCTTCTATGGTCTGATACCGAACAATAGGCCCGGCAATTAACTGCGGAAACAATGAAACATATGTAGCCAAACTTGCAAAACTTTTTTGCGCAGGAACCTGTTTTCTGTACACATCAATTAAATAAGACATTATCTGGAAAACATAAAAAGAAATACCAATTGGCAATGCAATTTGTGGAATTGTCGCAGGTGCAAAATTTAATGTTTCTAAAACTAAATTCATATTACCCAGGAAAAACATCCAATATTTATAAAAGAATAATGCAGATAAATTTAAAACTATACCTGATACCAGCAACCACTTTCTTTTTTTGCCATCATTTTTTTCTAATAAAATGCCAATCCCCCACGAGATCGCAATAAGACCAAGCATTACAAGCACAGCCTTTGGTTCCCCCCATGCATAGAAGAACAAACTGGCTATTAGTAAAACCCAATTGCGCAATCTTTCCTGAGCCAAGAAATACAACCCCAAAGTTGTGGGTAAAAAAAACGCTAAAAACAATGCTGATGAAAAGACCATTTTTCCTATATCTTGTTATTAATACTGTTTTACCATTTCTGATAAAATTGCATAAACAGGCTTTGTTTTGAATTCGTTATTAATAAACGCATTGCATTTTGTTGGATCGCCAACCAAGCGCATAATTTCATTTTTACGTACAAATTCTGGGTTTACACTGATTTTTGGTGAATATTTAGTAATGTCTTGCAACATCCCAAGAATATCATTCCCAGTCGTACCATGCCCTGCACACAAATTCAGCACACGTGGTTCAACATTTGGTTGCAGCGCCAATTTACAGAAGAACTTGGCAGCAAATTCAATATCAACAAAGTCACGAAATGTGTTCATATTGCCAATTTGCAATTCTGGTTGTTTTGATGCAAACGCCTTGACCAGTTTCGGTATAAGGAAACTTTCGTTTTGACCAACACCAATCATATTAAACGGACGAACTATCCTTATATCCAGTTTATCCGTATAATTTTTAGAAATATATTCCATAACCATTTTAGAGAAAGAATAATGATTTGCCGGATTATAGGGAGTTTCTTCGGTATCAAAATCAACCCCAGAATTACCATAAACCCCCGCAGTAGATGTCAAAATAACACGTGTTCCGTTATCACACACATCATATAAAGCATCTAATAAATTTTCAGAACCATGAACATTAATGTCATACAATTCACCAACATTGCCATAAACGACATTTGCTATTGCGGCCAAATGAATAACCGTACTTGGTTTAAATTCAGAAACCGTTTTCTTCAAATTTTCTTTATCCAGTAAATTTACGGTTCTAATAGATACGTTTTCACCAAAAGAAGAATTGATATTACGATCAAAACCCATAATTTTAATATCTTTGTTGGTTAATAATTCTTTGGTTATATGACGACCAACAAATCCATTTATTCCTGTAATTAATATACGTGCTGACATTTTTAATTCTCCATAAGTTTGTGTAATACATCATTAATATTTTTGGCACATTCTTCCCATGTGGTGTTATGCCATTTCTTTTTAATTGCGGCTTCACGTTGTTTTAACGCCCGGGTATTTGTGTAATAGAACATTATCTTTTCTGCCCATTCAACCGGGTCGTATGGGTTGGCATAATCTATGATGTCCCCACCAATTTCTAGCAGTGACGGCGTGTCAGATGCCAAACAGAATTTACCATAATTTAAACTTTCTGGTAATGTTAAGGACCAACCCTCATAGAAAGATGGCAAACATGTGAAAATACAATTTTGATATAAAATATCTAATTCATCATCTGTCGGCGTTATCAACATAACCTTGTTGCGTATACGATTGTCAACATCAATAACATGTCGAAAATGTTCTGTTTTCCACCCTGGGTGTCCACATATAACAATTTGTGGCAATTTTTCATATTTTTTAGCGCTACGCTGTAATTCAAGATATGCTTCGTACAAGACTTCTTGATTTTTGCGTGCCTCAATAGTGCCGACCGACAAAATAAAGTCGCCAGTTATTCCATATTTTTTAAACACCGATTCTTTTTGTTTTTGTGTATATTTGTGCGAAACAATATCCGAACCCCATTTTAATGCGAATGACTTGCCTGTGGTTAGATTGTTATTTGTTTGATATTTTTCACCATCTTTCTGTGCAGTCTGCCCACCATAAAATATATAATCAGATAAGGCATACATTTTTTCAAGAAATTCTGGATATGCCTTAACCCGTTCTTCTGGATGAGTATGTGGAACAGTTATTGGGGTTAAATCATATATTACGTTACAATACGTAAAACCAGTATTTTTATGATGCTTTATCAAATTATCATAAGATGCATTATCATAACCAACCCCCGCTGACAAAACGACATCGCCTTTCTTAAATGGCAAAACGTTTTTAGTCGTATACCCCCGTATAGATTCTCGTGTTTTTACGACCGCCTTGTCTAAACTTTCTTTGCCTAGCAAACAAGATAGTTGTTTATGAGATAATTCACAATAAACCCCTTGGTTCATCCAAAAATATTTTATGTTTTGATTGTATTTGTGTAAATGTCTAGCTAATAACATCTGAGTACGTGGAATTCCAGACAAACCTGCACTATACCACAAAAGGCTGATATCATAATAAAGTGTTGGCACATTATTCGTTACCTGTTCTTCATTAAATTCCTTATCACGAACGGATACCAAGCTGTCATACAAACTCTGTGTAGATTCTTTCCATGAAATGGGTTTAAAATTTGTAGTAACTTTTTGTTCCCATTCGGCAATCTTGTCTGGATTATTCATAAACTTTTCTATAGCATCTGCCCAGTCTTTCGCATGCTCTGGGTTAATAAAATAAGCACAATCGTTGCCAACTTCCCTTAATGGTGGGGTATCAGACGTCAAACACAATTTGCCATACTGTAATGTCTCAAGCAAAACAACGCTGTACCCTTCATATAATGATGGCAATACAGCAAACGTACAATTATTATAAAGTGCATTTAATTCTTCATCGCTGCACCCCATGATTTTTACATAATCTTTGGTTAATAAATTGTTCAACATATTGTCTTGCAATTCATTATTGGCTAATTTTCTGCCCACAATCACAAGTTGCGGAATGTTTTTTGCACCACGCTGTTTTAACTGGCAATATGCTTGGTATAAGATTTTATAATTCTTTTTATGATCAAAAGAACCAATTGCTAAAATATATGGTTTCTTTACACCAAGTGATTCTAAAACTTCATCTGCGTCACGCTTAAAAAGCTGATTTTTCGTATCACCGCCATATTTCAACCAATGACCTTCGGGAATATTTAAATCTTTTTCTTTGAAATATTTTTCGCTGTCTATTTGTGCAGTATGACCACAATAAACAGCCGCACAACAGTTCGTGGAAATCCAATACAAATATTCGTCAAATAAAGAATCCGCAGGAAAATAGAGATGACGTAAATTATCCTTAATCATAACCAAATCATAAATCGTATAAACCAATTTAAAATCTTGTAATCTGCTTCTTATTCGTGAATAAAACTCCTCTTTTCTGGTTCCAAACCAACCACACGAATATACAACATCGCCATCACTATATGGATATGTTAGATATCTGTTTCTTGAGATATTACGTGGTTTTAAATAATGACGTTTGAACCGGAATATTTCCCATGCCAATTTTTTACAGATTTTATCATATATGCGATTACAAGTCTGTGACTTGCGTTTTTGATATTTTCTGTAATCGTCATTTATATTTTGTGATTTGAATAACCATCTCAATTCAGATTTTTTAACTTCACGAAAGCCATAATCTGTCAAGACGGAAAAACGTATGGATGGATCAATTTCATGCAAATTTTTTGCCCGCATCAATTCTGCACGAACAATACCAACCACATTACCCTTGTGTTGTGTAAGACTGTTTGTTAAATCCATCCATATTGTCATATTATTTCACCTTTGCGTTCAATTGTTTCAACATCAATTCCTGTTGTGCCAATTTTAAATCTTCGCAAACCATTTCTTTTGCCAAAGATTTCCAGTCGTATGTTGGTTTCCACCCCAGTTCTGTTTTGGCTTTGGTTGGATCACCCAATAATAAATCAACTTCGGCAGGGCGGAAGAATTGTGGATCAACCGCAACAACAGTTTTTCCAGTTGCCTTATCAATTGCGTGTTCTTTAACACCTGTGCCAGACCATTCCAGGTCAAAGCCTGCTTCGGCAAATGCAACCTTTACAAAATCACGAATTGACGTTGTGACACCTGTTGCCAAAACATAATCAGACGGTTTGTCTGCCTGTAAAATGCGCCACATACCTTCGACATAATCTTTGGCATGGCCCCAATCACGCTTAGAGTCCATATTGCCCAGATATAAACAATCTTGCAAACCTTGTTTGATACGTGCGGCCGCTAATGTGATTTTGCGTGTCACGAAATTATCACCACGACGTGGGCTTTCGTGATTAAATAAAATACCATTGCATGCAAACATATCGTATGATTCACGATAATTTACAGTAATCCAATACCCATATAATTTTGCAACACCGTACGGTGAACGTGGGTAAAATGGTGTTTTTTCAGATTGAATTGGCTCTTGAATTAAACCGAATAATTCAGAAGTGGAAGCTTGATAAAAACGAGTTTTTTTATCCAGACCATTTGTATGAATTGCTTCCAACAATCTTAACACACCTATTGCGTCTGACTCTGCGGTAAATTCAGGACAATCCCAAGAAATTTTAACATGACTTTGTGCAGCCAGATTGTATATTTCGTCTGGTTGTATTTCGCGAACTAATCTATTTAAATTCGTAGAATCTGTCATATCACCATAATGCAAATGAAGTTTATTTTTAATATGGTCAATACGTCCAGTATTCGGCGATGCAGAACGACGAATAATACCATGGACGCTATAACCCTTTTCCAACAGTAATTCCGCCAAGTAAGATCCGTCTTGACCTGTGATACCCGTAATCAATGCAACCTTATTTGTCATGTTTTTTTTTCCTTTTTTTTTATTTGTTATTCCATTTGTTTAAAATCCAAGATGATGAATTTGCCTTGTTTTCACCACCAACACCAAAAACAATCTCTACTCCACATTCTGCACATGTTGGCATTTCCGGTATATTATCTTTTGTTCTGTCACCACCGTTGGCAAAAATCAATTCTGCATCCGGATATTTTTGGCGCACCTTTCTTATGCCATCGCATGCACTGTTGTCTGAATCATCAAATTCAATAACATCAATTACACCCTTGATATTTTCCAGTATTGCACGACGCGTGGATATTGAATAAAAATTTTTGCCTTTCTTGCGACACAACCAATCATCAGAATTAGCCAATACGATAACCCCATCTGAAAACTTTGCAGATTCAACAATCATTGCAATGTGACCTTCGTGAATTGGATCAAATCCACCTGAAACTATACAATATCTCGCCATTATCTATCCTTTCTTGTTGTACGATTATAAATATCTTCTAAACGAATAATATCATTTTCATCCAATATATCGCCCATTTGGATTTCAACAACCTCTGCGATATTATCAGTTAAATTTTCCAATCTGTGCTTAGTTTTTACAGGAATATCAACAGATTGCCCATATTGATATTCTCTGACATTATTACCAACAGTGATTGTCGGCGTTCCTTTTACAACAGTCCAATGTTCACTACGATATTCATGCATTTGCAAGGATAGTGACTGATGCGGATTAACCGTTATAACCTTTGCGATATATTTGTCACCGACCGCTATACATTTCCATGTTCCCCATGGACGATTTCCTGTTTCGTTTAAATGATATTCTATATTCGCCATTTAGAAACCTTTATTAATACCATCTATGATAATATCTGCTGTGTTTTTCCAACTGAATTCTTTAGAACGTTTTAAACCAGCATCTGCCATTTTTTGGCGATATTTTTTATCTGTATAGTATTTTTCATATGCTGATATATGTTGTTCATCACTGTCCCAATCTATCATTATTGCTGCGTCACCGACCACTTCTGGCAAGGATGAATTATTAGATGTAATTACTGGACAGCCGCATTTCATCGCTTCCAATGGTGGCAAGCCAAATCCTTCATACTGCGATGTGTAAACAAACCATTCTGCCCCAGAATACAAAGCGGACAAATCTTCGTCATCAATATAACCAGCGCGTATAATCTTATCTTTGTATTTACCTAAATCCTTGATTTCTGATTCTAATTTACCAATAAATTCATCCCAATGTGCCCCACCAAGAACAAAAACCATATCATCTATTTTATTTTTCTTGATAAATTCAATAAATGTTTTTACTGCACGAATTAAATTTTTACGGGGTTCCAAAGTGCAAAGTGAAAACACATATTTTTTATTTGTTGGAACATTGTATTTTTTACGGATTTTTGCGATTTTTTTAGCATCTGTTTCTGGATAAAAGTTATCACTTGCTGCCAAAGGGATAACCATAATGTCACCCTGGCTCATATCTAATAATTTGATAAAATCTATTTTTGTGGATTCAGAAATTGAAAAATACTTACATTCAGTATTTTTTGATTTTATGTAATTAATTAAATGTGTATACCAATATTTACCAGTATTCATTTCAGGATAATATTCTGGAAACAACAAAGGAATTGCATCGTATAATAAAATATATTTATGTTTTGCTTTTATTTTTTTATCAAAACTTCTAAATGTTGAAAAAGCAATATCAAATTTTGGCAGTTTTGATACTTTTCCAATAAATTTTACAGGTTTCCTTAGAAATACATTTAATAACAATTTTAAAATATTGTGTTTCTTTGTGCGCAATTCGCCATCCAATACAGATAATTTTTTTAATAATTTACTGTATTTATTACCCAAGCAAATAGGTATTTCACCAAAATTATCGTGCACAAAATTTACAAAATTTTCATCTGTTTCGGTACTGCAATACAATGATATGTCAAATGCATCAGATTTTATCAGATTTTTTAATATATTATATGTTGTAAAATAAATCCCAGAGCGTCCACGACCGCTGTGTAAATTTTCTGCAATAACCGAGGCATCAAAAAGCAAATTTTTCTTTTTCACAGCATTACCTTATTTTTCAAATTCACTTTTGCTTGGAAATTTTGTTTCAAAAAATGTTTTATTATGTTTGTATGTCAAATCAGAATTATAAACACTGTCGTTGATACAAACGATTGGTGCATGGCAAGATAAAACCTTGGCTTCAATTGCGTCATGACAGAAAAACACAGATTTTTTGATAGATCTGCAATTTATCAGATTGTATAAAAAATCCAATATAATATTATGTCCAACATGTTTAGAATGTGAAACGATAATATCTGCACGTTTTGTTACAACATCGTATAAGTTAAATATTAAACGATGAACATCCGTTTCATCACGAAAAGTGTGATATTTTGTTGCGTTTATATATTGCGATAATACCGGATGTTCACAACATTCAATTACAGAAGATTTTATATATGGATCAATACCATGTGAAGATTTAAACCCATAAAGATCGACATTAAAAGCTTTTTCAATTGCACGTGCAGAATTTATCAATAATGTCAGATAAATGCTTTTGCTGTCCCTTGGAACACGACCGTTTTTACGATAAATACAACGAAATTTCGCACGACCATTTTTATCAAAGAAGTATTCAGGTTTAACAGGTTTGTTAAAAAACATATCATCATTAGATAATAAAAAATGTTCCGACAGTCCCGGAATATTTGCCAAACACATTTCAACCGCACCAGAATTAAATATGTGTTCTGTGTCTTGTGGCAAAATAGATTCTTGGGGGACAACAGTTATTTTTTTATGTTTTGTATTCAACCAAGATGGGATTTGACCAAAACCTGTCACAATATATATATGATTTATCCATGGCGCATATTTTTCAACAGATCGTAAAGAATACATCAATTCATTATTGTCTTGAAAAATTTGACTTCGAACATCATCAATATATTTTTCTGTGTCTTTTGTCTTTTTTTTCAGATAACTATCTTTTATTGCACAAAATTCTTTATCCTTGCCATCAACCCACAAGTAAACAATATCTATTGGAAAGTTTTGTTTTTTTGGTCGCAAACCAGACACATCCGGACGTTTACCAAAAGAAATAAATTTATCTACGATCATTTCCTGCTTCTTTGCAAACAAAGTAATAATGTGCTGCGCTTTATACATCCCGAAGAAAAATCTCCTGATGTATCATGAGTTAGAAGCATAAAACAAACCGACTGTAAAATCAACCACTTTATTCTTAGCCAGAAATACAATAAAAACTGAAAACAAATAAAATAAAAAGCCTACAAATCTAAGGTTTTTAATTAAGAATCAGATTCTTTTTCAATAAGGCGGACAGTATATATAACAATTATCCTATTAAATTGAAGTAATTTAATGGTTTTGATTGTGCGACATCAAATAAGCAGGCATGCGAACAAACAAAACATATACACAACGATATTTTGTAAAAATAACTGGGTGTATATTCTTGTGCAAAAACTGCTTCTAAAATTCATTTTTTTTCACAGCAATTTGTGATATAATTAGATAGCGCAAAAGAGAGATATGAAACGTTTTATACCATTTTTATTCACATTATTGGTAATGCCTGCGATTGCAGACACCCAGATGCTGACCGATGCGTTGCGGGCGACATATACTGCGTGCATCGGAATTGATGAAGAATTGACAGACCTTAAAAAGATGGCTGGGATTAACACCGCCATTACAGCCGTTGGTACGGCGACTGGGGCGGGCGCAACAGTTGTGGGTGTGGTAAAAACAGCAAAAGATAAAAAAGCCGAAACACTGGAAGCTATTCTGAAAGAAATTGGAGAAAAGTCTAAAAATCACCAGGAAATGACCGACACAGAAATTTCTGTATTTATGTCTGAATTTAATTCGGCGTATCAAACCATTCTGACAAGCGAAGATGAAATAGAATCTGAACTTGATAAAACAATCAAGCAATCAAAATCCCTGGGGAATTGGCGAACAGGATTAATGGCGGGCAGCACCGCAACAAATGTTGCCGGCGCAATTATTGCCAGCACCAACAAGGTTGACGAAGATCTTGAAACACAAATTAAGGCCTGTGTTAAATCTGTAAACAATCTGCGCAGCGCAATAATGCAAGCACGAATGGATGGAACCGACATTTCAGAAGCACAATCAATCGCAACCACATGTGGCGAATTTGAATATGCAGATCTAAGCAAAATAAACAAGCGTGCCCAGGGTGCAACAATTTCATCAGGAATCGGTGCAGCAACTGGTTTGGCTGGGACAATAACATCTGCATCTGCCAACAGTGACGCTGCACGTGATGACAATACCGAATCCGGCAAAAAGCGCGAGAAAAATCTAAATACAGCATCAAATATTTTAGCCGGAACAACAACTGTGGCGGGGGCGACTGCAACAGCGTTCAACGCAACACAAATCAAGGCAATTAAGCAGGTTGCCCAGATTGCAGCAAATTGTACAGAGGTGTTGAAATGAAAAAGATTTTAACACTGATTATTGGTTTGTTTTTATTCTGCCCTGCAAATGCAGAAACATATTTGCGTGTAAAGCGACCTGTACTGGAATCTGTTGTTGAAGAATACTTTGCAGATGAAGACACACAAATTAAAGTCGCAGACAAATACAATGAACTGTTGTCTAAGAACAACAACCAGGGATTAACAGCCGACGACATGTGGGTTGTTTGCCGGGCGGGCGGTTTAAAGGTCCGGCGTGATAACGACAAACAAACATGTAATAATTTTGTCAGTGCCCTGGCCGTCAATACCAGTGTTTTTTATCACGTTTGTGGCGACGACAAAAACAAATCTGGAATCGTTGCAAGATGTATCGAAAATGTATTTGATGCCACATCAGGCGACAGTAATGTCCAGGTCACAACACGTGATGCCGTCAAACTGTCACAGGCATATGCAAAAAAACAGTTTAATGACAAAATCCAATGCGCAGATGTGGTGCGCACAAGCTCTAATGATGATTTTATCGCATGCAAATCAAGCACATCACCAAATACATATTATGAATTTAGATTTTCTGATGCCAAAGAACACAAAGACAATGCGATTTTACATGGCGTCGAAGCTGGCATTTGCGCAATTCATGGTATGAAATATACCAAGGCAGGTTCAACATCCACAGGTTCGGTCAGTGCGGGTGTTGTATCAAATATTATTTCATGGCCATCGTCGTGTAAGGCCAACAATGCATCAGAATGTGCCCAGGTTGGAAAAACAGCCGCAGATTTCGACTATACCATGAATTGGTCTGATGAAAACGGATGCGCATTCGAAAGCAATATTATTCGTGACGCCAATGAAATTAAAAACGAGTACGGAAACCCACCAATTGATAACTGGATTTTCTCAGGCGATAAATCCCAGATACAGGTATATGCAAACACAACACTGGATGATACAATTCGTGCATATGTTCAACAAAAAATTTATCCAACACCGATTACTAAATTTGAATGCAAAAGTGCGCACAGAAGGTATATGCGTACCAGTTTTCAAGATTCAGAAGACGTTTTAACATGTTTTATAAATGGCAAACAGGTCGATTTTGTATTTGATGATATCACACAAACAAAAACAGGATTAGGCAAAAAGAAAATTGCAGGCAGTAAACAAGCCCTAAATTGTATAGTTGCAGGCGGAACATATACAGGAAAGGAATGCTCGTTCTTAACCGAGCAACAATGCAATGATTTAAAAAGCAGCGATATTTCAAACTGCCCGGAATGCAAAACAGCATATTGGGATTCTATAGAAGAAATTTGTGTCTTGCCCGCCGCAAAAACTGCTGCTGATATAAAAAAATTTGAAAATGGTTCCATAAAAATTGGTGGCGCAGTATTGGTTGTAGCGGGAACCGTTGTCAGCGGTGGTAGCGCATTGGCAATTGTAGGCACAACAATGGTTGTGGCAGGAACAACGGCAGAAATGATATCAGATGCTGTTATTGACAGTCGGGCAGAAGAATTTATACACACTATGAATCGTTGTAAAAGCAGTGGTTGTGCAGAATCTTTCCTGCGTGACAATTTGCAAAAGATTAGTAATTTACGCATAAACTTTGACAAGCCAACATTAAATGCAATTGACACAGAAGTTGCAAGGCTGGTTGAACTGTTGCCCGATGATTCCGAATTTTTTGTAGATCTGGTTTCTGCATGTGGAATCGATACCAGTGGCGAAAGCAGTGCGGATTGTCCGTTTAATAAAAACAAGGCCGAACCAGTACAAATTATCAGATATGTTGGTCTTGGGCTACAAATTGTAGGGAATACAATATTAGTTGTTGATGGAATAGTACAACTAACAAAAACCAGCACAATCGTTCAGCAAAGAATAAATGACTTAAAAACCAACGGCTGGGTACGTGGCACACAAAATGGTCAACCTGGGTGGATACATGGAAAAACCGGCAAATTCCAACCAACATTACAAAAAGGTCAAATCGGGTGGAACCCTGCGTCCCAGCGTTTTCATGGTTTTTCTGGTCCGGGGACGACATCTGGCAGTTTCGTTAGTGGTGCTGCGATTCAAAATACAATCAAAGGTACACTGATTGCTGGCAACTTGCTTAAGATTGGCGGTGGGGCGGCAAACCTGGCAAATATCGCAACTGAAGAAGATGTGATACCAAATCTGAATAGAATTCCGAGCAACAATCCTTTAAACAATATAACACCAACAAATCCAAATGCGCCGTCGAATCCGACGCAGCCGACGCCTGTAATAAGTCTGCCGGGTGTGGATCCAGTTCAGCCAATTGTTGAACCGACACCTGTATTACAGCCTGACCCAGCGCAAGAACCAGAGCAACAAATAGACACGCCAAATCCATCCAGCAATGTCACGCCATATGCAGTGCAAGATCCACGCAAAACAGGTCTGATTGCAACCGCAGCAGTTTTGGGGGCGGTGGGTACAGGATTGTTAATTGGCGGATTGATATCAAACAGCTCAGACGATGATAGTAATCATAAAAACACCGGAAATGTCAGTGAACTGGAACAAGATTTGAATAAGATACTGGAAAATGCAGACAGCGCATTAGGTTTTGTTGACGGCAATATGATAAAACTTGTACGACTTGCAACCGCCACAGGCGCATATGCACCAATACTAAACATAAATGGTAAAGCAGTTGCGGTGGTTAATTATCGTGGATACAATTTGCCGTTCTATGTTAATTCTGGCAGCTGGGCGCCATTGTTGGGCATCGGTGCCAATGGTGGTTGGTTTAATGTCTATCCAGTGTCTGGCAAGACCGGGATTGCTTATATTGATGCAATTGTTGATATGCTGAATGCACAATTAAACCCAGCTGTGACAGCCCAGTTTGTAAAGGCAAACCATTTGGGATTGGCATTCCCAGCCCCAGGGGCGGACGCATATAAAATTATAAATTCTGAATTTATAAATGGGGTTGTTGAAACGTATAACGGCACATTTAACCCAGCTGAACAAACGCTGTATAACAATAATTATGACAAAATGAAAAAACTGTTTTAAAAACCGCCAAAACGGCGGTTTTTATTTGACACAAAAAATGGCTTATTTATGATTTTTAGCGGAGGCGGCAACAAATGCATTAAACATTGGATGCCCAGAAAATGGGCTGGATTGAAATTCTGGATGAAATTGTCCCGCCACAAAGAATGGATGAGATGGGATTTCAATAATTTCTGGTAATTTTCCATCAGGACTGATACCAGATATTTTCATGCCAGCGTCTTCAAACTTTTCACGCCATGCAATATCCATTTCATACCGGTGACGATGACGTTCACTGATTTGTTCTGCGCCATATATGTCATGGGCACGTGTTCCCGGTGTAATTACACATGGGTATGCACCCAAACGCAATGTTCCGCCCATATCCGCCGCATCATGGTCGGCCATAATATTGATAACAGGTGTCGCTGATTTGTTAAATTCTGTAGAGTCCGCATCAGAAATCCCCAAAACATTGCGTGCAAATTCAATTACTGCAACCTGCATCCCCAGGCAGATACCCATGTACGGGACATTGTTTTCACGCGCATATCTGGCCGCTGCAATCTTGCCGGGGACGCCACGTGCCCCAAAGCCACCAGGCACCAAAATCCCATCAACGTCCGAACAATCTTCAGCAGAAAATGTTTCTGCGTTAATCTTTTTTAATTTAACATGAACATTATTTTGAATTCCGGCATGGAACAATGCTTCGTTCAATGATTTATACGCATCTGGGACATCAAAATACTTGCCCACAATACCAATATTCACCGTTGGAATGTCTGCGTTTAAATATTTTTCAATTTTTTCAAATCGGCTCATATTTCCAATTGCGTTTGGCAGACCAAAATGATCCGCAATTATATCGAATACATGTTGTGATTCATACGCCAATGGAATCTTGTAAATATTATCAACATCAATGCCACTGATTACATTTTTTGCGGGCAGATTACAGAACATACCAATCTTGGCACGTTCATCTGATGTCAGCATACGGGGCGTGCGCACAATTAACATATCAGCCTGGATTCCATTTTCCAGCAGGCGTCGCACCGACATCTGGGTTGGCTTGGTTTTCAGTTCACCTGACTTTTCCAAATAAGGTGCCAATGTCAAATGCACAAACATTACATTGCGACGTCCAACCTGGTTCGCAAACTGACGAATTGATTCCAAGAAAATTTGGCCTTCTATGTCACCGACTGTTCCACCAATTTCACAGACAACAAAATCTGCATCTGTGGGCGCCGCAACATATTCTTTGATTTTATTTGTGACGTGCGGAATCATCTGAACCGTTGCCCCCAAATAATCACCACGACGTTCAGCCGACAGCACATCCCAATATATACGACCACCAGACACAGAATCTGTACGTGACAGACGTGCCCCCAGGAATCGTTCATAATATCCCAGGTCTAAATCTGTTTCATATCCATCATTTGTGACGTATACTTCGCCATGTTGAAACGGCGACATGGTGCCCGGATCTATGTTTAAATACGGATCAAATTTGCGGGCGTGCACAGTATAGCCACGCGATTGAAGAAGGGCGCCACAACTTGCCGCTGCGACGCCCTTGCCTAAACTTGAAACCACCCCACCAGTAATAAATATATATTTTGCCATAAGAATTGCCCCCTTATGTAAATGTATCTTAGGAAATTTTTCATTGCGGCGCAATCAAATAAATTCCTATACTGAAAAACATGTGGAAATGGATTGAAAACCAGCATCAGAATTTATTTTTATATGTCGGGCTGACGTTGGCTTTTGGCGCAGCCTTGTATTTTTCCATACCATTTGAACCAAGTATTCCATATGCAGCATTATTGGCAATGGCACTGGGTGTAATTGCAATCTGGAAACGTGTGCCGGTTATCCTGCGGGCAATTGCGATATTCTTGTTTGGATTTGTTTATGCATACATATATACAAACGCTGTCGATACACCACAAATAAAATCAACCATGCGTGATGTAAACCTTGTCGGCAATGTTTATAAAATTGATTTCACGAACACTAAGCCAAGAATCTATATAAAAACAGATGACAATATGAACGTACGTGTGTCTGTCAGCGAAAACCAGGCGACACCAAATGTTGGCGACAAAATAAATGCAACAGCAACACTGTTTCGTCCAAGTGGGGCATATGCACCAGAAACGTTTGACTATGCACGTTGGGCGTATTTTAATAATCTGTCTGCAACGGGTTATATTTCTGATTACAATGTAATTGTATCAGCAGATAAAATTTCCATTAATGCATTACGTGACCGATTGCATAAAAATGCAAATTCATTCCTGGTAGACAGTCTGGCATTGGGATATAAAAACGCAGTTCCAGAAAGAGACAATAAAATATGGACTGCAACAGGTATCGGACACGTGTGGTCAATCAGCGGATTCCACATGACACTGGTTGGCGGATGGTTGTTTGCAATATTCTTTTTAATATTCCGTTCAATACCATATGTCACACGACGGATGCCGGCACGAATTCCTGCGCTGTGTTGTGCATGGATAGGATTGATAGCATACCTGTTTATATCGGGGATGGATGTGGCAACCGTTCGTGCTTTTTTGATGACAACATTGGTATTTATGGCATTCATTTTTGGGCGCATGGCAATTTCAATGCGCAATATATGTATAGCATTTTGTCTGATATTCTTTATTAACCCACACTATGTTATGCAACCAGGATTTCAGTTATCTTTTTCAGCGGTATTTGGCCTGATTTGGTTTTGGGGTGACACAAAATATACCAAGCGCACACCCATGCAAAAAATCATGAGAACAATTTATACGATAATTATAACATCGGTTATCGCAAGTGTTTTTACAGCCCCATTTGTTTTGGCACACTTTGGGGCACTGCCGCTGTTTGGCATAATTGGCAATTTGATTTTATTGCCAATATTTTCGTTTGCAATTATGCCACTGGTAATGATTGGGGCGTGTGGGGCAAACTGGGCAACTATTTTTGCGCACGAAATATATAATTGGACATTAAATATTGCAACACAAATTGCTGATTTACCACTGTCTGAAATTACTGTATCCCACATTCCAAATTCTGCAATGGTCTGCTTTATTCTGGGAATGGCATGTGTGATATTTATTAAGAATATAAAAATTAAAATCAACCTTATCACTGGTGGGATATTTGTAATAGTGGGGATATTGCTGGTCGCAACGCAACCAAAACCAGTATTTATGTCAACATATGACAACGAATTGGTGGCAATTCGACGTGCAAATGGACAATTGGCATTCAATATGAAAAGCGCATCAAAACACTATTTCGCATTTGATACATTCTTGCAAATTTCTGGGAACACACCAGATGCAATGCGCCACAAGCACAAATGTCACAAAGGCGTATGTGAATTTAAGTCTGATAACTTTAAATTAATGTACACCCAACGCTTTATGCCATTGATGAAAAATCTGAACAACTGGTGCGCAGATGACGACATTGATTATATTGTTTCATACCTGGACATAGATGCCCAACATTGCAATCACAAGATTTTACGCAATGCGTTTATAATTTACGACAATGGGCGAATTGATTACATTCCACTTAATCGCCGCTGGCATAATCGGCCCTAATAAAATACAGGCCAGACGCCGGTGCGGTTGGGCCGGCGGCACTGCGATTTTTTGCAGCCAAAATCTTATCAACATCATATGGTTTGCCAACACCAATCTCAATCAATGTACCAACAATATTACGCACCATGTGGTGTAAAAAAGAGCGTGCAGAAAATTCAAAAACAATTTCGTCACCACTTTGCGTTATTTCGATTTTATCAAGTGTTTTGATGGGGGATTTTGCCTGACACTCGGATGCACGAAAACTGGAAAAATCATGATTGCCAATCAATTTACCAGCCGCAATGCGCATCTTTTCAACATCCAGTTTACGTGGCACCCAATAAACACGATTTTTTTGCAATACTGGGGCCATTGGACGATTTAAAACAACATACTTGTAATGGCGGGCAACGCAATCAAAGCGGGCATTAAATTCATCGGACACAATTTCGCACGCACGCACCACCACAGGTTTACCAACCAGGTAAAAATTTATTGCACGCATTACAGTTTCCGCAGGCGTTTCACCCGGCAAATCAAAATGAGCCGTCATTGCAACCGCATGAACCCCTGCGTCAGTGCGACCGGCACCAACAACATCCACACGTGCCCCACAAAACCCAGCAATCGCATCTTTGACCAACGATTGAACGGATGGCCCCTGGGCGTTTTCCTGCCAGCCAATCAAATCAGTGCCATCGTATTCCAATATTACCTTGTATCGTGTCATTATTTTGTTTTTCCCATTTGTTCTTTTTCAGCCGCAATGCGTGCACGAATCTGACGTGTTTTTATAGCACAATCAGCACACATGCTGTCCCGACGTTTTATTTCGTCTGCATCATAGTTTATCGCACATGATTTGCAGTCTTTGCCGATATAGCAATGTGCACATCTGCAATTGCGGTTATAGCATCCACGAATTACATATTGATGTGAATAAAGACAATAAAATTCACGTGGACGTGAACCAATGTGCGTGTTTCTGTGTGGGTTCTTTGACATTATTCATCCATTTGGTTTAACGTGTATAGCCCTGGCATTTTTGACAACGTGTTTGTCCAGCAATGCAAATTAATTCTTCTACCAGTTTGCTGTATGTTTTGCATTTATGACAACCACCACCAAAGCATTCCAAACATGGGCATTCGCCGTTATTATTATGCTGTGATATATCTACATGGGCATGCCACAGGCCACACATCTTTTTTTCTGTACACATTATATTATTCCCCATAGCGTATCGGTAATCCACGCAGGCCGTTTACAAAACTTTTCCAATCCATTGGATTTTTTCCAGACGGCTGAATTCGCATGATTTTTAATTCGCCATTTTCAATTCTTGTTTCCAGAATCTTGACATCTGTGCCATTGATTTTTGTACGCCCTGCCCCCAGCGCACGAATTTGGTTATGTATTTGACGGGCAGATTTATTCCAATCTATTACCTCGTCCGCCCCTGTCCATTTGTGTGTATATGATGGTGTACCTGTTTGCGGCGTTGATGGATATGCAGATGGATTATCCAAGTATTCAATTAACATATTACCACCAATTTCAGACACGACTTTTTCAACACTTTCATTTGTGTCATTTTCATCAATTTCAAATTCACGACACATATGAATATCACCAGCATCCAGTTCCGCCGTCACATCCATTAAGCATACCGCCGACGTCTTGTCACCGTTATAAATTGCAGTTCTGATTGGTGACGGTCCACGATACTGCGGCAGGCGACTGGGGTGAATATTAACACATGGCGCAGATGCCAAAACATTATCACGCAATATCACACCATAGGACACAACAACAATCATATCTGGCGCAAAATTATAATCATTGATATTTGTGTAAACAGGTAATTTATTTGCGTCTGCCCACACGTGTACAGGCGATGGTGTCAGTATTTTTTTTCGGCCTGCGGGTTTTGGCGCACGTGTAAAGACCGCCATGATTTCATGACCTGCATTTTTTATTTTTTCAAACATTGGAACAACGAATGCGTTCGTCCCCATCAAGACCAATTTCATTTGCGACGTCTCACTTTTCTCATAACCATTTCACGACGCACAGGCGACAAATGATCAATAAACAACACACCGTCAAGATGATCTGTTTCATGCTGAACAATGCGTGCAGGCAGCCCTGACATTTGTGCGCCAACACGTTCACCATGTTCGTTTGTCCATTCAACCGTCACAGATTCAGGTCGGGTAACATTAGAATACACCGGTAAATTGTCACCCCCAAGAACAGACAAGCACCCTTCTTCCATTGTGCAGCGTTCGTCGGACAGTGATGTAATTTCTGGATTTATCATCCGATATACGGTTTTAGTATCTGGATCCATCATAACCAAAAAACGTGACAAAATACCAACCTGGGGGGCAGCAAGTCCCACACCGTTTTGTGAATCCATCATTGACACCATTTCATCCATGGTCTGTAATAATTCAGGCGTTATGTCAGCAACAGGCTGACATTTCTGACGCAGAACTAAATCACCACAAAGTTTCATTTGCAACATATCTAAATCCCTATATAATATCGATATGATACCAAAGGATTAGGAAATGACAACTTATATTTTCATTATGCTGGCAGTTATTATTGTCCTGTTAATGGTGCTATTGGTGCGAAAACCAACAATAGACATATCTGCACTGCGTGAAGATAATATAAGATTACGGGAACGTCTGGCGGAACGTTTGGGGGCGTTAAGCCAAAATGCAATTGAACTGAAAAACATTAGTGCAGATATTGCTAATTTTAAAAACATTCTTATGGGAAACAAACAGGCACGTGGAACATTTGGTGAACGACAACTGGAAGATCTGGTTTCGGACATTATGCCGCCTGAAACATATGCATTTCAAAGCGTACTGGAAACTGGTGTGCGACCAGATTGTATAATACGTCTGCCGTATCCGCCAGGTGATATGATTATCGACAGTAAATTTCCACTGGAAAGCTTTAACCGTATGATGGCAGACAACACAGACGGCATTGCACGCAAACAATTCGAATTAGACGTACGCAAACACATCGATGCAATCGGCGAAAAATACATTATCCCAGGGCGCACAGCAGAATCTGCAATGATGTTTATCGCATCAGAATCTATATTTGAAACACTGCATCGAGAATTTCCAGACACAATTGAATACGCTGGACGAAAAAAGGTGTTTATCGTATCACCATCAACACTGTGGGCAACGCTGAACACAATTCGGGCGGTGTTATCAGATATTAAAATCAAACGTGTTGCCGCAAAAATAAAAAAAGAACTGGAATTATTGTTAACCGATTTATCTCGATTAAATGAACGTGCCACCAAGGTAAACCAGCATTTTGCCATGGCCCAGACAGATATTGATCAACTGCAAACATCCATCGGAAAAATTACACCACGTGCAGAAAAATTACGTGCAATGGATTTTGGTGACGAACAATAAAAATACCACCCAAATGGGTGGTTTTAATTTTTGGCAGCCCCAACGGGAATGTAAATCCCCATATACGCATACGCTTTATGGGCCCCATTCGCTACGTAAGGCTCAATCAGCGCATTCGCTTGATTTCGCCAACTGACGCCCCGAACCCTACGGGTTCAATTCTCGGGGGCTTTTACAAAAATAAAAAACGACCCAAAGGTCGTTTGTTATTTTTGGCAGCCCCAACGGGAATCGAACCCGTGTCGTCAGAATGAGAATCTGATGTCCTGACCGCTAGACGATGGGGCCATGCTTTTTTTCATGCGCCTGTGATTGTATACGTTTGATTTATTGATTGCAATCAGTTTTGTAATATAACCTGTCATATTCTGATAAAACCCGAGACATAAATTCGTGCGCAATCGGATCCTGGTCCTTGGTAAATACGGTGGTAAAATCACCAAAATACGCATCTTCCCAATCTATTACGGCAACAATCTGCTTGGTTTTTATATCTATTAAAAAGTTATCATAGATATCACCCTGGGTCCAACCATATCTGTACCCAGGCTGCGCATTGGGCAATGTTTTTAAATCTGCAATTTCTGGTGGGTTTACACAACCAACCACATAAATAAATCTGGCCAGTTGTGATGCAATCACATCTTGGTTTTCACGTATCCATGATGGCGTACACTTGCGTAATTGAACACCATTGACAAAATCATATTTCCGAACCAGACGTCCGTTATACGCCAGAATATCAATTGGTGGTATCCCAATTGGTGACAATGGTGTCAGCGCATCAACAATCCGCTTTTCCCGAAGGGCCAAATCATCAGAATTATCACGACGCAATGGAAATTTATATATATATTTGTTGTTTACGCTGATTAATAAACTGCGTGCCAGGTACCCAACAAATGTACGCACGTTGTGTAATGGCACACCCAAATCACGACGTATAAAACGCAAATGCGATGCCATATCTGAATTTAAAACAACACGAACACGACGACGGGTATCACGATTTGGAATCGTTCCACATATCACATTGCTAAAAAAACGTCTTATATTTCCAGCCATATCAAAAAATACGCCCAGTTAAGGGCGCAAACATTATTACAATTCAATCTTGCCATTGGTGGCGACCAAATCAGCCGTCATTTCTATTTTTCCGCCCGCTTCACGCAATATCAAATCGCCAGCTGCAATTTCGGCATAATCCAGCGCATCTGACACATATGCATCCAATTTACCCGATGCAACCCATGCCAAATCCAATGCAGGACACCCGGTACGCAACGTATTTTCACCAATCAAAGGACGTGCATCAGATGTATTATATGCAATTGTCGATTCATTAATGTCTGTGATATTAGAAACGCTGATACGAGCAGAATGGAACGCAGAAAATACATATGCGCCACGTCCACTTTCCGCATAGTACAAACGTTCATCAATCGGGGAATAAACCAATGCAATTTTTGTTTCATCGTTTGAACGCAACGCCAATGATATTGCAAAGTGAGAATTACCACGAACAAAATTTGACGCCCCAGACAGTGCCAGCACAAATTCGTCACGTCCATCACCATCACGTGATATTTCTGGGGTTAACAATCCCGCAGATGGACGAACCAATAACAAATCAGATAAAATGCTTTCTTCGATACGGGCAGATGCCTTGGCCACAAAATCACGTGCACCACGCAATGACTGCTGCAGGTTTTCAACCTCTCCGAAGTCATGACGCAACGACGCAGCTGTACGCTGTAATGCCATGAACATCTTGTTTAATTCGGTTGAACCCTTAATCAGCAATTCCATGTCTGCCCCCATCAGAAAAATTGAATCGGATTAGAAATTAAAGCCTGCAAACTTGTTCTTAAAGTCTGCTGCACGTTGACCTTTGTCCGCTGTGTTTGTACGCTGACCTGTCCATGCAGAATGGTTCAAGTTATCAGTAGACAAAACCAAATCCTTCTTAACTGAAGAATACATTTTTACAGTTTTACCATCAGTCATTGTGACATTGATTTCGTGGTATTCTGGATGAATTCCTTGTTTCATAGTATAACCCTTTTATAAAATTAAGCCTGATAATTATATAAGTATTTTTCTAGAAATCAAGCAATAATAGCATTTTAATAACGACCAATGCACCCCAGGTACGAATTACCCGTCGATTCCAGGATATTTATAAACTGATTTTGATTTTTGCCAGAAAACAGTGCCAATATCGTGCCCGCATCCGTTGCCAGCATATCCGCAACCGTCGCAATGCCAGAATTCATTTTCTTGAAAAAGCCACTGGTTGGGTAAATTTCCGCCGCCAACAACTGATTTTTACCAGATGATTTAGCATTTTTTCCGGACTCAATCACCATTAACTGACATTCTGGTGATATTATCAATTTGTTCGTCACAACTGCATCACCGCCCAGCAATTCACCCCACCAACCCGTCGACTCGCAAAAAACAGGATAATAAATCTGGGCATCGGAATGTTCAGACAATATCGTTTCAATATCTAAATCACCCGTCACAACCGTTGGCATCGCACCAGTTTCATTATTTATAACCTTGCGTGCCAACTGATATTCAGCATCAGTGGTTGTTTTTCGTGGCCAATAAAGAATCGGAAATGTCGCTGTCATTGATATGAATTATATCAGATTCGGCAGATACAAAAAAGGGGGCCACGTTAAATAAAGGGCTTGATTTTTTATTTTTTCAAATTTCCCCATATTTTTTTCAAATTTGACCATGTTGTCGACAGGTCTTTTTTCAAATTATCATAATACTTGGTCGATATGGAAACATTAAACAAACTCTTGGTCAGGGCCGGAATCGACACCATAAACATCGCAATAAATACCCCCATCAAAAGAATCGTTATAAACGAATCGTTACGCATCATTAATCCATCCATCAAGATTTTCGAATCGCCACTTTCAATCGCCAATGCCAGACGTTCTGCACCATTCCAATGACCAAACACCGCACTGATAAACATAATCGCAAAAGAAACAAATATACCAGTGACCGCAATACCCGCCGTACCATTTATCACATCGTTAACAATGGCACGAATATTCTTGTTGTGCGAACCTTGGGGGAATATATTCCAGCCCTTGAACAGCCAGCCCAGTATAGTCAATGGCAATAAAACTAAATCCATTGCCAGTTTTATGAATATTTCTAGGAAATACAGCGGAATTGGCAACAGGGATGCAAAAAACAGCAATACTATCAGCAATCCCGCAAAAAATATTGGTACATTCGGGAAAAATGGTATATCCCACATCATTTTATGCATATATTCATCATTAAATGCCATATTCATCATTGTCCAACCAACCGTCATACCGATGCCGGTCATCTGATGAACATTGGCGACCTGGCACGCCAGATTGTGGCGCAATTTTGGTGAAAATGCACCAACAGATGCAGATTCAACACTGGCCGTCATGGGATCCGCCAAGGCCGTTGCAACCAGGCACGAATCAAATGCTTCGTCACCAGTGACAGCACGATTCATGTAAAGCCCAACGTTAAATATTGGTTCAATAACAATGTCTGTCAGCATTCGGGGCAATGGTGCCAGCAGCACAATTATAACAACACCCAGTTTTACAAAATGTGTCGTAAATGTATCTGTCAGCGACCAGCCATCAACACCCCCCTTGTCATTGGTAAATGTTTTTATCAGCTGCCACGCAATCCAAATTGCTGTCACTGCAATTGCAAATGGGATGATTGCAGATGATATCCCGCTGTACGCACGTGGCAATATCTGGGACATTGTTGACATAATATCCGAAAACATCTGACAAGACCAGCAACTGGAAAAGAATTTTAGCGCATCTGCCATATTAACAGGCGCCATTGAACGATATACTGAAAATCCTGCAATTGCGCCAACGCCTGCAACCGCACCAACAATCCATGGCGAAACAGCCGCCGCACCAAAGGGCAGAAACGATAAAAATGTAATCCAGAATTTTTTTAAGCTATTCATTGTTTTTAAGTATATCATATTTTGCCCTAAATGTGATATAATTGAAAAGATAAATAATTATAGAGAGAATGAATTTATTCAAAAAACTGTTTTTTGGCTTGTTTTTTGGGGTCTGTTTTATGACGCCAGATGTCGTGCACGCTGGACAAAACTGGGTTGACGCATTGGATTTATCACCATTCGTGCCGATGATTTTGGACGTGTTGATGATGGTGGCAACAGGCACATATGAATTTTTTGTTGGCAATGGCGATGGTATTATCTATGTGTTTATATGGCTGTTCTTGGGGATAACGATGGGAATGTACCTGGTTAAAATGTACATGCCCAAAAAAGTGCTGGGGTTTGCCGGTTTGTCTGGTGGGGGTGAAATGTGGGACGGCAAAGCACAACCAAAAACAATCGCACACAATATGCTAAAACCGATTGTACGGGCAATGGTGGCGGCGCTGTTGCTGTTGCAGATAAGACCGGTGGTGGTCACACAGTGGCTGGTAAATCCGTTCTTGCAATTTGGGTCTATTTATACACGTGCAATCATTTCAACAATTAATGAAACAGGTATCGTAAAACAAACACGTGTAGAGTGCCCGCCTGATATTATTGAAAAAAAGTGGATAAGCAAATCATCTTGTGAATTTTTAACACAGCCTGTGGCGGACTTATCACATGCAAATAACCAGATTATAAAACGGGGCTTTGATTTTATAACAAGTGGTATGCGTGGATTGATGACACTGGTACCGCATGGTGGGGAAAATTTCTTGAATATAATTTCTGGACTGTTTATCGTATTTACATTCGTAGGATGCAATCTGTTTATGGCATTGCTGATTATCCAAGCCATATTTAATTTTGGTGCATCTTTGATGTTATATCCATTTAACGTTCTGGTATGGACGACAAAGTCCAGCGACAAATGGTTTGATCCATGGCCGGCCTTTTCTGGAATCGTAAAGGCGTTGCAGGATCTGGTTATCACCATGATTGCATGCGCATTTATACTGGGGATAAATGTAGCATTAATTAAAGCATTGTTTCATTGGAACACATCTGTATTTGTTGTGGCCGCAGGCGGCAGTGCGACCAGCAATATCCCAACCGTTGCAAACAGCGCATTGGGGTTTGGCCAACATTCCATATTCTGGATGTCTGCAATATTAACATTCTATGTAATGCAGCGTATATTCGATGTGACACGTGCACAATTGAAATCTTATGCCAAGGGTATGGATGGCCTGTACAACCAGGTCAAGGGCGATGCCAAAACAACTGTTTCAAACATCAAAAAAACTGGCAGTGCAATCGGTACAGCACTGGGGTGGATAAAAGGTAAATAATGAATGGGGCAATAAATTCTTTTATCGATAATACTGTCCAGTGTTGGGGATGCGGATTGTTTGACCGACTGTTCCAAATTGTATCAACAGCGGCAGCAGCAATATACGGACAATTGGTGTCGCTGTGTGTTATTTTATTTATGGCAATGTTTACCGTATTTGTCGCAAATGCAGTTTATCAAAATCTGAAAGGCGGTGGCAAAGACCCATTTTATACGAAATCTATTCAAAAGGTTGTTATAAATTCTATTGTTGTGTTTAGCCTGTTGGGGTTGGGGGTGGCGGTACCAAAACTTATAACACGTGTCACATTTGAACCAGCAGCAACCGCCGCAATGGTTTATACCCAGGCACTGACACAACAAAACCCAGATATCGTTAACGAAAAGGTAACATATCAACCACTGGAAATGAAAGACGATGGTTTCTATCGACCACAACTGCGAAATACAATTATTATGATTATGAAAACAACCATAACACAATTCCAGTCTTACATTAAGTTGGGGATTGCGGTTATGGACAGTGCATTTACATGGAAAGCATTACTGGGGGTTGGTGCACTGGTTAAGCATATAATGCTGTTCGTGGTGGGGTTGTATTTATGCTATGGATTTTTAAAACTGTTTATCAGATTTTGCTTTTATTTCGTAGATATAATTGTCGCCATGGCGTTTTTTGCGTTCTTCTTTCCAATATCACTGATGATGCTGTCTTTTGATGGGGCAGAACACTTGCCAGACGTGGTAAAAAATGTCGGTAAAAGCTTTAGCAAAGATCAAATTAAAAAACTGATAAATGCAATTGTCGCACTGGCATCGTGTATTATTACATATACAATAATTATTATGTTGTTGGCTAAATTTATGTCTGACCCAGATGAAACAAATGCGCAACTGATGGAAAAAATTATGTCGGGCGCAGTATTCGAAGCAGATTTGAGCACAGAAAATCTGGAAGCGTTAACATTAACCAGTGCCATTGTGTTGGTTTATGTGTTAAACTTTATATACGGACAAATACCACAAATTTCTAAAATGATTCTGGGAACATTTGGGGTCGGCGAAGAAAAACAATTAAGTGAAAAAATGGCTGATGACGCATTGACGCTGTCTAAGAATATTATAAACACAACCGTTAACGTGGCAAAAACAGTTATCAAAGGTGGCGAAGAAACAAAATAGCATAATGTAAATGAAAGCAAAACTGATTATCTTGGCAGTTAAAATTATTATGGGCGCCATTGCACTGGGGCTGGGGATTTGGTATATATCCAATGCACTGGGTGGGGCGTCACTGACATATTCCAGCATGGGAAACTTCTTGAACGCAATTGGGGCAGAAAATGGCGATATCGCAACTGCAAATGGATGTTTTATGTGCAGATATATTGCTGATTTATTCGCTGTTATTGGCGACGCCACTGAAATGTTTTGGAATGTAATACTGGACAGTTTGCTGGTTTTAATGGCGGTTGGCTTCGGTATATATATCGCATACACAGCAATTGAACACGTGTGGGCTGCGACAAAAAAAACAGCAGGCGCCAAGGTTGATGAAAAAACAATAGATTTTAAATCTTGGTTCGACAAAATCTGGAAACAAGGAATTCGTATTTTTATCGTTATTGCGTTGCTGGGTGGTGGCGCAATGGGGGGGGCGGCCACGCTGCGTGCAATTTCACAAATAACTATTACACCGGTGCTGTTTGTGGGAACAGAACTGGGGATGGCTGCCAGCGGCATCAGTGATGCAGCAACATGCGCAATGACAAATGTTAATGCCGGCGAAATTTTATCACCTGTGATGGGGTCGTTTATGTGCATAATCGGCAACATAAACAGTGTTATGCTGGCTGGGGCGGCAGGTGGTTTTGCCATGATGAACTATTCTTGGCTGGGCATGGGTGGTGGTGCATTTACTTGGATTGCAGGACTAGCACTGGTCATAATGTTCCTGGTTATCGGATTTGATTTATTCTTTCAGATTTTGTCCGTTGTCTTTAAACTGATTTTCCTGATAATATTTATGCCAATTTTTGTTGCCAGTTATGCATTTGAAGGCGCATGGAAACTGGCTGGGGGGCTGGTCAACAAGGCTATTAACATGCTGATTAATGCCGCAATAAAAATTGTCGTCATAACGTTAAAGGTCGTAATTATATATGCAACGGTTGCATATGCGGCGGACTCATATTTCCCGGGACCTGTTGATGGATACAGTGTAATGTTGCCACCAATGATGGGACAGATGCCACAAAATCCTGATGCACAAACATTATCTGTGATGAATGTGTTTTCAGAATGCGAAAAAGTCGCACTGTCTGATGGGGAAATGGATAAAGATAAATTCAAATCATGCTTTACAGCACAAAGTGCAATGGTGGAACGCACATATCCAGGGGCGTTTGATTTTCTGCGTGATGGATGGGATTTCTTGGTTTTAATGGGCGCACTGTTTGCGTTATACTTTTTGGTATTGCGCAACAGAATCGAGGGCATGTTGCCGTCCGTTGGTGGCGAAGATTTCGATTTTGGTGGGCAAATTAAACAGCTGGGAAAAAACATATGGTCGATACCAAAGCAGATTGCAAATGCTGTGGGCAAGGCAATGGACGAAAAGGTTATATAGTTGCTGAAACGTATATGTAAATTTTTATCGTGCATATTTATCGCATTAAGCTTTATCGGCGGGGCGTTTGCCGCATCAAATCTGGGGACCGGGGACATTGGTGAATACGGGACATGGGCAACAGACAAAAATGGCGAAGAATTAATACTGAATCTGACACGTGATATAAATCAATTTGCCCCGGATACAGACAGTAAACTGGTTTCAGATTATACACCGATTGAGGCAAAAGTCGGCCTGGCATTTATCAATGCAATGACGCATGTTGCAAATATAATTGACAATTCATTGGTGCGGTTCGCAATTATTTTTATGCTGATAATGTATGTATTTTGGATTCTGGGCGAAGCATACAATAACATGCAAACAGGATGGGATATAAAAAAACTGGGCAAAGATATTGGTATCAAAACAATCAAGGTTGCATTCTGGATTATGGTACTAAATTTTGGTCCTGCAAAATTATTTACCATGATAATAACGCCAATTGTAATGATGGGCACATATGCAGCCGACCTGATATTAAATGCAGTCACGATGACGGTTGGTATTGAATTGCCAGATACTTGTTCTGCGATTCATAACTATATTTCTGCACATATTGCCCCAGGGGCAACAATTGATGCAAATGCAGCTGCAAACATAATGTGTTTACCAACAAGACTGTCTGGTTATTTTACAACAGGGGTCGCACTGGGGTGGCAGTATATAAAAGCATCTATCGGAACCAGTGCATTTGTTTTCGTACTGGGGATTGCAATGATTGGGGTATTCATTGTTAATGCATGGAAATTCACATTTATGGCATTTGGTGTAATCGCAGATATTTTCATTGCAATCATAATGTTGCCGTTTACAGCATTGGCAGAAACAATTACAAACACATCATACAAAGGAATTCCTGGGACAATTTACAACAGTTTTGTTGGATTGTTCAAAGCGGAATCTTTGAAAGCACAATTTGCCCGCATAATCAGTGCAACAATTTATTTTGTAGTACTGGCTGTTGTTATTGCGGTATGTGTGGCGTTAATGAGCGGGGTTATCGCACCCGATGCAACAAATGGGCTGCCATCTGTAAATAACACTGGATTTATGCCGCTGTTGCTGACTGGATTCTTGGTTTGGTATTTGGCCAGTCGTGCAGACCAAATCGCCAAAGACTGGGGCGGCAGCATCAAAGATGAATTCGGTAAAAAATTACGTGGGGATATTGAAAAACTGGCGAAAGATGTCGCAAAAACAAGCAAACAAATTTGGGACGCAATTAAATCAGATTAAACAATTTTAACAAAGTTTCGGGCAACTTTTTTGATACCTTTGTTCTTAAACGCCACAGTTAAAATATCGCCATTTTCTTCAATCACAACGCCAGATCCCATTTCAGCATGGGTTACAAATTTCCCCTTTAGCGTATCGCTTTTTATTGGTGCAGGACGTGATTTTTGTGGTGCTTCATACGAATGTGGCATAGGTGCATGATAAACATGATTTCTGTGTACACCACCCTGGAAATCCAGATAACGATTATCCATTTCTGTAATAAATCGACTGGGGCAATTATACTGACGTTGGCCAAACATGACACGTGACATGGCATTGCTGATAACACATATACGGCGGGCACGTGTTATTGCAACGTACGCCAGGCGACGCTCTTCTTCCAGGGCACCTTCGCTGATTGTGCGTTCATTGGGAAAAATATTTTCTTCCCACGCAGGCAAAAATACAGTGTCAAATTCCAGCCCCTTGGCCGCATGGATTGTCATAATGGATACAACGTTGCCTGTCACTTCTGCATCATTATCGTCGGTCATCATCAATGCCGCATGTTCCAGGAAATCAGCAACAGTATCGTATTTTGATATAACACCATTTATCAATTCACGAATATTTATCAAGCGGTCTGGGGCGTCAGAATCCTTGGATTCTTGCCACATTTTTATATAGCCAGAACGTTCTAGCAATGTTTGTGTCGCATCCCGGGGCGAAACAGATTCCCAATCAAATTCAAACGCTGATAAAAATTCGTCTGCATTTGTTCGTTGTTTGGCCGATAATGGTGCATTGCGCAAACCAGACATCAAATTTGGACCACAGGCACGTATTTTCGCAATTGCCGCATCACCAAATCCACGACGAGGCTTGCCAATAACACGTAAAAAAGACATATCGTCAAATGGGTATACCAACAAACGCAAATACGCAATTACATCACGAATTTCTGCCCGGTCATAGAACTTTGTTGCACCAACCAATTTATATGGGATTGCACGCCGACCAAATTCTTCTTCGAATAAACGTGACAAAGTTCCTGTCCGAATTAAAACCGCATAGTCATCAAACTGGGTATTGCCGTCACGTGTTATATAATCTGCGATTATACGCACTTCGTCATAATCAGATGGTAATGTTAGGACATAAACAGGTTCACCATTACCAGCACTGGATAAATTGTGTAATTCTTTGCCCAAACGATCACGATTATGGCGTATTAATGAATTAGCTGCACCCAATATGTTTGATGTGGATCGATAATTTGTTTCCAGACGAATAATTTGAGCATTTGGATAGGTCTTTTGAAAATCTAAAATGTTCTTTATTTCTGCACCACGCCACGAATAAATAGACTGGTCGTCATCACCAACGCAACAAATATTTGGATTATCCATGCCAGACGTTAGCATGCGCAATAATTCCATCTGGGCATTGTTTGTGTCTTGAAATTCATCAACCAGAATATATTTAAACTGATTTTGATATCGTGCAAGAACATCTGGATTATCACGAAACAGCTTTAAAACATGCAAAATTATATCACCAAAATCAACTGCATTTAATCGGGCAAGTTCAGCGTTATATGCATTAAACAATTTATCTTTGTTATCCAGCGCAGATAATCCCTTGTCTTTTATCTTGGAAAATTCTTCAACATAGTCGGCTGGCGATTTCGTGGATGTGCCAAGAACTGATTTTATGACAGCCTTTTGGTCTTCTTCGCCATATATAAGAAAATTTTGCATCAAACCCGATGCCGCCGCATTTGCACGCAATATACGCAGGCATATCGAATGAAATGTTCCACACCATATGTCGCCAGCATACCATGCGCCAGATGACAGGGCTGACAAGCGGTTCTTCATTTCATTGGCGGCTTTGTTCGTAAACGTTAATGCCAAAACATTCCATGGCATACACAGGTTCTGGTTTAGTATATATGCAATGCGTGTCGTCAGGACACGTGTTTTTCCTGTGCCTGCACCAGCCAAAACCAACAATGCACCATCTGTTGTTGTGACCGACAGACTTTGTTTTTCATTAAGATTTTCTAGCAATGAATTCATGATTTAATTATAATACCACAAACAATAATTATCCAAAATATAATTTTATGACGGAAAGGAAACATGAAACGTATTATTTGCTTTGACATTGAAACAACTGGACTGGAATATGCACGTGGTGATCGTATCATTGAAATCGGCGCAGTAGAGGTTATTGATGGCGTGGTCACTGATAACAATTTCCACGAATATATAAATCCAGATGGAAAAATTATTCCACCTGATTCATACATGGTTCACAAGATTTCTAATGCCTTTTTGGAAGACAAACCAAAAATGGGTGAAGTTGCCCAGAAATTTTTGGACTTTATCGGCGACAGCCCGATTGTTGCGCATAACGGACTGGATTTTGACTTTCCATTTGTAAATCATGAACTGTCTATGCTGGGGTTTCCACAAATTCCACGCAGCCAGCAATTAGATTCTATTGTCATTGCAAGAAATCGTGTTTTTGGCCCAAAAAGCTATTCTTTGGATGCATTGGCCAAATGGTATGGGATATCACTGACGGCACGTGCAGATGCACACGGGGCATTAATTGACTCTGAAATTCTGGCCAAGGTGTTTATAGAATTAGAAAACACAGCACCAGCACCAGATGTATCAGAAATAATCGCAAAACAACATGCAGCAATGTTGGCGCATCCAAAAATCGGTGCAGATTTTCCATATCGTAAATTTACAGTTCCCGCAGAAGACCAATCTGCACATGACGAGTTCATGGCAAAAATTACCGCTTAAAAATTTGCACAGGAATAAAATCGTTGGTATACTGGTCATGAACAATTTAACAAGGAATAAAAATGCTTAGAAAAACAGATGTTGTTGTGTTTGATTTTGATGGAACACTTTCTGCACGTGATTCAAATGTAGAATTTGCAAAATATTGTTTTAGACACTCGTTGCGACCATGGTTGTTTCTGCCATTGATGATGGTTTGTGGCGTTATACGCTGGATAAAGCCACATGGATTGTGGTGGCGTGAAAACATTCGTCGTTTTTTAACACCAGAAATGGTTAAAAAGTTTGCACCTGATTTTATAAAAGCACACAAACGTGAACGATTTGGTTGGGCACGTGAACGTGTTCAGGCAGAACGTGACGCAGGACGCAAAGTTGTGCTGATTTCTGCCAGCGCAGATTATCTGATACCAGGTTTGGTTCGTGACATAAAATTTGATGCAGTTTTGTGTTCACGCATGAACAAAGTTAAGCCATGGAAATATGAATATATATGCTGGGGGATAAAAAAAGTTTATGCACTGGACGAATGGGCAAAACAAAATAAAATTATTCCACATGTTGTTCGTTCTTATTCGGACAGTAAATCGGATATGCCAATGATGGAAATTGCCGACGAGCAGGTTTGGATTAATCGCAAGACGGGCATGCGAAAAGATGCCTAGTGCACAGATTATTTTGTTTGATAAAATAGTATCCATGGCAATCATGGATACTTTTTTTGATTTTTTAAGTGCGTCTGGCGGGGCGATTTTAGGTGCATTGTTTGCATTTGTGTTAAATCACAAGCGCAACAAGAAAATGTCAAACCAACTGGTTGTCAGCCGGCAAACAATTGATAAAATTAAATTAGAAAATTCTAATTTACTGGAACAAATCAAAGAAAAAGAAAATATGATTTTAAAATTAGAAATGCAAATCTTGGGCACCAACCAAGAAACAGCCGATAAAAAATCAACAAAAAAGAAATAGTTTTTATTTACCAAAAATAAAACTGTTATCACGACTGATTTCGATAATTGCATCAATATCATCGTCATCAGATGTTCGCTGGCGCTTGATTTTTCCGCACTTTTCGCATTTGTGGGTTATGATAAATTTTGCACCGTCGGATTCAACACTTATCGGGCGCATCATTCCACCACATGTCGCCAAACGATCACCTGGGTTATTATCAACATGGCACGACCACAAACATCTGGGGCAATGATTTGTGTATCCGTTGCCACGAACAACTGCGCCACAGTGGGCGCAGTTAAAATCTTCAACCGTTTTTGTAAACGCCTTCATTACAGTCCCAATGCGTTGCGGTACATTTGTGTTAATTCGTCCGCTTCATCAATTTCATCTGGATCCATCTTGCGCAGACGTATCATCTGGCGGATATATTTTGGATCATAACCAGCGGATTTTGCTTCGCTAAAAATTTCTTTGATATCGGCGGCAATTGCAGCGGTATCTTCGTTTAACTTTTCAATTCTTTCAATAATGCTGATTAATTGCTGGTTATCAAATGCGCCATGGTTTGCTTGTTTCATTTCTGTTTTCCCCTTGTTTATTTGACAAGTTTATGATATACCATAAATCGAAAAATGCAAGAAAAACAGGAAGGGAAAATTATGAATAAATACACAAAAATTACTGCATCAATTGGCCCAAATTGCGAAGATAAAGAAACTTTAACACGTATGATTTCTGCTGGTGTTAACATTTGTCGCCTAAACTTCAGTCATGATACAGGCGATGCCCAGGGTGCAAAAATTGATTTAATACGTTCTGTTTCCGAAGAATTGGAAACACCTGTGGCAATTATGATTGATTTGCAAGGACCCAAGCATCGTATCGGTAATTTCGCAACCGAAAAACCATATGATTTAGTAATCGGACAAAAGTTTACATTTGATAACGATCCAACACCGGGCGATAATACACGTGTTCAGTTGCCAGACAGCGACGTGTTAAAATCACTGAATGTTGGCGACAGGGTTTTATTAAATGACGGCAAAATAGAAATGCGTGTTGACGATGTGTTGGATAATGCCGTTGTGACAACGGTTCTGCGTGGTGATAAAATCTGGTCCAGACGTGGTTTCAATTTACCAGACACTGAAATCTCAACATCTGTTTTAACCCCAAAAGACAGGGCGGATTTGGAATATGCAATAACAAAAAAACCAGACTATGTTGCAATTTCTTTTGTTCAGAAACCAGAAGATATTGCAGAGGTTCGTGATTTCATAACCCAACGTACTGCACACCCAATAAAAATTATCGCAAAAATAGAACGACCAAATGCCGTTGAACGTATTTGCGATATTGCCGCCGCCGCAGATGGTATTATGATTGCACGTGGCGATTTAGCAGTAGAGGTACCATTCGAAGCAGTTCCTGCAATTTCCAGATGCATCATTCGTGAATGCAGAAAAATGAACAAGCCTGTTATTGTGGCAACACAAATGCTGGGATCAATGGTCGCCAGTGAATTCCCAACACGTGCAGAAATTACAGACGTTGCAAATACTGCGTATCTGCGTGCTGATTCAACAATGACCAGCGAAGAAACAACGATTGGTATTAATCCTGTTAATGTTATCGAAACAATGTATAAAATTTTGTCGCACGCAGATATGGACGCAATCGCAAATCCATACGATTGGTCACGTGTAGAAAATATACCAGAAAACGATTGGTCACGATCTGTGGCATCTATGGCATATTTGAACAAGGCATCGGCCATCGTAGTTTTTGCACGTGATACAGATATTGCAATACAGATTTCCTGTCGCAAACCAGATATTCCAATTGTTGCGGTGTGCAATGAATCTGCGACGGCAAATCAATTGTGTTTGGCGCGTGGGATATTCCCAATATATGACCCACAACTGTTTGGAATGCGCGATGCATTTAACGCAGTTCGCAGATTCCAAATCAATATGGGCAAACTGGTTATTGTTGATGAAGACAAAATCAGCCTGCGAACACTGGATTAAAAAAACTAATTGTTAGCTTAAAAAAATCCCCCAAACGGGGGATTTTTTTTTAGTTCTTTCTTGGGAACCGAACGGCGGCTTGGGCCGCGGCAAGACGTGCAATTGGCACACGGAACGGTGAACAAGAAACCGAGTTAAATCCACACTGGTGGAAGAACTGGATTGATTCTGGATCACCACCATGTTCACCACATACGCCCAAGTGGATTTTGTCGCCCTTGGTATCACGTGCTTTTTTAACAGCGTCCTTAATCAACAGACCAACACCCAACTGATCAACAGATGCGAATGGGTCTGCAACATATACACCACGTGCACGATATTCGTCCAAGATTTTTGCAGTATCGTCACGCGACATACCCAATGTTGTCTGGGTCAAGTCATTTGTACCAAATTCAAAGAATTCACATGATTCTGCAATTTCATTTGCCAAAACAGCGGCACGTGGCAATTCAATCATTGAACCCACAGTGTATTCAACAGATTCGCCTGTTTCTGCAAACAATGATTGGGCCGTTGCATCAATAACCGCCTTGACGATATCAACTTCTTTTTTCGAACCAACCAATGGAACTTCGATTTCTGGGAATACACGAATGCCAGCTTTTTTAACTTCCAGCGCAGCAGACAAAATCGCACGTGTTTGCATTTCGCAGATTTCTGGGTATGTAATCGCCAAACGGCAACCACGATGCCCCAACATTGGATTTTGTTCGTGCAAGGTTTCTGCACGCTGTTTAATGAATTCAACAGATTTGCCAATATGGGCAGCCAATTCTTCGATTTCAGCGTCTGTATGTGGCAAGAATTCATGTAATGGTGGGTCAATCAAACGGATTGTGACCGGCAGACCATCCATAATTTTGAACAATTCGACAAAGTCCGCTTTCTGGTATGGCAATAATTTTGCCAGCGCAGCACGACGGCCTGCTTCGTCTTCGGCCAAAATCATTTCACGCATATCCTGGATACGTGATGGGTCAAAGAACATGTGTTCTGTACGTGCCAGACCGATACCTTCGGCGCCAAAATCACGTGCCTGTTTTGCATCTTTTGGTGTTTCGGCGTTTGCCTTGACCGTCAATGTTTTAATCTGGTCAACCCATTCCATCAATGTTCCAAAATTACCGGTTAATTCAACAGATACTGTTGGGATTTTGCCTTCGATAATCTGGCCCTTGGCACCATCGATTGAAATCCAGTCACCTTCGTTGATAACAACACCAGATGTTGTTTTCAATGTCTTGGATTCATAGTCGATTTTGATGTCTGGGGAACCAGATACACATGGTGTTCCCATACCACGTGCCACAACCGCTGCGTGTGATGTCATACCACCACGTGCAGTAATAACACCCTGGGCGGCGTTCATACCGGCGATGTCTTCCGGGGACGTTTCGATACGAATCAACATAACCTTTTTACCTTCGGATGCCCAACGTTCCGCATCTTCGGCGTTAAATACGGCCTGGCCAACGGCGGCACCTGGGGATGCAGGCAAGCCAGTTGCAATAACTTTCTTTTCAGCTTTTGGGTCCAGCATTGGGTGCAACAAGTGATCCAATTGGTCTGCACCAACACGCAAGATTGCTTCTTCTTTGGTCAACAGGCCCTCGCTAACCATTTCAACCGCCATGCGAACGGCTGCTGCTGCGGTACGCTTACCGTTACGGCACTGCAACATCCACAATTTCCCATGTTCGATTGTAAATTCCATGTCTTGCATGTCTTTATAATGCTTTTCCAACTTTTCACGAACGTCACACAGTTCGGCATATACTGCTGGCATTGCTTCTTCCAGAGACAAGCGACCTGAATCATCCTTGCTCATTGGTTGTGGTGTGCGAATACCCGCCACAACGTCTTCGCCCTGGGCATTAATCAGGTATTCACCATAGTATTTGTTTTCACCTGTGGCTGGGTCACGACTGAAACATACGCCGGTGGCAGAATCATCACCAGAATTACCGAATACCATTGCCTGGACGTTTACTGCGGTACCCCAATCAGCAGGGATATTGTTCAATTTACGATATGTGATGGCCTTTTTGCTCATCCAAGAACCGAATACGGCACCAATACCCATTTCCAACTGTTTCCATGGGTCTTGTGGGAATACTTTGCCAATTTTAACACCAATTTCTTTGAACTTTTCAACCAAGTCTTTCAAATCATCGGCGGTCAATTCTGTATCCAGTTTATAGCCTTTGTCTTCTTTCATGCGTTCCAGTGTGTGTTCGAACAAATCAATGTCGGCACCCATAACAACTTCACTAAACATCATGATAAAGCGACGATATGAATCATATGCAAAGCGTTCGTTACCAGAAATCTTTGCCAATGCTTTTACAGTGTCATCGTTCAGCCCCAAATTCAAAACAGTGTCCATCATACCTGGCATAGAAACACGTGCGCCAGAACGTACAGAAACCAACAATGGGTTTTCCAAGTCTGCAAACTTTTTACCCATAATTGATTCAACGTGTGCGATTCCAGAACGTACCTGGTCCATTAAATCGACGGGATATGTTTGCCCATTTTCATAGTAGTATTTACATACATCGGTTGTCACCGTAAAGCCAGCCGGCACAGGTAATCCAACCAAGTTCATTTCAGCCAAGTTTGCACCCTTGCCGCCCAGCAGATTTTTCATATCTGCCTGACCTTCGGCCTGGCCATTACCAAAGGTATATACCCATTTATTGCTCATGGTTTCTCCTTAAGTGTCATTAGATTAAAATGCCACACGATTGTGGGGCAAGATAAGCCGAATTGCAAGAAAAAAATCGGTATAAAAACCGATTTATTTTTACACAATATTGTTTAGCGTCTGAATATTTGCATACCATCACACAAAACGTCGCTTAAATCAGCTTTCAACCGCTTGGTACGCACCAAAGCAGAAATAATATCACGCGCCTTGCTCTTTAATATCGGCGCATAAGAAAAGTCTGCTGCTTCACCATTATAATTAACTGATAAATAATGTCTGTACCCAATATGCTTTTTGCTTAGCCTGTCATAAACATTTAAAACTGTTTTGGAAATTTCCATCCCATCATAAGTTAACTTGAACGCCACAGGCAACATACCAGATTTTAATTTTACACCACCACAATAAATGGTTTCAGGCACAGCACTAACATTTGCAGGATGACATTCAATATTAATATCATCAAGATTAGTGTACATACGATTTAATATAGCCTTGAATTCAGGACTGTTGTGCAGGTGCATTTTTACCTCTTTTTCAAAAAATGTATCACAGAAAAGGCACAATGCAAGCTTTATATGCCGCACGCACAAGCAATAGAGAATAATTTTGATACATCTGAATCAGACCGGGAATTTAGCACAATCGGCGCACGTGCCCCCAAAACCAGTCCACCAAATATCCAATCGCCAAATTGAACCATTGCTTTGATTGTATTATTGCCGGCCTCTATATTATGAAACAGCAATATGTCTGCATCACCTGCAATTGGACCGGTCACGCCCTTTTTATTCGCCGCGCGACGTGACACCGCAATATCAAATGCAATCGGACCCGACACGATACAATTCTTGATTTCGCCACGCACATTCATTTCGTGCAGAGCCGCCGCATCAACAGTTGCCTGCATTTTCGGATTTAGTGTTTCAACCGCACACAGCGCAGCAACACGTGGCGTATCCACCCCCATGTGGCGTGCAAAATTCACCGCATTATTTATCAATTTTACCTTGGCTTCCAGGTCTGGATACATAACCATTGCAATATCAGTCAAAAATAACGTGCGATTGTGTGATGGCGAATACATTATTGCGACATGCGATAAAATATCATCACCACGAATACCTGTTTCACGATTAAGTACAGCCCGCAAAATATCCGCTGTATGAACCAACCCCTTCATCAAAATATCCGCACGACCATTGCGCACCGCATCAACCGCAGCATATGCAGATACGATATCATCTGGACAGTCAATGATTTCAAAACAAGAAATATCTAAATTATTTGCATCGGCAATTTCACGAATTTTATTTTCATTACCACATAAAATCGCATTCGCAAACCCCAGACGTGACGCCATACAAACCGCACGCAGTGCATCCACATCTTCTGCAGCCGCCAGCGCAATTGTACGTGGGCACATGGGACGCATAGCCATTAATTTTTCGATGAATTGATTTTCCATTTCCCTGTCCTTTGACCGACAGCATAGGATATTTTATTTAACTGATGCAAGAAAAAACCACCCAATGGGTGGTAAGAAATCATCTGCTGTACGCCCATGAATCATCACGAACAACACACTGGGCATCATATGCCTTGATACGATTGTCAGAAACTAATTTTATCAAAATATTCTTTACCATATCGGCGGCTGGTTTATTTTTTACCAAGTCTATTGCTTTATCACCAATCTTTAATTTTATAAAATGTGCCCAGTTTCCTGTACGTCTGCCATCACGATAAAAAGTATCCTGTATATCTTTTTCAATCACAACATCTGCGTATTTTATAATAAGATTTGGAAATGGGGTTTGACTGTAAACAACCTTATCTCCATAGAAAATATTATAATTTGTTGCATTGGGGGACGGTTGCTCTGACACAGTTGCCAAATGCAAATTACGATACATTATTTGCAGTGAAACCAGGCCATAAAAAGGAGCTGTATTAATATTTTGTTCACAACAATCTGCAGACAAACGATGACTGCGTTTTAATATGCGTCCAAATTTTTGAAAAAAGTTATTTGTATTCATATGGTAAAGATACTAGCAACACAAATTATTGTCAATATTTAATTAAGAAATCATTCTGAATGTCAACATTGATACATACTGATATAATTTTTAATTATGCCAAAGACAAAATCCGATTTACCAGGGGCAATTGTTCTGGGGATGCATGACGCCCTGGTTTCACAAACAGGTATTATTGCAGGACTGGCATTTGCATTAACGAACAGATACCTAATCATTATGACTGGTATTATATCCGCAGTAGCCGCCGGACTGTCCATGGCTGCATCTAATTATCTGGCACATAAAACGAATGGTAACAAGCAACCAATACGTGCCGGAATCGCCACCGGCATAACATATCTGGGGGTCAGTTTTTTATTAATCACGCCCTTTTTTATGACACAAAATGTACGAGCGGCAATGGCGTCTGCATTTATTATCGCAATAATTATCATATTTATTTGTAATTGGGGTATATGTCGTGCAAACAGAACTAATTTCTGGAGGCACAGTATTGAAATGCTGACCATATGTACCCTCGTATCAATTACTGCGTTTGTTATTGGTGAATGCGCAAAATACTTTCTGGGGGTACTAATATAAAAATGCCCCATATGGGGCAAAATTGTATTCTTAGCGCAGATGTGTATTATCACCAACACAATGTCCCCAACCCTTGATGCATTCTTTGTGTTCATCAAACTTAGCCAATGCGTCCACGATGTTTTGACGCACAGATGTCGTAGCTAAAACCAAATCCATACGGACACGCTGGGTCGTCGTAATGACAAACTGAGAACCCACAGTGCTTAAAACAACTGTGCCATGTTTATGTTCAAACTTTTTTAAGTCTTTTGCATTCGACATTTTGCGCCTCTTATTTTTTAGTGCGACACGCATTGTATATACAATCATGCAAAAGTCAAGTAAATTCAAATCATAACATTACTTATCGTGCGTACCAGAAATTTTATGGGCAATGGCAGACAAAACTGGGTTAGTTTGGGTAATTTGCTGCTTTGCAGAATTTATAACCGCTTCATATCGGCGCAATTTGGTCGAAAAAGCATCTGTTTTACCAACAGCAAATGTTGCGCCTTTGGCAAATTTCATGGCATAAAACATATAGTTTACAACCGGCGAATGTTGTTTTAATGAACTGGCAACCAATTTTTCAAAATTTTTAATGTCATCTGTCTTGATATAATACGCCAGACGTTGTACCAGTTTTTGTTCCGTCCGACTTAAATTTGCAATATCGTCAATCGCCCCATTGCGCATTCCCAATGATGGGACATCTATTAACTTACCATTCTTGAAATTATTTGGATGGGCATCGGTTATGCTTAACCCCTTGGTAATATATGCAAAATACAGTTTTTCCATTGCTGATTCAAAACTGTTTTTGTGGTCCTGGGATATATAATCAGATAATACCCACGAAAATCTTCGCCCGTTATATTCAAAGACCGAACCAAAATGTATTTTATTTACCAACCCACGTGCACGTTTCTGTAATGGCATCACAGCCAATTCCCCTGTTGTGGGACGACGATTAATCTTGAATGCGAATGCGTGCGAGCCTATTGTCATTTTATAAACAGACCCAACAGATCCTGATGCAATATAATCCAACGATACCGTTTGCCCGAACAATTTTTTTGATGGCTTCAATTCTATATCGGCTGGTGCAATATCCATTGATAACTGGGTATGAAATTCGGTTGCCAATTCGGTCATATATTCGTTAAATTCAGCTGTAGCAATGGCAATATCGGCATCGCCAATTAATTGGCGCAGTATGGGCGGTAATTGGCCCATTGATTTGTGAACGGCACGATTAAATTTTTTCATAAGTTAATTATACCAGTTTTTAATGCAAAATAAAGCCCCCAATTGGGGGATGGCTACCTGGTTTTATTGCGGCGATAAAGGCATGATTTAGCAAACAATTCATGATACGCTGCGCCACCCAATGCATGTGGACAATTTTTACATGTGCATCCCTGGGAACGATTTGGATTATATGTGCAACTGAATTTTCGAATGGGTTCTGTCCACTCGATTTCGCCATTTACATAACGACACGCTACCTTAAAAAATTCGTCCGCCGCCAATGCGTCCAGACGACCACGTGATTTATATTCTTCCGACCATGGGGTTGTTAATTTGATAGTGTGTACGGCATAAAATTCATCACCGCCTGTAACATAGACAACGCCATTTTCGTGATTATACACTTTGATTACATCTGATATTTTGTAATATCTGCCCAATGATGTGACTGGCATATAAAATCCTTTTTTACCTTATGCGGGGATAATAACACATCAGATACAGTGTGCAACAAAAAACCGCCCAGAATCGGGCCCCGCAAAACTGAAAATTTTGTGGGTGATATGGGCGGTGGGAATTTAGCATTATATTATTAATCTTGCTGGGACGGGGCAACACAAGGATCCTTTTTACGCCCACGGGAATGCGAGTTTTGATATGCACGACGTTGCTTGGTTATCTCGTACAAGACGATGCCCGTAGACACCGCCAGGTTAAAACTCTCTATGATTCCGTACATTTCAATGTTGATACAGGCGGCGCTGCGTGCGACGGCCTCTGGGCTGATGCCGCGGGCCTCGTTCCCGAACCAGACAGCCAGACGCTTTTGTGTATAGTCACCGTGCTGTAATATCACATTTGTGCGCCCCTTGATATGCGGAGATGTTACAACCGATACATATTTGTTTTTTTCCAGATGATCCATACACTCGGCCGTGGATTTAAATTTCTTTACAAATGTCCATTTAACAGCACTGACCGATGATTTAAGCAGGGTTTTGCGGGTACGAATCTCGTCCCAGGTGTCTGGCACAATATTATTTGAATCAATGATATATAATTTCTCTACCCCAAGGGCATTTATATTACGAATAACCGCACCAATGTTTTTTGGATCGGATGGCTCTTCTAGGACGGCGATTAGATTTTTACATCTGCCTTTTTTTGCGGCATTTGCCTTGGTACGTAATCCAGATAACATTTTAAATCCTTTGGTTTCGGTTGGAAATATTGTAGCACCCGCATATGAAATGACAACAAAAAACCGCCCGGATGGGCGGTGGAATTCGGTTTTTATATCGATAAACTGGATTTATTCTGGCGACGACCTACTCTTCCGTGGCTTAAGCCAAAGTACCATCGGCGATACGGGGTTTCCCTGTCTGGTTCGGGATGGAACAGAGGGTGACTCCCGCTCAATAATCACCAGAATAAATCCAGCGAACA
>JAFVOS010000006.1 GCA_017505705.1 Alphaproteobacteria bacterium
GGTCTCGTTCGATGTTGTTCCCGACGTCGTTCCATTATAGTACTTTTTATACGTTCCGCCGGCGCACGAGCACGCATTCCACGCCGTCACAGATGCACAGCCCGACGGTGTTGACCCATTGTTCTGCGTACACCCACGTGTTACGTTGGTATAGCATGAGTTAATCGAAGATGAACCAGCATCAGAATATGGGTATGCTGTTGGACATGCTTGTTTCACGCCACCAGAACAGTAATATCCCGCTTCACATTGAGAACATGTGCCACTGCTGTTTTTATAGTATCCAGCGGTGGTGCAAGAATATGTCCAGCTGCCATATGACCAAGAACCACAGTTGCCAGAACCGGTACATGCCGATGATGATGTAGAACCAGCCGCACTGGTTGTACGATAACATGTGCGTGATTTACTGCGTGTGCGTGTTCCACCAGTGACATTTTCTGTATCTGAACCTGTTTCTGTGAATGAAACACCAGAACATGCGGCGCACGATGAGCCTGATTTATAATAATTTGCGTTACATGCCCATGGACAGTTGCTTTCCACCGCATACATGGTTGATGGTGTTGAATAACTGGTATAATAAGAGTTTGTTGGTTTATTCGTACATGCGGTACAACTGGTATACCAATCGCCCCAATTCAATGGATCAGACGCATAATGCCCTGTTTTACATTGTGAATATTTACGGTATTTGTTGCTGACAGGGCCTAATTCACAGGCATTCTGCTGTAAATATGATGTTGTTGTGTCATCACTAAAATTCCAGTTACACATACAATCTGAAGATTTAACAGCGTGAGTGTAATCTGACCAGCTGCCGTTCGATAAACTGGTAATTGAAGATGGTGTTGGTGCACCAGATTTTACAGTTGTTGAGCATGATGCACGATGTGTACCACCGGTACAGAAATAACCCGAACCACACGCAGAACACGATGTTTGTCCTGTTGATGAATTATATGTTCCTGGTGAGCAGTATGTGCGTCCCTGAACCCCACCGTTATATGTCCATGTGCCACCGGGACACGCATAGCCAGCTTCACATGTTGCACATGTTGTTCCATTTAAATACTTACCCGCAGAACAAGAATAGGTTGCCGCATAACAATCACTTGACGCGTCCGACCCCGCCGCAGAAGTATAACCTGTGCCACACGATGTACGTTTACCTGTTGACCCATAATAAACCGTTGCTGATGGACAATAATAACCCGCAGTACATGTTGATTGGGTACTGCTATTTTCCGTTGCGATATATTTACCCGCAGTGGTTGTCAGATAACAGTCAGTCGCAGTGTCCGAACCTGCTACAGACGAACCGTACCCCGTTGGACATGCTGTGCGTCCTTGAACGCCGCCGTTATAGGTCCATGAACCACCGGGACAGAAATATCCGGCAGTACACGTTGTACACGACGTACCATTCAAATACTGTCCCGCAGAACAAGAATAGGTTGCCGCATAACAATCACTTGACGCATCCGACCCCGCCGCAGAAGTATAACCTGTGCTACACGATGTGCGTGTTCCTGTTGAACCATAATAAACCGTTGCTGATGGACAATAATAACCCGCAGTACATGTTGATTGGGTGCCGCTATTTGCAGTTGCGATATATTTACCCGCAGTGGTTGTCAGATAACAGTCAGTCGCAGCGTCCGAACCAGATGCCGATGAACCGTACCCCGTTGGACATGCTGTTGCACTGCCTGAACCTTCTGGACAGTATGAACCTGCTGGACAGGTTGTACGTTTACCTGTTGACCCATAGGAAATATTAGTTGCGGGACAATAATAACCCGCAGTACATGTTGATTGTGTACTGCTATTTGCAGTTGCGATATATTTACCCGCAGTTGTTGTACCATTACAGTCCGCCGCTTCGTCCGATCCCGCTGCAGATGTTGTATAGAACGACCCCAGTGATGTACACGCTGTTACCCCAGTAGAACCAGCAGGACAATAGCCGTTTTTTGTACACGTAGTACAACTGGAAGAGCTTGTCCCACCAGTAGAAGAACGATATGTCCCCGCGGGACAATTTTGTGCATTGGCTGTGCCACCGGTGCAATATTTTCCCTTGGGGCATATTGTACACGCATTACCAGCCTGGGCGGTGCCGTTATATGACCCATTGTATGTCATATAATATCCCTTTGCACATGATGTATATCGCTTGGTAGCGCAAGTATACCCCGCCGCATCCGCAACAGTGGTGCCCAGTAACAGAAATACAATAGAGAAAAGAAAGTGGTCGTTTAAATTCGACAGCAATAAGGGGGAGCTTATGTCGCAGAAATCTGGGTTTTTTTATGTCAAACGATTGCCGAAAAAAATCCACCAATTGGATTAGGCAGGGTATAATTGCCCTACACACCAGGGATTATAGGCATTATATCTGTTTTACACAAGTGAAAAATAGACGTTTTTTTGGGGATGGGCAAAAAAATTAAATTCTTAAAAAAAAGGATAAAAAATATGAATAAAATCTATGCTTTTTTGTTTCTTGGGCTTGTTATATGGGCGGCATATTGTGCCGGGGGCCGATGGGCGTATCAAAAATGCCAGGCAGAATATTCACGCAATGTGTCCGAAATGCAATCCGATACTGTATATATAAAGGAGAAAGTAAATGAAGAAAGTTTTAATACTGGGGCTGATGATATTCGTCACGTCTTGCGCAAAAAATACACAATCGCCGAATAATGTGTGTGTGCCACTGGTGTGCCAGCCAATTTTTGGGCGGGCAGGGGACTGGGATTTAATCAGTGATGATTTGGCACGTAATATTTATCGGCACAATCGTATGTGCGAAGAATTAATCAATCGTGCGCAATGATGTTTATTAAGTCATAGGCAACCTTGGCCGATTCGGTGTTGCCAGATGGTGCGTATTCGACGAATTCAAAGCTGTCTGCGTCGCTGAATTTATGCAAAAAATAACGTACGGCGTCCAGGCTTAGACCGTTGGGTTCTGGAACCCATACATCTGGAAAAAGATGCGGATCAATCGCATCAAAGTCAAATGATACAACGTACGGACGAGAACCGATTCGTTTCTTTATTTCATCAACCGCCGTTGCCCAGGTGTCTGGTGTCTGTAATTCTGGGGCGGTGCGAATGTATATGTTTTGGGATTTTGCATATGATATCTCGGATTCTTCGTATGAACGGGTGCCCAAATAAAATAAATTTTTTGATTGTAATGCAGGGCATTTTGTCTGTAATCCCAACCAGCGTTTGTCGCCATCGCCCAGCAAAGCACGTACATTCGTGCCATGTGGTGCGCCAGATGCCTGGGCGATAGATGTTTCAGGTGTATGAATGTCCAGGTGGGCATCAATATATACCAAACATAAATCCTTGCTTGGGTTGCGATCCGCCAGTGCCGCAAAATGACCGAAATTTACAGAATGGTCCCCACCAATCAATATATGACGTGTTTCTGGGGTTGCCTTGTATATCTTTTGCTGAACCTGAAATGCGTCGCCAAAACGATCCTGGGCGCAGGTTTCAGGGGTGATATTGTCGGCGGCAATTATTGTCCAGTCTGCGTCTGGAAACATTTTGCGAATCGCCCCAGGGGCCAGCGCAGGACCACCATTGCGTATCATAGCAGTTGCACCACGTGAATATTCTACACCCATAAAATCAATCATTGTAATACCCCACAATACTTTCGGCGGCGTTCTTGATGCGCTGCAATGATTGTTCGTATATTGCGCAGTCACGTGCAATCTCGGACCGATATGCGTCACGCAAATTAGACGCCATGTAATTACAGTTGTTTAAATGCTGAACACAATACTGGTGCCCCATTGCAAATGCATTTTGACCACGTGCCGTACTTTCCATGCCAGCCCAGTCAATGTCAAGGGCAGATTCCAAATTTGTCCATGAGTTTTCGCCAGTTGTATAATTGCCAACCGTTTCCATCCAGTATTCATTCATTTCTGCGTCAGACCACTGTGGTGTGGATTTGATGGTGGCAATTTGCATAATCAACTTTTCAATTGCAGGTTGATATTGGGCGTCGATTTGTGACAGTTTTGCACTGCAATAGCAGCGATTGTACGCCGTATCTTCACGCAGGCAATACATGTTCATGCATTCTGTGTAATCGGCCATGCAGCGTGATGATGATACAGGTGTTGATACATTTGTTGATGCAGCAGCCCGATTGACGTATTCGCTGTTCAGGCGACTGTTGTTGCGGGCGGGCTGAATATTTGTGCGGGTGTTCGTCGCACGACGTGCGATAACACGACGCTGTGGTTGGGTTTGATTTTGTGTCATTTGTGGTCGTGGACCATATTGTGTCGGTGCAGTGGTGGTTGCAGTGGCACCAGCACGTGCAGTATTTGCGCCACGACGGGGAACAACACGACGATTCGATGTCGACGAAGACAGTTGTTTAGTCTTTACAACAACGTCCATTGGGTTAGTTGATTGAGATATCGTGACACCGGGATTCAGGTCTGTGCGCATCTGGTTGTTCATATATGGATACATATAATTGTATGTGTCACGCTTGATATATTGTGATGATGCGTGCGGCATGGTTGATGGGGCCGCCATCGCCGAAGATACGATTATGCTGAATGAAATAAAAAGATATTTATATGTACTCATTTATACATATATTAGGAAGTTTCACAAAACCAAACAAGTATATTTTTTATATAAAAATTTGCATTTTAAAAAAATGTTGTTATAATGGGCTTCGTTTCGGGGCGTAGCTCAGTCTGGTAGAGTGCTTGCTTTGGGAGCAAGATGTCGCACGTTCGAATCGTGTCGCCCCGACCAGAATAAATAAAAACACCGTCATGCGACGGTGTTTTTTGTTGTTATTATACTAATGCAGGCCGGGTTGTTTTGCGTTTGGTGCAAAGTACTTTATGAAATCGTTCAAAGAACAACCTGTTGCATTCAATATTTTAGCAATGCTGTTTGTTGATGGCCAGCGTGGTTGGCCATATTTTGACCAGCGCTTGCTTTTGTTAAATGTCGTTGGATCCAGACCGCTGTATTTTGCCAGACCAGAACACGACATGTTATGTAAGCTTGCAAAGTTATCAATTGCATACCAAACATCACTGTGTGTCATTTTAAATCTCCTTGGTTTTGTTGTTTAGGTACGCATTCATTATATAATAGGTTTTTTTACTATCTTTTATCCTGTTTTTATGTAAAATTATGTATAAAAATGGGATATCTTCTAAAGAACTGGCGATTTTCTAAGACTTTTTTTCTAGTGTAATAGAAAAACAAAGTTTTTTTTCCTGGTTCAGATAAGAATATTTTCCTTAACAAAAGACGCATCTGATTTACCTGATATAAGAATAAAGGGGGTGTTATGGCGACAATAAAGGCAAAAACGGCGTTTTTAAGAGAATTATTAGCATTGAAAGAGGTTATTGATATTGGCCAAATTCATGCAGCAGCAGAAAGAAATGGAATAAAACATTCTAATTTTTCTAAGATGATTACAGATTTGGAAACAAAATTTAAAACCAGATTACTGATTCGTAGTTCTTCGGGAAGCGTTCCAACAAATACCACACGACAATTATACGCAGATATTGAAAGTATTTCAAATGCACTGGATAATATTATTACTAACCTGACGGGGCCCGAAGAACTGACAGGATACATTTCGATATGGACAGAAGAAGGGTTCGCAGGCAGCTTGTTGTTTTCAGAATTAACTAAATTGTACGCAAAGCACCCCAAAATACGATTGGACATTTTAACGAATCGGCACATGAATATGTCGAATCCAGATATAACAATTATGGATATACGGTCTTTGAACAAGATTCCAGGAACAAAGCCGTTGTTTAAATTCAAGACCAAGGTGAAATTTTATGCCAGTCCGGACTATTTGCAAAAGCGTGGCGTGCCACGTGATATTGAAGATATGCTGGAAAATTATGATTTGTGTATGCGACAGAAATTCTTGGAACTGCCAGAATGTAATTTTGTTTTAAAAAGGGCAAAAAAATTAAATACAACAGCAGATTCTGCGTCTATTATTTATCAGCTGGTGTGTGATGGGGCCGGGATAGCGTTGATGCCGGAATGGTGTACGATGAAAAATGCCAAATTGGTTGAGGTGCCAAATATCGATTTCGATTATGAATATGTTTTGTCCGGAATTAGTAATCCGTTAACTGCAAAAAGCCCCAAGGTTCAGGCGTTTTTAGAGTTCTTTTATGAATTTTGCCAGCAATATGATATTCCGCTGGAAATGTTTGAATAAAAAATTTAAAACGTTGAATGTTGGGATTTTGTAGGCTATTATTGTCGGGTCAAAATAATAGGATAGTGTCATGAATGTATATAAATTTTTGTCTAATAGTATTAAGAAAAAATTGGCAGAGGTATCTGAATTGCGGGATTCTTTGCCAGAAGATATCGCAATAGAAACACCAAAAATTCGAGATTTTGGTGATTTTTCGACAAATATTGCAATGATGTTGGCACGTCCTTTGAAAAAATCGCCACGTGATATTGCGGATATGATTGTGCCGCATCTGCAGGCGTTGGATTTTGTTGAAAATGTGTCTGTGGCAGGGCCGGGATTTATTAATATTAAATTAAAAAATGATATTCTGTTGAATCCAGAAAAATATGATGTGGCAAGTGATGCCAAGGATAGCTTGACCATTGATATGGATTACGGCAGCTATAATATCGGCAAGGCGTTGCATATTGGACATTTGCGCACCACCGTTGTTGGTGATACCTTTAATCGTATTGCACGTTTTTTGGGGCATAAGACCAAGTCTTATAATCATATGGGAGATTGGGGGCGTCCAATGGGACTGATTATTGCGTGGATATTGGAATATGGAATGCCAAAAAATGCAGATGATATTAACGCAATGTACCCTGCGTCGTCTGCACGTGCCAAAGAAGACAAAGAATGGTTGGAACGTGCACAGCGTGTGACGGTTGATTTGCAAAATGGAAACCAGGAGTACCTGGATATTTATAATGAATTTGCACCAATGTCACTGGGGCAGATTTCTGAAATTTTGGTGCGTTTAAATATCTTGCCGTTTGATGAAAACAAAGGCGAACGATTGGTTGCGGAATATGTGCCGAATGTGCAAAAGATTTTAGAAGAAAGAAATTTGATTGTGCACGATGATGGTGCTGATATTATTCCTGTGAAACTGGAATCAGATACGGCTCCAATGCCGCCGGTTTTATGGCGATCCAGTACAGGGGCACAAACATACGCAGCAGCGGATTTAGCGGCAATTTATTATCGTACAACAACAGATAATCCGAATGATATTGTGTATTTTACAGACAGTCGTCAAAATCTGCACTTTACGCAAGTATTTCGTGCGGCAAAGATGGCCGGCATGGATTCGGCAAATTTGCAACACATTGGTTTTGGTACAATTACAGGGGCGGACGGAAAGCCGTTTAAGACACGTGATGGTGATGTGCCCAGTTTGCATAATATGATGGATATGGTGGCAGAATCTGTTCGTGTACGTGCCCAGGAAGCTGGTAAAGAATTATCTGATGAAACAGTTGAAATGATTGCGCTGGCTGCGCTGAAGTTTAATGATTTGATGCATGACGTTAAATCAGACTATGTTTTTGATGTTGATTCAGTGACGCAGTTCGAAGGACGTACAGGGCCATACATTTTGTATACAGCGGTTCGTTTGAATTCAGTTGTAAAAAAAGCGAGTGCTATGAATGTTGCGGCGGTGTGTGGTGATGATTTAATGGGTGAAGAACGCAATTTGTTGTTGCGACTGATGGACTTTGAACGTGTGCTGGAAAATGCATTTGCACGTCGTGCAACAGATTTGTTGGCAAACTATACATATGATCTGGCCCAGGATATTAATACATTCTATCATCATTGCCCGATTTTACGTGATGATGTGCCAAATAATGTAAAACAATCCAGATTACATATTGTAAATATGGCACGTGAAACATTGTTGCAGGCAATTGATTTAATGGGACTGCGTGTGCCAGAATCAATGTAATTTTATCTGAATTTATATTGAAATTTCGGGCGGATTTATTCCGCCTGAAAATTTGTACTTTTTTCACATTGCATTTTTTATTTGTATCTGTAACAATAGGATAAGAATACAAAGGGATTTGTGTTCGGGGCCATCAAAAAGCTCATAAAGACCGGTGCGATATTGCATCGTAATCCGCATTCGCGGTGCCATATTGCGCCGTTATGATTTGCCACCTGACAATATTTTCTGTCGGGGAACTGTTGATGTATGCAATACGCGGCGTACAAGCGAAAGATCAACAGGGTCATCGTCTTTATGATTTTTTGAATTCCCCGACCGCCTGAATTCCTGGCGGTTTTATTGATTCAAAGGTGGGGGAATTATGTTTCGTTTTGTGGTTTTGTGTATGTTTGTGTGCATGCCGGGTGTTTTATGGGCGGCATGTCCAGACGGTTTTACAGAATACCTGGGGCCAGCGGGCGGATTGGTTCGTGATGCCAATGGGAATTGCAGCGAATTGTGCGCCACCGGTATCAGCAGTTTGAACACATCCAACGGTTACAAGTTTGATTTATTTGCAACCAAGAATACAACCCCCGCAATACATATTAAATCGGGTGATGTTGTATGTTATGCAGATTTGATTGCGGGTGCATCATCAGATACATTGAACATAGGTATTGGTGATACGACATATCATGCGAATCCTGATTCTGGGAATTTGTGTCCTGTGACATATACACTGTCATATTCGTGTGGTGATGGCGCGACGGGAACACCACCAGAATCACGTGAAGTGAGTTGGGGGGATTTGTATACTGCGCCATATGATGCCGGCACCTGTATAAAGCCTGGCTATTATCTAAGTGGTTGGAAAATTGATTCATCGTCAAAGACATCTGGTGCATATTCTGCATACACATATACAACGGATAAAACTATGGTGGCGCAATGGTCTGTGAATTCTTATGGCGCGCCGATTGTGTGTAATTATTGTAATAAAAACACAACTGCTACCAGTACCCAGTATGTTAATGCCAGTTATAATTCAACATTTACACCAACGGCCAGTCCGATATGTACAAATCCATTTAACAAGACATTGGATGGGTATCGCGTTTATGATGCGTTGGGCAATGAAACGGGTGATATGTTGACAGCCGGCGTGTCTACAAAATGGACATGGCCGTCTAATGTTTTGTTGCGTGCCCAATGGTCGGGCGGCGATGTTGAACCTGTGTATTATAATCTGTCATATTCATGTGGCGATGGTGCGACGGGGACACCGCCAGATACGCACAAGGTTGCGTATAATCAGTTATATACTGCGCCATATGATGCCGGCACATGTGTAAGACCGGGATATTATCTAAGTGGTTGGAAAATTGATTCAACTTCATTGACCAAGGGTTCGTATACGACTTATTCATACAAGGCAGACAAGGTTATGGTTGCGCAATGGTCTGTGAATTCTTATGGTGCGGCATACATATGCGACAATGGCACAACAATCAGTGCATCTTTATCTGGAAAATATGGCAGTTCTTATACCCCATCAACCACGGCATGCACGGCGGCGGATGGTGCGACATTTGCGGGTTGGCGCATAGCGGATGCATACGGAAATGACACGGGTGATACGGTTGCATCGGGTGCATCGTTCACATGGAATTATCCACATAACATACGCCTTGTTGCGATATGGGAATAAATAAGGGGGGGGATAAGTATAAAAATATCAACTGGGTGGCCGCGTTAATTGTGTACGCACAGAATTCGTTCCACTTTCTTTTACATGTTGTGCGGTATGCGGCGTGGCCCCCCAGTTGATATTTTTTTTAGTGGCAAGTGGTTAGTGTAAGTGGCTGGTGTTGGCATACACTAACACCGTATCATTGTCATCACGAGGGTGTGAAACACCCGTGGCGATCCAGTAAATAGCAGCGACATAAAACTGGATTGCCACGCCTGCGCTTTGCGTGGCTTGCAATGACAAAGGGGCAAGTGAGATACAAAATAAGAAAAACAAAGAGCATAGAACAATAAGAGCCAAACCAAAACAAGAAATACAAAAAACGGAAATCAATAAGTTAAAACAAAAGGGAAAAGTAATGAAAGGAAAACAGGGGATTATATATTGCGTGTTTGCGTTGATGATAACGCATGTTGCAAATGCAGAAACATGCATACCAACAACGTTTAATGTTACATATAGTTGTAATGGTGGAACACTGGCGGGGACATTGCCGACGGCCAAGACGGTTGAATATGGAACATACCTGTCATCAACCGCAATTACAGAATCCATGTGTACCCCCCCATCAGGCTATGTATATGGTGGCCAGGCCGTACTTGTAGACGGCGAAGAGGTCGCATATTATAGCAGTACCGGTTTCAGTGGTTTCACTTTTTATTATACGACGGACATAGAAATTGGGCCACATTGGGTGCCTGTTGCGACACCAGCGGCACTGACGGCAAATCTGGGTCAAGGTGGCCGTTCGTATGTGTACGATAAAACGGCCATGACATGGACGGCAAAATTTTGGTATGGTGCGGTATCTGGCGTTGCAAAATGTTCAACGATAAAGCCTGAAAACACTGAATATGGTTTTTATACCGGCCTGATTGCCAGTGACCAAGATGCCATTGAAAGTGATGCGAACAGTGGTCAATATTGTTATTGCAAAATGACCGAACCATTGGTTTCCGGGTCGCCGTGGGTGTCCTACGGCGACGAGTCGACTCCATCTTCTTGCACGTCCTATTGCGCCTACGACTGTGGCTCCAACGTTCGGAACTACGTCGTTTTCCGTGCGTCCGTCTTTGCGGCTGCGGGCAATTGATAAGCGTGGGTCGGAAATGCCCATGTGGCCTTGGTGACAGTGCTTTGTTTCGTCAAATGTTACTCTGCATAGAGTTCCGGCTGCGTTAGCCTGGCTGGACAATATATAGTTACTGGTTAACAGTGCGATAAGTAAATAAAACCGATTTTGTTTGGCCATAGTGTGTAATTCTCCCGGATTTTATGGTTTGTAACATTTGTCGAAACAAAACCTCCCATTGGATTAGGCAGTTTTTTATGTGAAAAATATCATTGTTTCAATAGCTTGTACGGGTTTTTAGATGGTAAAAATATTATCGACTTGATTTAGTTAATGTGTATGAATTATTATAGTTAACATGGGTTAATTATTATGAGTGATGTTTTGCATAAGTTTTGTCGTGAATATATGCGTGTACAGCCGACTGTGCCGATTCGATTCAGTCAATTAAGCGTGTTGAATATTTTGTGCTCAACGCCGGGGCCACATACACCAATGATGTTGGCGAAAGTTTTAGGTGTGTCACGTCCAATGATTGCATCGCATTTGTCCGCATTACAGGTGGCGGGGTTGGTTGTGCGCATGACGTCCCCCGACGATGGGCGCAGTATGTATATTTTGCCGACTAAAAAAGGTAAGACATTATTTGAAAAAACGAATCGGGATTTAGAAAAAATTAATTCGAATTTAGCGAAAAAAATGGGACAGAAAAATTTTCAAACATTATTAAAATTAGTATCCCAGGCCAGTGATGCGTTGTCTGATACCCAGGCATAGGAATACTTGCAATATTGTATTATTATTTTTTTCTGGTATCATATGTATATGTTAAATAATGGGGGGATAAATGGCGAAAGATAAGGTAAAAAAGGTATCCAAAAAACAATCATGCAGCATATGTGATGCAATTGCGGCGTCTACGGAAAAATTGTACAGCAAAAGTGCGCCACTGTTAATTGGCGAAGCCCTGTTATTAGGGGTGATTGCATTGTTTATGGCATTCAAGCCATTGGTTGTTTTGGGGACACTGATATTTGTATTGGGATGCGGATTGATATTGTTTGGTTTGTATCGCACAATTGCAGGATTTGTTGTTGCCCGTCCATATGGTGGTGGTTGGGTTGATGTTATGTTTGGATTGGTTAACGTTGTGCTGGGGATTTTGTTCTTGGTTTATCCATCGGGGTCTATAATGGCATTGTTGTATATATTTTTGGTGCTGTTTTTGTTCAAGTCGTTGCAAGCATTGGTGTTTGCAATAAATATGATGCGTGCCCGGGTTGGACATTGGGGGCTGGATTTGATTGTGGCATTGGGATTGTGTGTTCTGGCGGTTGCGCTGTTGTTTTGGCCAATGGCAGGGGCAGTTGCGATTGTGTACTGGTTGGCGATAACAATGCTGTGTTATGCGGCGGCTGATATTTATATGTTCATAGAACTGCGTCATTTAAAAAAGTTGGTTGAAGATTAACGAATGCCCATTCGGGCATTTTTTATTTGTGGGTGCTTGAAATCTTAATAATTTTAATATAGAATATGCGTCGTGCGCCCGTAGCTCAGCTGGATAGAGCATCGGATTTCTAATCCGCAGGTCGCAGGTTCGAATCCTGCCGGGCGCGCCAAAATAAAAATTAAAACATCGTTTTGTGCGGTGTTTTTATTTTCGTACAGCAAAAATACAGTATGTTTTATCTTTGGTTTTGCAGTATTTTCAACGCATACTTGTATTCTGGTGTTTCGCCATAGAATACATCTGTGTCATAGCCGTCTGGCCCAGGTTTGCCGATGTTATGTACTAAATGACGAACTAAATCCATATTCAAACCAGCGATAGGTTCTATATTGTTCAGGCGCTTGTACTGTTTTGCAATTTCTTTGTCATGTTGCTTGGCTATTATTTCCTTGGCTTTCTTGTATTCTGGTGTGTTGCCAAAGAATACATCTATATCATAGCCGTCTGGCCCAGGTTTGCCGATGTTTTGTACTAAATAAGAAACTAGGTCTTTATCCATAGTTTTATTCCTTTGATATTTTGGTCAAATCCTATTATTAAAAGTAGAAAATGTCAATAATTGAATGTGTTGAAACGGGTGTCACTTTTTGGATCTGGAAAACGAAAGATAACTATTTGTATTTACAAAAAATGTTACATATTTGCTACATAGAATGGAGTTTAGTATAAGGTTAAAATGGTGGAAAGGGGCGGAAATTGGGCGAATAAACGGTTTGGGTTCAGACGATTTCTAAGCAATAGGTCGCAGGTTCGAATCCTGCCGGGCGCGCCATACTTCGCAAAATGCTTCGTATGGTAAACCAGAAATTTTAACCGCCCCAATTCGGGGCGGTGATTTTATAATGTGTGTTGTGTGGTGCGTTGCGCCGCATCTATAAGTTTTTGTTTCTGATGATGATACGACGTATTGCGCATTTGAACCAATGATGGAAATGTTAACAATGTTTCGCCGTTTGCCATTGGTACATATTCGTTCTTTAATGGTTCACGATTTGGCCACAGGGCACGTGCTAAATCTGGTTCTACAAACAGGTAAACGTGGATTCCGTCTGCCCAACAATAGATACCATTGTCGTATGTCAGTGTTGGTGCCTTGGTGCGTATGTTTGCCTCCATCGCGCGTTTTTTGTCATCAATGGTTACGTGTTTCGCAGTGCGGCGACCGCTGGCATCAAATGCGCTGATGTATGGGGTGCCAGGTGTCAGTTCTATATATTGATAAATACTTGGGTTTTGGTTAACGATTTTTAAAAAAATATCTTCGTTTTTCATTACTTTTACTCCTTGAACCTATGCATGGATAGCAAATATCGGGGGCTTTTGTCAAGATGTCTGCGAAATCGTTCCTGTGTTGTTGGTGGGGTGGGTGTGATACAATTGGCATAGAATACAAAAGGAGATAGACATGAAAAAGTTTTTTCAATTTGTAATCGCAATGATTATATCATTTATTCCGGGCTTTTTTGGTGTGATTTTTACACCGCATGGCGGGTCTGATGTTTGGTATAATGCATTGAATAAATCTGTATTGACCCCAGATGCATGGGTGTTTAGCGTTGCGTGGACAATATTGTATGCACTGTTGGGTTGGGCGTTGTATCTGATTATCAGCAATGATAAAACACGCTTTAGCAAGGGACGGGCATATGTTTTGTTCGCAATGCAGATGGTGCTGAACTTTGCGTGGACATACCTGTATTTTGGGTTGCATATGGTTGGTGCGGCGCTGTTTGTACTGATTGGGTTAATCGCTATTTCAATTTGGATGGCAATGGCATTCAAACCAATCAGCAAGTTGGCGTCTTATCTGGTATGGCCATATATACTGTGGATGTTGTTTGCGGCATATCTGAATGCGTCGATATTGTTCTTGAATTAATAAAAATCCCGCATGTGCGGGATTTAAATTTTTAGTATCTTGTATTTTTCATCGCCAATGTTCAGGTATTTTAAACCCATTTCAGATACGTAATCGGGACTGTATGATTTTAATAAATCAATATGGCGGTTCAGTGCATCCAGTTTTGCACGTTCTGTGGCCAGTGTTTCTTGTTCGCCGTTTAGACGCCAGATGTTTATTACAAAGTTCTGAACGTTTACATCGCCCCAGAACATGCGTAAAAACATAAACAAGGCAAAAATTAATGCCATAACACCAAATTTGCCACGAATCCCACCAGACCAGGCACGCCCAATAAAGCTAAATAAATTTTTGATTTTTCCTTTCATCGGTGGCATTATATCACAAATGTTATACGAGAATCAAATTTTTGCTGCACCATTGGCAGGGATTACAGATCGGCCATTTCGTCGCATTGTGCGTGAATTTTCACCATGTGCACCAATGGTGACAGAAATGATATCGTGTCATTCGTTGGTCGGGGCACACAAAAATTGTTTGCGAAATTTCGATGATTATTCTGACGAGGGGGCCGTTGGTGCGCAAATTTTTGGCGCAGATGCAGATTTGATGGCGGATGCTGCGCGTATATTGCAAGATTCTGGGGCCCGCTGGATAGATATTAATATGGGCTGTCCTGTGCCAAAGGTTGCAACACGTGCAAATGCAGGGGCGCATTTGATGCGTGATCATAAATTGGCTGGGCGTATTATGAAATCTGTGGTCGGGGCGGTGCAAATTCCTGTTTCAATAAAAACAAGGTTGGGATGGGATGATGCGCATCGTGACTGGCGTGATTTGATAGATATTGCAGCAGACAGTGGTGTAAAGTTTGCAACACTGCATGGGCGTACACGTGCGCAATTGTATTTGGGACCGGCTGTGTTACCGGATGTATCTGATGCGCCAATCCCAATTGTCGCAAATGGTGATATAAAGACAGCAGAAGATGTAAAGCGTGTCGAAGAATTAGGGTACAGTGGCGCAATGGTTGGACGTGGAATGCTGGGGGCACCATGGATTTTAAGTCAGATTTGTGGCGGAATGCGACCAGAAAATGTTGGCGAGATTGTACTGAGACACCTGGAGTATGCAATTGAGTATTATGGCGAAAAGACAGCTGTGCCCATGTTTCGAAAACATGCAGCGTGGTACAGTGCCGGAATGCCAAATTCTTCTGAGTTTAGAATTAAGGTAAATCAAATTGCGGATGCGGATGTCTTAAAGGTTGCAATTCGTGATTTTTGGGGTATGATTTAGGCGAAACAATTTATTAATGGGATAAGAATCATGAATGAAAATATTGAAAATAACGAAGAAGTTCAGGTTCCTGTAGAATTGACAGCAGGTGAAATATTGCGTAATGCACGTACAACAGGACGCAGAAAACGCGAGATTTCTACGGTTGCAAAGCAACTGTGTATTCGTGAGGAATTTTTAAATGCCCTGGAAGAAGGGAATTATACTTTTATCCCGGAAACGGTCTATATTTTGGGCTTTGCACGCAATTATGCGATGGAATTGGGGTTAAATCCGGACGAAATCGTTGAAAAAATAAAGAAAGAAATGGGGTTGATTCCAGGGGCGTGTTCGGCATCGGGCGATGGCGCAGATGACGAAGGACCAACATGTGCACGACCAAGCCTTAAAGAAGAAAATCCAGCAAAAGCATTTTTTGTGCGTGTTTATCAGTTTATTTATCAAAACTGGATTTGGTTTGCGGGTGCGCTGGCGTTGATTGTGTTGGCGATTGTGTTGGTGTTTGCGCTGGGGGGCGATGACAAGGCGGATGTTGAAAATACTGTGCCGGTGGTTGAAGTTGTTGCAAAGGTTAATGAGCCAGAATTTAAAACAGTGGTTCGTGAACGATTCGGTACGGAAAATCGTGAAAAGGCAAATGTGATACTGCAAGCAGCCCAGGAATCTTGGGTTAAGGTTGAAGACGGACGTGGAAACACTGTATTCAGTCGGGTTTTGGTTGCAGGTGATGTCTACTATGTGCCAGTTGGTGAAAAGTACAAGGCTACATTTGGTAATGCAGGTGGTGTTGATGTTTGGGTGAATGGAAAATTGATACCAGATATTGGTAAAGATGGTGAACGAAAATCAGGGATATTATTGAGCCCAGACAGTTTGATAAGTAGCAAAAAATAAATTACAGGGGCGAAAGGAATTTTCGCCCCTTTGTATTGAAAAAATATATATTTAAACTATATTTGAAAATACTATGGCAAATGTAATAAAAATTCGCGGTGCACGTGAAAATAATCTTAAAAATATTGATTTAGACATACCAAAAAATAAATTGGTTGTGCTGACTGGCGTGTCTGGTTCTGGAAAATCGTCGTTGGCGTTTAATACAATATATGCCGAAGGACAACGAAGATATGTTGAATCTTTGTCTTCGTATGCACGTCAATTTTTGGATATGCAAAAAAAACCAGACGTTGATTTAATCGAAGGGTTGTCGCCAGCAATTTCAATTGAACAAAAGACCACGTCCAAGAATCCACGTTCAACCGTTGGTACGGTTACAGAGGTTTATGATTATCTGCGATTACTGTGGGCAAGAATTGGTGTTCCGCATTCGCCCGTCACCGGTAAGCCAATTAAGTCACAGTCTGTTGCGGAAATGGTTGATTGGACAATGAAAATTCCATCTGGAACCAAGATTTTTATTATGGCGCCACTGGTTCGTGAGCGCAAAGGGGAATATCGTAAAGAACTGGCTTTTTTGGTAAAACAGGGATATCAGCGTGCGATTATTGATGATGAATTGGTGGATTTGTCGTCTGTTGGGGTGCTGGATAAAAATAAGAAGCATAATATTTTTGTTATTGTTGATCGTTTGCAGATGCCGGCGGATGATACTGATTTAGAAGAATTTCGTTCACGTATGTATGCGTCCTTTGAGGGGGCGTTGCGTTTGGTGCCAGGATCTGTACTGGTGCGACGTCTGGATACAAATGAAGATATCTTGTATTCGCAAAATTATGCATGTCCTGTCAGTGGTTTTACGGTTCCTAAGATAGAGCCAAGATTGTTTTCGTTTAATGCGCCGATGGGGGCGTGTCAGAATTGTGATGGATTGGGTGTACAATTGAAGATGTCGTCAGATTTGGTTGTGCCAGACCCGTCTAAATCAATCCTGGGTGGGGCGATTGCGCCATGGTCACGTGGTGGTATGCTAAGCCAGTATGATCATTTATTTGAAGCGTTGCATAAGACATTTAAAATTCCATTGGGAAAGCCATGGCATACACTGACGACGGAACAGAAAGATTTGATTTTGTATGGCAGTGGTGATGTGCCAATTAAAATTAACTGGAATGGCTTTGTTTATGAAAAACCATTTGAAGGTGTTATTCCAAATCTTGAACGCAGATGGCGTGAATCTGAATCAGAGGCAGTGCGATCCGAGTTGTCCAAATATCAGTCCGAAAAACCATGTCCAATATGTCATGGAAAACGTTTAAATATCCATGCGTTGTGCGTGAAAATCAATAATGCTGATATTATGGATGTGTGTGATTTGTGTGTTGATGATTGTCTGGCATGGTTTATTGATTTGCCAAATCATTTGTCGCAAAAAGATAATGAAATTGCACGTATTGTTCTGCGTGAAATTACGGACAGGTTATATTTCTTGAAAAATGTTGGTTTGGGGTATTTGACGTTGTCACGTATGGCGGGAACATTGTCGGGTGGCGAAGCGCAAAGAATTCGCTTGGCATCACAGATTGGCAGTGGGCTGTCTGGGGTGTTATATGTGCTGGATGAACCGTCGATAGGATTGCATCAGGCAGATAATGATAAATTGCTGGAAACGTTAAAAATGCTGCGAGATAAAGATAATACAGTTATTGTTGTAGAGCATGATGAAGATGCAATGCGTGCGGCGGATTATCTGATTGATATTGGACGTGGGGCGGGTATTAATGGTGGTAATGTCGTTGCCCATGGTACGCCAGCGCAGGTTATAAAAAACAAAGATTCTTTGACTGGGCAATATTTGGCGGGCAAGCGTAAAATACCTGTGCCAACCAAGCGACGCAAGGGGAATGGCAAATCAATTGTTGTGTCTGGTGCACGTGGTAATAATTTAAAGAATATAGATGTTGAATTTCCACTGGGTAAATTTGTTGCACTGACAGGTGTGTCGGGATCTGGTAAATCGACCTTGTTGTTAAATACGTTGTATCCTGCGTTAATGCGTGCGCTTTATAATTCAAAACTGGAAACAGGTGAACACGATATTATTCGTGGGTTGGAAAATGTTGATAAGGTTGTAGATATTGACCAATCGCCAATTGGACGCAGTCCACGCAGTAATCCTGCAACGTATACTGGGGTGTTCAGTGATATTCGTGATTTCTTTGCGGGATTGCCAGAAGCAAAAGCCAGAGGATATACGTCGGGACGCTTTTCTTTTAATGTAAAGGGCGGGCGTTGCGAAGCGTGTCAGGGTGATGGACAGATTAAGATAGAAATGAATTTCTTGGCTGATGTTTATGTAGAGTGTGATTGTTGTCATGGAACACGTTATAATGAAGAAACGCTGGCTGTAAAGTACAAGGGCAAGTCTATTGCAGATGTCTTGAATATGACGGTGGAAGAAGCGTATCGTTTCTTTGTAAATGTACCAAAGATTGCACGTAAATTAGAACTGTTGAAGCGGGTTGGCTTGGATTATATCAAACTGGGGCAAAGTTCGTTGGATTTATCAGGTGGCGAAGCGCAGCGTATAAAGCTGTCCAAGGAATTGGCTGCACGCAGTACTGGACAGACGATTTATATTTTGGATGAGCCAACAACCGGACTGCATTTTGAAGATATAAAAATGCTGTTGTCGGTATTGCATGAGTTGGTAGAGCAGGGAAATACTGTTATCGTTATTGAACATAATTTGGAAGTGATTAAAACAGCAGATTGGGTTGTTGATCTGGGGCCAACAGGTGGTGCCGGTGGTGGTCGGGTTGTTGCAACAGGAACCCCAGAAGACGTTGCAAGTGTTCCAGAATCACAAACAGGAAAATATTTGCATAAGTATCTGGACAAATCGATAAAAAGACAATAAAATTACAAGAAAAGGAGTAGAAATGTTTGGTTTTGGTAAAAAGAAAAAACAAGAAAATGATGTTTTAAATGAAACAGAGGCGACTGTTGAAAAGATGCCTGCTGGTATGAAAGAAACGGCCCAGCGTATGATGGCTGGTCAATTTGATATGAATGATATGTTGGCGCAATTAAAGCAGATTAAAAAGATGAGTAATTTTAGCGGCCTGTTGAAAATGGTGCCAGGTATGAAAGATGCAGTTGGTGCAATGAAAGAAAAAATTAAGGATGGCAGTGTCGATGCACAAATTCGTATCTTGGAAGCGATGACGGCTGAAGAACGTGCAAATCCAGAAAAAATCTTTGCAAATGCTAAGACACGTATCGCAGAGACGGCTAAATGCACTGTGCGTGATGTAGAACATATGATAAAACAATATCTGAAGATGAAACAGCAGATGGCTATGATTCAGCGTATGGGTGGAATGGAAGCGATTATGGCACGTATGCAGCAGCAGCCAGGTCCAAAACCACAGGGGGTAAATTAATATGATTTTTCAGGCTGTTGTTGACAAAGTAAAAAATTACTTTGATTGGACACCGGTCGCAGTGTCGGAACCTGTTGAGATTTATTGTGATTATCGCGATAAAGGACATGTCTTGCTGGGGTATGAAGTGACAGTGACGTATAAGCATCATGGTACACAAAAACATCTGTTCGTAGATGATGAAGAGAGGTTTTGTTTGGTGTCCAGGGCACAGGCACGAAAAAATGCGCTGGATTTTTATCATGAAAAGCAGCGACAAATAAAACAGCGTTAAAAGGTGTGCGGTATGAAAATAGACTGGAAACATATTTTTAATTGGGATGTTGTATCTGTAAAGGCGCCTGAGGCTGTTGTGCGTGGTGGTAAGTTGGTTGGGTATCGTGTTATTGTAGCGTATAAATATCATGGCGCAGACGAAGAATTGTATAGTATAGAAGAACCACGTTTTTATAAATTGTGGACAGGACCAAAAGAAGCAGCGCAGGCATCATACAGAGAGCATCTGCGCAATATGGCAAAGAAAACCGAGGTAAATGATATGAAAATAGACTGGAAACACATTTTTAATTGGGATGTTATATCTGTAAAGGCACCTGAGACTGTTATGCGCAATGGTCGTATTGTTGGGTATAATGTTGTCGTTGATTATAAGTATCATGGTAAGGATACAGAATTTTACAGTGCAGATGATGATCGTATGTATACAACGTATGCGGGGCCACAGGCTGCTGCCCAGGAGGCATATAATGGGCATTTGCGTCGTATAAAAAAACAAAACGAACGTCAGATTCGTACACGATAATGAAAATAACAAATAAAAAATCCCGTACTCGCCCTTATGACTGCGCTGGGGCGCACAAACGGGCTCTGCGGGATGACAAATAATGAAAATAACAAATAAAAAAATTGCTGCAAAAAAATCATCTGTCGCATGGCTGCAACGCCAGGCGGCGGATCCGTATGTTGCACGTGCACAAAAAGATGGGTATCGGGCACGTGCGGCATATAAACTGATTGAAATGAATGAAAAGTTCAAGTTTTTGCGCAATGGTCAGGTTGTTGTTGATTTGGGGGCTGCCCCGGGGTCATGGTCGCAATATATTGCACGAACATATCCAAAATCACGTGTTTTTGCGATGGATTTGCTGGAAATATCGCCAATTGTTGGGGTGGAAACGTATCAGGGGGATTTTACCAGTGATGAAGCTTTGCGCTGGCTGGAAGAAAAGCTAGGTTTGAAGTCTGATGAAGTGGGGGTGGGGACTGCAGATGTTATTGTGTCTGATATGGCACCAAACACAGTTGGACACAAAAAAACAGATCATATTCGTCAGATGGTGCTGTTAGAATATGCGTTTGATTTTGCGTTGCGTGCACTGAAACCAGGTGGTACGTTTGTGTGCAAGTCTTTTACAGGTGGAACAACCAATGATTTGTTAAAGCAGATAAAGGCAAATTTTGATTCTGTACACCATATAAAACCACCGTCGTCCCGGAAAGACAGTGTGGAAATGTTTATTGTCGCCATGGGATTTCATGGGTGATAAAAAAAGACCGCCGTTTGGCGGATCTTTTATTTTAAGTTTTCGGCGGCTGTGCGGGCCAATTCATCAACCCGTTCATTCATTTCGTCGCCATTGTGGCCACGAACCCAAAACCAATGAATTTTTTTCGTTGATGCGATTTCGTCAAGCTGTTGCCACAGATCCTGATTCTTTACAGGTTTTTTATTCGATGTGCGCCAATTATTTTTCTTCCAGTTTTTGACCCAGGATAACATTCCGTTCTTGACATATTGGCTGTCGGTATGGATTTCCAGTTCGTTATGATTCTTGGCGGCGGTCAGTGCACGTATAACCGCCATCAGTTCCATCCGATTGTTTGTAGTGTTTTTTTCGCCGCCACTGCGTTCGGCAATGTTCGTGCCATCGGTTGCAACAAAACTCCATCCGCCTGGGCCTGGGTTGCCCAAACAGCTGCCATCAGTCCAAATTTTTAGCATTTTATATGTGTCCTTTTTATGATATAATATCACACATGAGTTATAATTCCAAAGATTTAAAAGAAATGGCATCTGTCGTGCGGGCATGGGCGTTGCATGCGCTAAAGTGTGCAAAAAATGGCCATGTTGGTATTGTGCTGGGGGCGGCAGATGTCATAACGGCTGTTTATGCGAATTATCTGCGGTTTGGACGTGACCGGTTTATATTGTCTGCTGGGCATGGTTCTGCATTGTTGTATTCTGTTTTAAATCTGTGTGGGTACGATATCAGGTCGTTAAACTCTTTTCGAAAGATTAATGGATTGCCGGGGCATCCAGAATTTGGAATTGATGGGGTGGATGCAACAACAGGCCCACTGGGGCAGGGTGTTGGTAATGCAGTTGGTGTTGCGATGGCTGAAAAAATTCGCCATTCGGATGGACGGGTATATTGTTTGTGCTCTGATGGCGACTTGATGGAAGGGGTTGCAAACGAAGCGATTGCTTTTGCCGGACGATATAAACTAAATAATTTGATTTTATTGTGGGACGATAACGGAATATCAATTGATGGGGTTGCACAGACCGATGTGGATATCCCGATGCGTATGAAGGCTGCTGGGTGGGATGTTATAACAGTGCCTGGTAATGATTTTCCAAAAATAAATCGGGCGTTGTCTGGGGCACAAAAATCAGATAAGCCTGTGTTTGTTCAGTGTAAGACTAAGATTGGGGCGGGATCTTCGCTGTGTGGATCAAATCGTGCACATGGATATGCATTGGATGATGCAGAAATAACACAGTTGATAGAAGAAAATATTTCAGTAAATGGTGAAATGTTGTGGGCGGATGTGGCGCGTCGTCGTGTTGATATGTTGATGATAAATCCGTCAATGAATGTGTCTAATGTTAAAATGCCAAAAGTGCCAGATGTAATTTCAACACGTGAATTATCTGGGATATATTTAAACGAGATTTTGCGTGCAGGATATCCGCTGATTGGGGGCAGTGCTGACCTGGGGGGCAGCACGAATGCATATGTTGGGGCATCACGTGATATTGTGCCAGGGGTGTTTGATGGTAATTATATAAATTATGGTGTGCGTGAACATGCAATGGCAGCGATTATGAATGGTATTGTATCGGTCGGATTGCGGGCGTATGGGTCGACTTTTTTAGCCTTCAGTGACTATATGCGACCAGCCATGCGATTGGCGGCGTTGTCAAAATTGCCGGTGATTTATGTTTTAACGCATGACAGTGTCGCTGTTGGAGAAGATGGACCGACGCATCAACCGGTCGAGCAATTGGCATCCCTGCGATTGGTGCCAAACATGAATGTGTTTCGCCCATGCAATGGGGATGAGGTTGCAGTATGCTGGCAGATGGCGCTGCGTGATAATAACAGTCCGTCGTCTATTGTTTTGTCACGTCAAAAGTTTCAACAGGTTTCAACGCCAGCAGATGCTCAAATTTGTCGTGGGGCATATGTTATATGGCCGGCGGGTACGCCACGTGTGCGTGGAACAATTATTGCAACCGGGTCAGAGGTACCATTGGCGGTGTCTGTGGCTAAGAAATTGGGGAATGGGGTTCAGGTTGTTTCTATGCCATCGGTTGAATATTTTAAACGGCAAAGCAACGAATATAAAAGCGAGATTTTGCGTGGATTTGTTGTTGCTATAGAAGCGTCTGCGTCTGTGCCATGGTTTGAATTTGCAGATGCGGTTGTTGGTGTTGATGAATTTGGTATGTCGGGGCCGGGGGGCGATATTATGCATCATTTTGGTTTTGATGCAGATAAAATCGCAAACGATTTAAAAAAGAAATTTAAATAATTAATGGCTGATTTTGATTTTGTTTTGTCTGATGGGGAACGTATTCCGGTTATAATTCAGGTGCGACGTGGCATTCGCAATATTACATTGCGCCCTAAGGTGCGTCCCAATCGCCAGATTCATATGTCACGTCCATGGACTGTGTCGAATGCAACAGCGCTAAAATTTTTAGAATCAAAACGTAAATGGGTTGAAAATATTTATGCAAAATGTCCGCATAAGTGCCAATTGCGCCCCGGTGACGAAATTGTGGTGTTTGATTTGCGTGTTGTGTTGATGCATAACCCAGCGCAACGTGCGAATCGGCTTGTTCAGAATGATAACGGCACATATACATTGGTTGTTGGGGGGGGAGCGGATATGTTTGAGCGTCGGGTGCGTGATTTTGTTAAGGCAGAATTTCTGCGGCGTATAAAAGATATTATTCGTACCACGCCACGTGAATTCTGGCCGGTGCGAATTGCGATTCGTGATACAACCACCCGCTGGGGCAGTTGCTCAACATCGGGCACAATGTCTTTTTCGTGGCGGTTGGCATTTGCGCCATATGATGTTATGCGATATGTCGTTATGCATGAATTGGCGCACGTAAAGCATATGGATCATTCGCCGGCGTTTTGGGCAAAGGTGCGTGAATTATATGGATTTGGTGTTGAACGTGCAAAACGATGGTTGGCGCAAAACGGTGCTGAATTACATCAATGGTTTTAAAAAATAATCCCCAGTATGGGGATTATCTTTTATATGAACAGTTGGATGGGGCTTTAAATTTTCCCGTTGTGTCATAATAGCCCACAGATGTTGCGCCGATATAACAACTGGTGACCCCGGCGGCGCCATACCCACTTGTTGTTCCGGTGACGGGGGTGGTCATGGCTTGGTCTCTGAATATGTCAGAAGCGCTTGGGCATGCGTTGCACCCAATTTTTGAAATATTGTAGCATGGGTTGGCTTCGTTGCCGGTTCCTGTAATGATGTATTTGCCGCTGCTTGCAGCGGCGGCAGCGGCATAGTATCCAGTTTTGCAGGTAAGGTATTGCCCCGTTGTTGAGGTGGTTGAGGCTCCGCTGGCTGTACAGCTGTTGGATTTGAACCATGCGATTTTATTGGCACTGTCGGAACAGGAAGGTGGTAATGATACTTCTGTATATCCACTGGTTTGGTAACAGCATTTAAATTGTTCGATGTTTTCGATGTTTGCGGTTATATAATATCCGGTGCTGGGGTTGCTGACGCCACCCCATCCTAATGCAGCGATTGTGGCTTCTGACAATTCTGGTTGTTGGCCATGATAGTCAGAGTCACATGCACGTACGCCATAACATTGATTTTGGTCTTTGAAGCACAGAAGTACCTTGGATGTATCGCCATCCATTGTAAGGGTTTTAACGGTACAGTACTGAAAAACCTTGTACTGACTATTGTTGCTGTAATGTGGCAGATCGGTGGCGCTGCTGGTGTTGCAATATGTTGTGCCGTTGCAGTAACTGGCTAGGACGCCAGATTGTGATACGTCGCAATCTGCGGCAATGTATGTGTTGTCGCTGATTAATCCGGCATTTGCAAAAGATGGTATAAGTGTTAATACAGCAATTAATAATATTTTTTTCATTGTTTGCTTCCTTGGTGTGTGCGTTATTAATTTGTGTATGATGCATTTACCGTTGGGCAATCATATTCCCCGGTTGTGTCTGACCATGTGGCACCACTGTTTGTCGTTAGATAACATTGGGTAACGGCTGTAGAAGCTGTGGATGATGTTGTGCCGCTGACGGTGGTACCGCTGTTGGATGTATGTTTGGGGCATGTGGTGCATGTTGTGTTTGTGTGGGCGCTGCTGGCCATGTATGTGCCGGCTGCACATGGGATACAACCTGGGGACGAATTACTTTCTATCATTCGTGATCCTGCCTTGCAATTTTTTAAGCTACACTTACTGCTAACAGTATTGCCAGAATTCCATGTTGCGGTATTCCATGCGTTGGCATACGTGATATGTGATGAGCAATTTGCATTACAACTGGTTTGACCAGTGGCGGATGTCGTTTTACCATTTTGGCATGCGATACATGTGGTCTGTGCAGTGGTGTTGGTGTATGAACCAATGGCGCATTTGCCCGAACATGTGCTGGTGCTTAATCCGGATGTTGCGCCAAATGTTCCTGCTGGGCATGCGGTGCACCCAATACTTGATACAGCGCTGCATGGGTTGGTGGTTGCTGGAAATGTGTATTTACCACTGCTTGCAGCGGCGGCAGCGGCATAGTATCCAGCCTTGCAGGTAAGGTATTGCCCCGTTGATGTGGTGGTTTTAGTCCCGCTGGATGTACAGCTGTTGGGTAGGAACCATGCGACTTTGTTGGCACTGCTGGAACAAGTGCTGGGCAATGATTTTTCTGTATATCCACTGGTGCTATAGCAGCATGAAAATTGTGCGATGTTTTCGATGTTTGCGGTTATATAATATCCGGTTCTGGGGTTGCTGATGCCACCCCATCCTAATGCAGCGATTGCGGCTTCTGACAATTCTGGTTGTTGGCCATGATAGTCAGAGTCACATGCACGTACACCCAAGCATTGATATTGATCCTTGAAGCACAGAAGTACCTTGGATGTATCGCCATCCATTGTAAGGGTTTTAACGGTACAGTACGCAAAAACCCCATATGAAGTATCGTAATGTGGCAGATCGGTGGCGCTGCTGGTGTTGCAGTATGTTGTGCCGTTGCAGTAACTGACTAGGACGCCAGATTGTGATACGTCGCAATCTGCGGCAATGTATGTGTTGTCGCCGAGTGATCCGGCATTTGCAAAAGATGGCATAAATGTCAATACAGCAATTAATAATATTTTTTTCATTGTGTGTTTTCCTTGGCTTTCGGTGGTTGTCCAATATAAATGGAGGTTTTGATTCAACACCCCTACGATTTCATTTTAGCCCTGTTTTCCCGCACATGTCAAGCATCAAAAATTGTCGAATCAAAACCTCCCTTTTTTTTAGGCAATATGTTGTGTGGCTTTTTTGCAGTGATTTCAATTTCTTGTTGGTGTTAAAAATATGTTTTTGCCATGTGATGACTTTAAGAAATCATACCTGTGGTTTTGTGAGGTGGGCTGTGTCATAATATGCGTGTCGATGGGACACATTAGCCTATCTGTGACAGGACATTCGGATGTTTAAGGCAAGGAATTCTTTTCTTTTGTCATTTGGATGTTGGTTACGGGGGGCGTGTGTCCCGCTTTTTTGTGGTTTTTACTTGAAAAAAATAAAATTTGTCCTAAGATTAATGTGAAATGACAGAAAAAACATTATTCTTTACAGTTTTTCATCATGCCCATGCGGGCGAGTATTAGCATATTGTCTTTTTATATGATATAATGTGTGCGCAAATGCGCATAGAGTTTTCCATTAAAAACAATAGGAAATAAAAATGGATCTTAAACCAACAAAACCATTGTCAGGTTTTATAGAATTATTGCCAGCACAGCAGCGTTGCTTTGATTTTTGTGCGGCACGTATGTTAAATGTATTGAAAACATCTGGGTTTAATATGCTGGATTTGCCAGCCATCGAACGGGCCGAGGTTTTGACCGACAAAGATAATTGGGATGAAATTGAAACCCAAATGTTCTTGTTTCAAAAGGGTGATACCAAAATGGGGTTGCGGTATGATGGAACGGTCGGCTTGTCCCGATATGTTGCAGGGCACCTGAATGATTTAACATTCCCGTTTCGGGCCAGTCAATTTTCAAAACGATATCGTGGTGAACGTGCGCAACGTGGGCGCTATCGTGAATTTTATCAGATGGATATGGATATAATGGGGGTGAATTCCCTGACGACTAATTATGATGCAGAAATTATTTCTGTGATTCAGCGCACATTAAATTCTGTATCTGAATTTATTGGTGAAAATGCGGTGCGTGTCGGTTCACGTCCATTCTGGGATGCGTTATTTGATTATCTGGAAATGACGGATGGACAGAAAAAAGACGTATTCGTTTTAATCGATAAAAAAGATAAAATGGGTGATGAAGACTTTGCCGAAGGGTTAAGTGATACATTGGGTGATGTCGAAAAAGAAAATCAAGTAAAATCAGTATTTACAAACGGGTATTCCGGATTCTTAAACAAGTCTGACAAGTTGGATGCAGCGATTTCAGAGCTGAATGAATTTATGAAAACACTGGATTTGTTCGGTGTCAAAAATGCAGAAATTGATTTGTCTATTACACGTGGGCTGGCATATTATACCGGATTGGTGTTTGAATTTAAGTTGTTAAATCATCCAGAACTGGGGACGGCGGCCGGTGGTGGTCGATATGCTGATTTGGCGGGAAAATTTAGTAAAACCAAGATTATTGGTGTTGGTGCAGCAATTGGATTTTCTAGAATTTTTGTTGCATTAATGGAATCTGGTCAGATTGATTTGACTGCGTTTGAATCCCCTGTTGATGTGGCGGTGTTGTGTATGGGGAATGATAATTTGGATTTTGCTGTATCTGTTTTGAATGCCTTAAGGGATGCAAATATTGCATCTGTGGCGTATTTGGATGCAGATAAAAAGTTCAAAAATCAAATTGAATACTCGGACAAAATAAAATCTAGATTCAGTATGATAATTGGTGAATCTGAGAAAGAAAATCAAGTTGTGGCACTTAAAAATATGTCGTCTGGCGAACAGCAGACACTGTCTGTTTCTGATGCGGTGAAATTCTTACAAGGGGTATAATAAAAAATGATTATTGAGGCTAAATTAAAAGATATTCAAAATCGTGCCGCAGATGTAGAAGCCCAGATGAATTCTGGAAATGTTTCTGGGGATGAATTAACACGTCTGTCCAAGGAATATTCCAGGTTGTCTGAAATTTTGCCGCTGATTTCTGAATACTTTCAAATTGTCGCAGGTATTAAAGATGCCCAAGAAATGCTGAATGATGCAGAATTGCGTGAAATTGCCAATGATCAATTGCATGAATTGAATCATAAATTACCAGATATTGAAAAGAAATTACAAATTGCATTGCTGCCACGTGATGCGGCCGATGATAACAGTGTTATTATGGAAATTAGAGCAGGGGTCGGTGGTGAAGAATCGGCCTTGTTCGCAGGTGATTTGTATAATCAATACAAGTCTTATGCGTTGCGTCAAGGTTGGAAGGTAGAAGTTATCGAAGAAAATGCAACGTCGTTGCATGGCTATAAAGAAATTGTATTTAAAATTGATGGTGCTGGGGCGTATGGTCGCATGAAGTTTGAATCTGGAATTCATCGTGTACAACGTGTCCCAGAAACCGAAGCCGGTGGTCGTATTCATACCAGTGCTGCATCGGTTGCTGTTATGGCCGAAGCCAAAGAAATTGACGTGGTTATCGAAGATAAAGATATTCGTATTGATATTTTCCGTGCATCGGGTGCCGGTGGTCAGCACGTTAATAAAACAGACAGTGCAATTCGTATTACCCACTTTCCGTCTGGTATTGTCGTGACGTGTCAGAACGAACGCAGTCAATTGCAAAATAAAATTGCGGCAATGTCTGTGTTGCGTTCAAAGTTGTACGAAAAGCAGCGTATGGAACAAGAATCCGCCAGTAATGCATCACGCAAGACAATGGTTGGATCGGGTGATCGCAGTGAAAAAATTCGTACATATAATTTCCCAGAACAACGTGTGACAGATCATCGTATTAAACTGACTTTGTATAAGTTAGATGATATTTTGGCGGGTGGTGTCGGTCTGGATGAAATGATTGATGCGTTGATTGCTGCAGACCAATTGGAGCAATTGGCGCATATGGAATAGTTTTGTGTCAAAGTAATAAAAAATCCCGCGTTTGCGGGATTTTTTATAGATGTGTTTAAAAAAATAAAAAATTAGAAATGCGTGTGTTTTTTTGTTGATAATGTATTGAAAATAGTCGTGTTTTTATAAAAAATAACTGCCTAAAAAAAACGGTCAGTTTTTTTAGGCATCTTTTGGTGAAATTTTATCACAGAAAATCGGAGGCTGTCAACATCAAAATAGTGCCGAATCAAAACCACCGTTTGGGTTAGGCTGTTGTTGTGGGCGGTGGGGGCCGAAAAGCGTGAAAACAATTTATAAAATACTTTTTTCTATGTGCAGCACCTTGGTGTGTGCAATTTATTCGGTGCGTTCATTTGCAGCAAGTTTTGTGCATCCGTCGTGTAGTTGGGTGGACTGCGATGATTATAATCCTATCTCGTGGATTGGAAATGGTGAATATGGAGTGTGTCCAGATGGTGTCACAGTAGAGAGTTGTATAAGGCTTGATGCTGCGGGACATGTGCTAAAAGTGGTAGTGTGTAATACTGATTACTGTCTGGATGATGGCGGGCTAGTAAATGGTAAAGGCTATTATCCTGACACTGTAAGAACGGTAATTGCTAATGCTTATCCAAATAGTTGTGTTATTACGTATAAGGATTGTGTGCCCTGTCCAGTGGGATTTAATAATATGATTGGGCAAGGCGGAAATTTTGGTATTACATATTGTTATATGCCGAAAGATAAGATTTTTAATGATAATGATGGGAATGGTAAGTTTAAATTTACGGATAGTTGTTATTACAGTGTAGGTAGTTAAAAATGGGGGTGGGTTGATATGAAAACAATTTATAAAATACTTTTTTCTGTGTGTAGTACGTTGGTGTGTACAATTTATTCGGTGCGATCTTTTGCGGCTGCGTGTACAGCTGTGGCCAGTACAGCAGGTTCGATTCAATCGTATGTTGGGGGAATAGATAATTGTATTACTGGTAGAACGACTACGTCTTATTATAAGGATGAACAAAGGATTGTAGTAGTTTATGGTTGTCAGGGGGGGTGTAAAGATAAATATTATCGATTGGCTTCGACAGTGACCTTTTGGCCTGGTACGACGTCGTGCACATTAACGTATTATACGTGTCAGTCTTGCCCAAAGCTTTATAACGTTGCGGGCAGTGGTGCTGGGTTGGTCAGTGGTATAACGGCGTGTTTTATTCCAAAAAATGTGACGGTTACAGAGACAGGTGGTTCAACGTTCGTTTTTGATGCTGATTGTAAATATACTAATTCATAATGTATTCAAATGAAGATGGTGACTGTATCTATTATTATGCCAAACCATAATTATGGTAAATATATTGCAGATGCAATTAGATCTGTGATGGCGCAAACAATATCAGACTGGGAATGTATTATTATTGATGATGCCAGTACGGACAATTCTGTTGCGGTTATTAATAAATTAATAAAAAATGATAAACGGTTCAGGTTGATAAAATTTAAAGAGCCAATGGGGGTGTCGCGTGCGCGAAACGCAGGGCTGGATGTGGCGCGTGGAAAATATATTGCGTTCCTGGATTCTGATGATTGTTATACAGAATTTGCATTGGAAATGCTGGTAAATATGGCTGAAACAATGGGGGCGCAGGTTGCGGGTGCCCAAGCGTTGATTGTGCCAGATGATTTTAAGTACCGTCCCAGTGGAAATAGTTCTTGGACGGTGGGACGAACATGGATAGAGACGAATCCAAACAGATTTTTGACAGCGCCAAAAAATTATAATTGGTGCTGGGTATGGCGACGTATTTATCATCGTGATTTGTTTAAAAAATTACGATTTTTTCCGGAATTTGTCGGGGCTGGCGAAGATTTGGCGTTTATGTTGGATTTGTCATATCGAACAAAACGTATTGTGGAAACAGAATCTATATCTGTCTATCATCGTGCGCATAAAGAATCACTGATGCAAAGACCGTTTTATAAGGGGGCGTTTGATTGGTTTCCGGTGTTCTTTAAATACGTGCGTGACAATATTTGTGATAAATATGATCATAAATTCCTGCGTGAATTTTATAGTAATATGTTTGCTTATCTGATTAATGCGACAATTATTATGCCAAAGATAAATGGAAAATACTATGAAGAAGCCAAACAGACGGTTGTGGCGGCCTGTCGGTTTATTCCAATGCGGTATTTGCATCCCAGACAACGTATTTTGTGCGGGTTTTTGCGATGGATAAAATAAACATTTTATATTCTTTTGATAATAATTTCTGGCGTATGGCAGCGATATCAATTAAATCGTTGGTTGATGCCCAAAAATATCCGGAACGTGTTGTTGTGCATTGTATGGTTGCCAGGCGTACACATGGTAAACGTGTAATTAAACAAATTGTAAATGGGGCAGGGGCTAAATTAGTATGGTGTACTGTTTCAAAGCGTCAAAACCCTTTTTATAATCACTATCATGCAAGATGGTCGCCAGTGATTTTTTATAGGCTGTTTTCATATCGGTTCTTTCCGTCGGTTGAAAAAATGTTATATCTGGATTCTGATACGTTGATATTGGATGATTTGACTGAACTGTATAATACAGATGTATCGCAGCATGTTTTGGGGGCTGTTAGAGATATGGCGCCAACAGAAAAAGAAGATGTGCCCGGCTCAAAAGAAGTTAAAGCTTTTGAAGATAATATTTTGAAACATGGGGTGTATGTAAATTCCGGGGTATTGTTGATGAATCAGGCCAAAATGCGTGAGAATAAGGATTTGTTGTTGAATATACAGGTGCCTTTGCGCTTTCCAGATCAAGATATTATCAATGCGGCGTTTGATGGACGTATAAAAATATTGCCTTTGCGCTATAATTTTGTTCCGCAAATTTATATATCTAAGAAGTTTAGCAAGGCAGAGGCGTTGTTGGCAAAGAAAAATCCTGTTATTTATCATTTTTATTCGTATAAGCCATATTATTATGATGGTGCCCCAACAAAAATTTATTCGATGTTTTATCGGGCGTGTACTGCATTGGGATTTTATCCCGAAGATTTTGCACGCAAGGATTTAAAGTGGCGTATGAAAAAAGAATGGGCCAGGTTTGGTAAACAAACCAATATTCCGCATTTGTATTTAACAAAACGTGGTCGGTTAAGATTGTTTGGAATATTGCGTGTATAAAAAATCCCGCATTTGCGGGATTTTTTATTTAGAATATGTATTTTACGTTTACACTGCCGCCCCAGCCGTCTTGACCGATGTCACGACGTAAAATTGTGCCAGACAGCGAAAAGCGTTCAATCGATTTTTCCAGCGACAGACCGTATTCAATAAAGTCTTCAAATTCCAGGGTGCTGGATTTTATATCGCCAGCTGTAATTTCAGCGCCACTGATGCTGTGTTTTACGTATCTGATATGGGCGGTGCCGTACCAGCCATCGTCAATCTGTTTGATTGCGTGCAGACTGGGTGATACCTGGAATATATTGGCGTCGGTATTATTTATCTGGATTCTGGATTTGGACAGATAGTCGCCCGATTTTACCCATGTGTATCCCAGGTATATCCCAGGTTGCAATACAAACGTGTTGTCCAAATTTATATTATATGTTGCGTTGATGCCGGCGCCGAACCACATGTTGGTGTAACTGTCTGTGCCAAATTCATGCTTTGCGTCATTGTCGATGGCACCACCATTAAATGTTGCGGCCAGTCCCAGGTTGTTAATATCAAAACGTCCATATAGGCCAGCATAGCCGCCAAATTCATCAAGGGATAACGCAGAGTTGGACGTAGAGCCGTTTATTGCGCCGGCAAAAATTGCCCAACCGGCAGTTGTGTCCATGAACTGGGTGTAGCCGTCTGTTATTCCGAACATTGCCAGGTCGTAATCTGAGTTGGTGCGTTCGAAGTTGTCGAGTGCAACCTTGGTATCATAATGCGAATAACCTAGCTGCAGGTTTTTGATATCGATTATTTCAGAATCCCCACCGCTGCGACCGGCAAATTCGTATGCTTCGAATTCGCCATACATTGGTGCGCTGCCGTACATTGGTGCGGCTCCATACATGTCTGGTGTGTTTTCGGCGTCTTGGGTTGGTGACATGATTTGTTGTTGGCGGTTCATGACGGCCGTTGGTGTACGGCCAAATGTGTGCATCGCCGTGCGACTGATAGAGTCCTGGATGTTGGCGATTTTGTTTACAGAAAAGCTGTTGGCATAAATATACGTTGCCATGGCGTCAAATGACGTAAGGCAAAGAGATGCGAATATTGTGCTGGTTAATAATAAGTTTTGTGTTTTCATAATATATTCTCTCGGTTGTTTTATGTGGGAATTATACCATAATTTTAAATACTAAAAAACATTTTTTATTGTTTGTTCGGCTTTTTTTGATAAAATAGTGCCTGTTATGGATAAAGATATTGCAAAGACATTAGATCGACCAATTGTGATGGTTGGATTGATGGGGGCGGGAAAAACCAGTGTAGGGCGTGCGTTGGCGCGTCGCTTGGGTGTGGCGTTTGTTGACTCTGATAAAGAAATAGAAACTGCAGCGGGGTGCAGTGTGGTTGATATTTTTTCACTGTATGGTGAGGCAGAATTTCGACGTGTAGAACAAAAGGTTATAGAGCGTATTCTGGATACTGCGCCAGCTGTTAAGGTGTTGTCGACCGGCGAGGGGGCTTTTATAACACCAGCTGTGCGAGATGTTTTGTTGAAAAATGCGTTGACAATTTGGTTGAAGGCTGACTTGGAACTGCTTGTAAAAAGAACAAAATCACGTGATACACGCCCACAGTTATTACATGCAGACAGTCGTAAGATTTTGGGACAATTAATTGATGAACGGTATCAGACGTATGCAATGGCTGATATAACAGTTAAGACCCGAGATGAAAGTTTGCGTAAAACACTGGATAAGGTGGTTGACGCAATAAGAAAACATATAAATAAAGGAAAAGAAAATGGCAGTCAAAAAACTTGTTAAAGAATTTGGTTCTTTTATTCATCGTGGCAATGCAATCGATATGGCGGTTGGTATCATTGTTGGTAGTGTTATGACCAGTGTGGTAAATTCGCTGGTAAAAGACGTTTTGATGCCGCCAATTGGGTTGTTGATTGGTGGGGTTGATTTTTCACAGTGGTTCTTTGTGTTGGGGGGCGGCGAAGCAGGGGCTACGTATGAAACGATTGCCCAGGCCCAGGCGGCAGGTGCAACGACATTGAATTTGGGATTGTTCTTGAATTCTATTGTTAGCTTCTTGATTACTATGTTTGCAATATTCTTGTTTGTGCGTACAGTAAATAAAGCGAGAGCTAAGGCGCCTGTGACCACGCATGCGTGTCCATATTGCAAATCGACAATCGATAATGCGGCAACAAAATGCCCGTTCTGTTGTTCTGATGTAGAGCCGGTTGAAACGGCGGCACCTGAGGATAGTGAGCTGGAAAAAAGCCTGAAAAATGTAAAGAACTTGGCAGTTGGGCAAATTAAAAAAATCAAAAAAATTACAAAGAGTAAGAAGTAGTTTGTGACAAATTAGTTTAATGTTTGTAAGGGTGGGCAATGGCCCGCCTTTTTTATGTTTTATGTGGTTGTGACGGATTATGTATAGTTTTGTTGTGTAAGATGCGTGTTTTTGTTGAAAAAATGGCGGTTTTCTGCGGTTTTTTTGATAAAAAGGGCGTGTTTTGTGGAAAAAAGATGTGTTGTGGGTGTTGGTGTATTTTTCTGGCGGTGGTATGTTCGTAAAAGTGTCGGGGTGGGTGGTTGTGCGTAATTGTGGTGTTGTGTTGATGTTTTGGGAATTAGTGGGCGACCGTATGATGTTTGTAAGAGATGAGTTTTTTTATCATACGGTCATATGGTTTATAAGGTGGTGTTTGATAATTTTTTTGTCGTCCTTTATTTGGTGGGGTAAAGTGCTGAATTTGCGTGGGGCGTGGCCATTTTCCAAAGGCGCATAATGTATATTATGTATAGTTTACTGTAAATAATTATGGTAAATATGCGAAAAATGCGTCTGATTGTATTCGATTTGTGGATAATTATGGCGCATGCGCAATATTAAGTTGATTGGGTGTGGTTGTGGGGCTTGTAATCGTGGTGGTGGATTTTGTGGCTAATCGATTTTCAGCCCGATGAACGTATAATTGTGTGGTTGGCGGAAATCTGCGCCCTGTGATGCGATTTGGTGTGTTGTTTATGTTTTAGTTATGCTTGTTTGATTCTGGTGAAGCTGGTGATTTTGTGTCGTGTAATTGTGTGGTCGATGCGATGAAAATCGAACAGTTTTTGTTTGTGTTATGTCGCATGTTTTGTTGTGGTGAAAAAATTAAATTTATTTATTAAACAATAAAAATATCATTTTGATTATAGGTTTATAAATAAATTTAAGTGTTTTTTTATAAAAAGCGCATTTTTAGTGTTGTTTTGGTGTTAATTTGTCATTTTTTAATCCTTGGGGGTTGTGGGATGTTGTGTGTCTGTATGGTTAAAAAGCCAAAAAATGGCCGAAAATTGGGGTTTTGTGCCCTATTCTGAGTCAAAAAAGCAAAAAAATGGCGGATTTCTGCGGGTTTGCGGACGAAAAATGGTCGGTGGGGCGGTAAAAAAGCCAAAAAATCCCCCGGGGTGGGTTATTATAATTGATATTATTTTAAAATATGCTAAATTGCAACTGGTAGTTGCAAAGGATGAAAATATGTTTTCGCAAGATTATAAGTTAAATATTCGTACCTGTGATGGGTGTGCGTGTCGTTGTTCATTGGGGGCAGTGGAAAAAGATAAAGGTTCTGGTGTGTTTTATCCGGTAATAAATGGGCGTATGATATCAATTTGGACAGATGCGGACGGAAAACTGCAAAACTGGGGCGATTACGTTCATCAAAACAAGTCGCCAGCTGCTGCGTTGGCAAGAGCACGCCAAATTGCGAAAGTTTGCGATTATTATGAAACAGGACTTGTGCCTGTGTATGGTTCTGTGAAATGTACGTTGTGTGATTTGCCGAATTCAAAAAAGTGTGTTTTAAATTGGGTGCGTGCAAACGACAATTCTTTTTATGCATCTATTGGTGGTGAATGTTGCAGGTTTGGCGCTGTTCCGGTGGATGCTATGTATGTGGACAGTAAAGGCGTTTCAGCAGAAACCGCAGGTGATGCGTTAAACAAACTTAGGATACATATCATCCAGCATTGTGGTAAGATTAATTCGCATTAAAAAAACACCGCCCAGATATTGGGCGGTGTTTTTTATCGTTGTTTTTGAATCTTGTGGATTTGTTTTTGGTGGTTTTTGGCTGATTTAAGTGCATCTGCCGACATGCGCAAAAACATAATGCCCATTAAAATACCGCCTGCGCCAATGGTGTAGAATGTGCTGTCGTTTATCCCCCAGTCAGTGCCGTCATTAAACGTGCATATGCATGCCAATATTGTGCTGGCAACACCGATACAAGATGATAACACACCAATTCGTTTGTTGGTTTTGGCAAACTTTATGCAGTTTTGTTTTTGTTGTGAATGGTATTTTATTTCGTCGTAGCGTGACATTTATTGTCCTGTTTTTTATCGTATTATAGATGAAATATTAATGTTGGCAAGTAGATTTTGCTGTGATACCATGTGTGGTATGAGATTAGATTTAGAACTGGTTCAGCGTGGTTTATACCCAACGCGTGCGCGCGCGGTGGCGGCAATTCGTGCAGGATTGGTGTCGGTTAATGGGGTGAGTGCGAAAAAGCCCAGCCAGATCGTTGCCGATGCGGATGTGGTTGTTGGGGGTGATTTGCCCTATTCCATTGGTCGTGGCAGTTTGAAGTTAGAGCATGCGTTGAAATATTTTAATATTAATCCAGATGGGTTTGTGTGTTTGGATATTGGGGCCAGTACCGGCGGTTTTACAGATGTTTTGTTGCGGTGCGGTGCAAAACGTGTTTATGCGGTTGATGTGGGCACAAATCAGTTGGCGGATGAATTACGAACGGATACACGTGTGGTTTCAATGGAACAGACCGATATTCGTGATGTTGTGCCACCAGAATCAGTGGAACTGATTGTGATTGATGTGTCGTTTATTTCGCTGACGAATATTGTGGAGACCCTGCCCCGTTGGATGCCAAAATATGTTATTGCACTGATTAAACCCCAGTTTGAAGTGCCGCGTGAAATCGCTGCCAAATCTAATGGTGTGATACGGTCACAACAATGGCATGAATACGCCAAAGAAAAAGTAGTGAAAAGTTTTGCAGATTGCGGTTTCCGATTGTGTGGTATTACGGATTCGCCAATTTGTGGTGGCAGTGGTAATATCGAATTCTTGGCGTGTTTTGAAAAAAATGATTAAAGCCCTTGAATTTATTAGGGGTTGCGTATAAAATTTACCAGAGTTATAAGAAAAATAGGACGAAGTTATGGCAGAAGATATCAAGAAAATTCACGAACGTGAGGCAAAATGGCAAAAACGCTGGGCGGATGCACGTGCATTCGTGCCGAAAGATGATGGAAAAAAGCCAAAATATTATAATTTGATTGAATTTCCATTTCCAAGTGGTTCGGGATTACATGTTGGTCATATGTTGCCATATACAGGTATGGATGTTATGGCACGTTTTCGTAGAAATCGTGGTTTTGATGTTCTGTTTCCGATTGGATATGATTCAATGGGTATTTCGTCTGAAAACTATGCAACCAAGATTGGCAAGCACCCCAGTGAATCTGTAGCGGAATTAATTAAGATTTTTGAACGTGATATTTCAATAATGGGATTATCTTTTGACCCAGAATCCAAGGTTTCTACGTCTGATCCAGAATTCATCAAATGGACCCAATGGATGTTTATTCAGTTTTTCAAGGCTGGATTGGCATATAAGTCTGAATTGCCGATGAATTGGTGTCCGGCGTGCAAAACAAACCTGACCAATGAAGAGCTGGAAGACGGTTGTTGTGAACGCTGTCATGGACCAGTTGAAAAGAAAATGAAACTGCAATGGAATTTAGCGATTACAAAATATGCGGATCGCTTGATTGATGATTTGGTGCATGTTGACTATCCAGAACGTGTAAAAACGGAACAAATTAACTGGATTGGTCGTTCATATGGGGCAGATGTTGACTTTATGGTCGGTGATGACAAGATGACTGTTTACACAACGCGTATTGATACGATATTTGGTGTGACATTTTGTGTAATTGCACCGGAACATGCACTGGTAAAAAAATGGATTGATGACGGAAAAATCAAAAACGTGGATGCGGTAAATGAATATATTGCCGCCGCACGTGCAAAATCTGAGTTTGAACGCACCGATGTTACCAAAGAAAAGACAGGTGTTCGCTTGGATGGTGTTATGGCAAAAAATCCATTTAATGGTCGTGAAATACCAATCTTTATTTCAGACTATGTTTTGGCGGACTATGGATTTGGTGCGATTATGGCAGTGCCGGCGCACGATGGTCGTGACTGGGATTTTGCCAAAAAATTTGGTCTGGAAATTATCCCTGTTTTGGCGGGGGGCGAACCCGATAAAGTTTGGGAAGGCGACGGTGCGCATATAAATTCATCCTTCCTGGATGGTATGGGCAAAGAAGATGCCATTGCCGCCGCAATTAAATATGGTGCGGAACATGGCTTTGCACGTGGTACAAAAAAGTATAAATTAAAAGACTGGGGGTTTTCACGCCAGATGTACTGGGGCGAACCGATTCCATTAGTGTATTGTGAAAAGTGTGGCTGGGTACCGGTGCCTGAATCTGAATTGCCGTTGATGCAGCCATATATGGCGGACTATAAACCAACCGATGAAGGCGAAGGTCCCCTGGCCCGTGCAACGGATTGGGTAAACACAACATGTCCGCATTGTGGTGCACCAGCCAAACGTGAAACAGATACTATGCCACAGTGGGCGGGGTCATCATGGTACTTTATGCGCTATTTAGATTCCAAAAATAATGACGAATTCTGTTCCAGGGGCCAGCTAGACAAATGGATGCCGGTTGATCACTATAATGGTGGTATGGAACATACGACGCGTCATTTGCTGTATTCAAGATTCTGGTATAAGGCGTTGGCAGATTTGGGATTTGTATCCGGGGTTGAGCCATACAAGAAACGTACCAGCAATGGTCTGATTATGGCGGCAGATGGTTCAAAAATGTCAAAGTCGCGCGGTAATACAGTGCCCAGTTCGGATGTTGTTGCGCGCAGTGGCGCAGATGCATGTCGTTTGGCTATTTTGTATCTGGGACCATGGGAACAAAGTGCAAATTGGTCCGAGGATACATTGCGTGGGGTTGAACGTTTCTTGAAACGTGTGGAAAATTTGTCGGATAATTTGACAGATGCGCCAATGAATGCAGAACAAGAACGCCTGATGCACAAATTAATCGCAGATGTAACAGAACGTGTTGAAAATATGAAATTTAATACGGCTATTTCTGCAATGATGGAATATATCAATGCGTTCAGTGGTGGTATGCCGCGGGCTGCGTATGAAACGTTGGTTCGTGTGTTAAACCCATTTGCACCACATTTGACCGAAGAAATGTGGGAAAAACTGGGACATGATGAAATGCTGGCGCTGTCGGATTGGCCAACGTTTGATGCGTCCAAGTTGGTTGAAACCGAAATGACAATTGTTGCGTCCATCAACGGCAAACGTGGTGCGGAATTTGTTGTGCCGGCGGATATAGCCGAAGATGCATTGATTGAAATGGCTAAAAGCACATTGGGTGCCAAATTAGATGGTGCAACGATTGTAAAAACGATTGTAGTGCCGAAAAAGTTAGTAAACTTTGTAGTAAAGAAGTAAAAAACGCCCAGCTGGGCGTTTTTTTACGAAATCTTTTCAATTCGGCGGATGCGGCGTTCAATTGCGTCAAATGGACTTTCCAAAAATGCCTGGACGCATAAAAATGCCATTTCAATGTCGATATCATCTGCTGCCAAGGCTAAAACATTTATGTCGTCGTGAAAACGGTCATCACGTGCCTGGTCTGGGCGATCACAGCGTGATGCACGAATGTGACGATAGCGGTTTGCAGCAATCATAACCCCTGCCCCGGTGCCACATACAATAATGCCACGTGATTTTTCATCGTCCAGCATGGCGTCGGCCAGTGTGGCGGCAACATCTGGATAATCAGCAGATGTGTTTGGATCGTCAACGCCCAAATTCACAACGTTATAACCAGCCGCAGCCAGCATTTCAATTAAGTATAATTTTAATCCGACACCACGATGATCGGCGGCAATAAATACCTTGGATACGTTTTTGTTCATTATGCTTCCTTGTCTTTGCGTTTGGATAATTTACATTCCAGGCCTGTGTTTCCTGTTATGTTTAATGTGTTGTATGACAGCAGTCCAGTCATTTGTGCTGCGCTGAATATGTTGGCGGTGTTTACCGTCGCAGGACCGTCCAGTGCGCCATGTAAAAACAAGTGGGTGGCGGTCACCTTGCCTTCGACGTGGCCACCACGACCAATAACAACAACATCTGCTGTGACGTCACCAATTATATGGCCATGTATTTGGACAGAATGATCTGTTAAAATATTGCCTGTGACGGTGCAGCCCGCACCGATAATTGTCGGAGACTGTTTTTCTTTTGCGTTTGTAAATGCCAACATGTCTTTATTCCTTTACAAATTTTGTTGGGTCAAAGGGGGCCCCCTTGTACCGAATTTCATAATGCAGGTGTGGGCCAGTCGAACGACCAGATGAACCACCAAGTCCGATGACGGTGCCGGGACGCACCCAATCACCACGTGATACCATAATTTGGGACAGGTGTGCGTACAGTGTTGTAAAGCCCAGACCATGGTCTATTTCAACGGTTGTACCGTACCCTATTCTGTCACCTGCAGAAACCACACGACCTGGTGCAACTGCAAATAATTCAGTGCCAATTTTGCCAGCAAAGTCAATGCCCTTGTGTTTTTTGTTTTCACCTGTAAATGGATCTTTGCGTGTGCCATAGTTTGACGTTATGCGCATTTTTTTAACAGGTGCACCAATTGGCAAAACTTCGTTCAGGCGTTGTAATCCATGCCACAGTTCCAGATTGTCTGCCAGTTTTTGGTATTTGCCATCTAATTCTTTGTCGAAATCAAGTGGGCTGAATGCGCTGCCAACGATTGGATTTGAAAATTTGTTCGCACGTGTGATTAATGCACGTTCGCTTAGTCCCAGTGCATTTACGGTGCTTTTAATCTTTTTTATGTTTTTGCGTAATTCTTCGGTGTTTTCATCGGTCATTGATGTGACTAAATCGACAATCTGGGTGTCAGCAGATGCAATTTGCGCCATAGATTCCATAACCTGACTGTTGCGTTTTTTTAACTCTTCGTTTTCTGCACGTGTCAGTTCGTATTCAATGGACAATTCTGACAGTTTGGTATATTCAGGCGCAAAATCGTCGTCTTTGAACATTTCTGTAATACGAGTGCGCAAAAAGTCCAGTTCGCCCCATGTTTTTATGCGGCTGTTCATTAATTTGTCTTTTTCTTCTGGCTTAAGGGATTTTTCATTCAGAATTTTGTCGTCAATTACATTTAAATTGCGAGCCAATTCATTAAATTTTGCTAAATAGGTCTGTATGTCTGTCATATGACGGTCATGGGTGGCATGCGCTTCTTCCAGTTGCTGGGTACGCTTTTGCAATAATGGGCGGTGATAGATAAATACATACGTTGACCAAGATGCCCACAAAGCCAAGCCAACCTTGCCACAAAAGCGTGTAAAGCGCCAAAAACTGCTTTGTTTGAATGTGTAAACATTGCCACGTGGGGTGTCCATAACAGTGAATTCACGTGGTGGAAATATGCGAACAATACCGCGCCAGATGGCACGAAATGGCGATGTTATAAACGCCCATAATGATGTAAAATGTCTGGTTATAAAATTAATCATTTCTTGGATACTTTAGACAAAGCTTGGGCAATAGTCAAGCCGTCCCGCAATATAGGCTCAAAATTCATGGGTAATCCCCGATGTAATGTTGTGCCAGTCTTGGCCCCAACACGACCACGTATAAGTACCCGTTCGGCAGTGTCTTGACCACCAAATAGAGGCAAGATATTTATGTCACCACAGCTGGCAGACATGACGGAAATTATGTCGGCAACCGTTAGTGCGTCTGTAATGATACAGCAATATCCATTGGGTTTTGTGCGGGCGACACATCGTTTTACCCACTGGGGCAGATTTGCATTGTGGTGGGCGTTGTGCTTGGCTGGTGTTCCACGAAAGTATGGTGGGTTTGACACAACCAAGTCAAATGTGCGGTTTGTGCGCCATGTGGATATGTCTGCCTGGATTAATTCCAGCTGATGGTTGTTTAGTTTGGCGTTGTCAGCGGCACTTGCCAGCATTTGTTCAGATGTATCCAGTCCTGTGATGGTGGCAGATGGATTGTTGGCCAGTATGCATAAGGATACACCGCCACTGCCAATGCCAACGTCCAGGACAGAGTGTATGTTTTTTGTTGGGGCAAACGCTGCCAGCCATACTGCGTCGGATGTCGGATTGTAAGTTCCACGACGCATACGAACCCGTCCGCCCATTAAGGTAAAAATTTCTTGTTTTTCAGACATACCTATATAATAATTCATCAAAATCAAAAGGCAAGTCTATGTTTAATGATGTTATTGTTGTACAAAGTGCGGTAAGTGCGTTTAATAATGCGGCCTTGTTTGCCCCAGCTTTTTTTTGGTGGGCTATATTGGCTGTGCCTTTGATGATTGTGGTATGGTGGTGTGCGCCGACAATTTTGGATAAGTTGCAATGGGGTTCGAATAATTTTATGGCACGCTGTGGTGTATGGTTGTCTGTTTTTACATTTTTGTGGTTGGTTTTGTTCGGTGGAAATTATCAGGTTTTGCGTGATGGGGCGACTGTTTTGCCGTTTATGATTGCGGTGGTTGTGTTTTTGACGTCTTTGTTCGTTGGATCACATATTAGAGATTTTGACGCTTATAAACCAAGCGTTTATGTGCGTGTTGCATGTACAACGGTTTTAATAATTGCGCTGGGACTGTCAGATATGCATGCGTGGTGGGGGCCTGTGTTGCAAATCGGTGCATGTGTTGCGGGGTGGTGCTTTGGGCGTTTGGCGAATGGCGCAATGCGACCCGCAGCAGGGATGGTTTTGATTATGTTGATGGTTGTTGCGTCAATGCTGATGCAACCAGAATTTTTTAGATTTGGTCAATTGGGAAATTTGACCCCAATTCATTTGTTGTTCATTATGTTGATGGCTGTTTGTGGTATGGCGGTGGTTGCGATAAATAACGTTAAACCTTTGGCGCGGATTGGTAATGGTGTATATGTTAAGTTAAAATGGTTAATGCGTGTTATTGTTTTGTTAACAATGGCGTTGTTTTTATTGACTGAATCAGTTCCGTTGTTCTTTGGTGTTTGTGTGTCAACGTTGGTTATGTTTGCAATGTCTGTATGGCATTGTAATAGAGTCACAGGAGCATTGTCAGATCAGCTGTTGGCAATAATGTTGGTGCTGTTTGGGGCGATGACATGTATGCCTGTCGTCAGTGCAATGGGGGTGTTGTGGTGGACAATTTTGCCACGACAGGGATTTTGGACTGAAATTAAACGGTTGTTATAGTTTGTTATATTTCTTTAATACCAATTTTTGTCATAATAATGTATGATTTCTGCAGTGTTAATGTAAAAACAAAGAAGTTATATTATGGCGATACATCCAACTGCTATTATTCATGAAGGTGCAAAATTGGGCGCAGATTGTAAAATTGGCCCATATTGTATTATTGGTTCAAATGTTGTCCTGGGGGATCGTGTGGAATTGGTTTCACATGTTGTTATAGATGGAAAAACATCAATTGGTGATGATTCTATTGTATATCCGTTCGCTGTGCTGGGCGTGATGAGCCAAGATTTAAAGTGGCAGGATGAAGCAACAATGACCGGGTTGCGCATCGGTAAAAGGTGTAAAATTCGTGAATATGCAACAATTCATTCTGGAACACCTGCGTCTGATGGTACAGTTATTGGTGATGACTGTCAGATTATGGTTAATGCGCACGTTGGTCATGACTGCAAGGTCGGAAACAGTGTTGTTATGTCAAATTTGGTTCAGGTCGCAGGACATGTTGAAATTGAAGATTTTGCAATATTGTCTGGCGGCGTGATGGTGTTGCAGTTTGCACGTATTGGGCGTAATGCATTTATTGGTGGTATGTCGGGGGTTGGTAATGACGTGTTGCCATATGCAATATATGATGGTAATCGTGCTGTTTATCGTACAATTAATCGTGTTGGGTTGATGCGTCATGGCTTTACAAATGACGATATGCATGCAATTCATTCTGTATACTCGGCTGTATTTCGTGACGCCGAAGGAACGGTTGCGGAACGCCTGGCCAAAGTGCGCAAGGAAGTAAAAAATAACAAATATGCCATGGATGCCATTGACTTTATTGAAAATCGTTCAAAACGTGGTATTGGAACATCTAAAAATGCAGAATAAAAAGAAAACAGTATTTGTAATTGCCGGCGAAGTTTCTGGCGATGTATTGGGGGCGCGTATCATGCAGCAAATGCCAGATGCGCGCTTTGTTGGTATTGGTGGTGAAAACATGGTTGCGGCTGGATTAAAACCATTGTTTCCAATGGGTGATTTGGCTGTTATGGGTATTGTAGAGGTTGTCGCACATGCCCGTACGTTAACACGCAGAATTCGTGAAACAGTTAATGCTGTACTGGATATTAAACCAGATGTTGTGTTAAGTATTGATGCCCCGGGATTTGTTAAAAGTGTAATTAAGCAAATTAAGAAAACTGATGCTGGTCAGGAATTGATAAAAAATGGTTTGCGTTTTCAGCATGTGGTTGCCCCCCAGGTTTGGGCATGGCGTTCGGGACGTGCAAAAAAATATGCGAAAACATTTGATAAATTATATGCTTTCTTTGATTTTGAGGTGCCCTATTTTACCAAACATGGTTTGGATACGGTTGCGGTTGGTCATCCGATTGCAGATGGTATAATTGGTAAGTTTGATGCACTGAAAAGTAATACAAAAGAAAAAATTATAACCCTGGTTCCAGGCAGCCGTATGTCAGAAGTAAGGCGTCTGATGCCAATAATGCGTGATGTGGTTGATATGTTGTCACGCAATGGGTTCTTGGGGTACAAGTTTGTTATTCCGACAGTAGAAACAACAGCTGACTATATTAAGGATGAGATTGCAAAATGGAATGTTAAACCGATCTTAGTGCCGTCCAACGAAAGATATGCTGTTTATTCTAAGACTTATATTGCAATTGTTGCAAGTGGTACTGTTTCTGCAGAATTGGCAATGATGCATGTGCCGACAATTGTGGTGTATAAGATGAATCCGGTGACAATGTGGTTTGCCCGCAGAATGATTCATGTCAAATGGGTGTCTTTGGTTAATATTTTGCTTAATCGAATGGTGTATCCAGAACTGTTGGGTGGGGATGCAAATCCGGAAAAAATAATCGAAGCTTTTGGGCAATTAACAATACCATCGGTTCGAGAAAAAATGATTGCAGAATTAAAATCTGCTGATAAATTATGGCATCGTGGTGGTGGGGCCAGCAAGGTTATAGCCGACCAGGTAATGGAATCAATTTAGTTTTAAAAAAAAGCCCCTTGTTGGGGGCTTTTTTAATCCTGTATTAAATGCATTTTTACATTGCCAATCCTTCGGGAACTTCCGTATCGTTGATGATAACAGAATCACATAATTCTTGACTGTTAATTATGTTATAGCCTTCTTCGTCATCACGTTTACGGACCATTGGACATACCTGGTTGTCGCTTGAGAACAGAGCACGTGTACACCATGCTGTTTCGTCGTCTACAGCTTCGGTGTTTGTGGTTGTATAGCGGCAAGACGAGTCGTTCATGCCATGTGCCTGTGGTAAAATAGGCATGCATTTTGCTGTTTTACCATTTTTGCTGCGTCGGGCACCATTTTCCCAACATGAACATGTGCCCCAAGATTGTGTGTCAACGGATAATGTATAGTTGCGTGGACACATGTCTTCATGTGCCATAACGCCAAAGTATTCTTCAATTTTACTGCCTTCGCCATATTCAAAATTTGCCTTGCACAGGTTGTTTGGATCATAGTTTTTGCTGATATATTGTCTTTCTACAAAGCGTCCCTGGATGTTAGAGCACTGGGTTGTTAATATGTCGACCACCTGGTTATATATTTCGGTGGCAACCCCCGTTGAGCGCAGACGACGATTAGAAAATTCGGAATCACTTGTGGAATATAAACCATATAATTTTGAATAATCTGTAATACCTGAATTTTCTGGTGGTTTTTGACCAATGACAGTTATCTTTTTGTTGTTGGCATTGGTGTCTTCGTATACAAACATTTTATCCAATCCGCCAAATGCGGCTTCTATGATTTTTGTGTCGTTGCAGGATTCGATATTTTGCAGCTGTTTGGCGCATGTGGAAACATATCTGACCCATCCGCCCTTGTATATGGATTCGTTCTTAAAGAATTCTTTCTTGTAGCTGGCATCGTATTCTGGGTTATCTTTACCATCCTCGGTTTTTTCGCGTGTTTTTATATCATACCAATCCTCACTGATTACTTCGTATAGTGTAAACCAATCTGGCGCAGTTCCCGTATTTGGGGTGAAAATACCACTGTATGGATAATAGAAGTTTTCATAGCCTGTTCCACCGAAACTGTCAAAGCATTGCTTTGCTACGGCACGACAAGCTGCCAAAATATCTGTGTCTTGGCGACGATCAATGTATTGAGATATTATGTCGCCGTCAAACATGTTATTGCATGATTGAACATAGTCTGTACACATTGCACTGTTCAGCGCAACACGATCTGGTTGAATTGACAGACCGCTGTCACCCAATAATTCTTTCATGGCATCGGTCATTGACTGGTCCCCGTTCATATAGCATGCGGATACAAAATCAAAGCATCCTTGACGGATTTCGGATACTTTGGACTTTTGGGCATAGTAGATGGCCAACATTGCTTTGTCCAGGTATTCGGCCCATACGTCGTCGGCAATTTCTGTACATTTGTCCAAGGCATCAGATGCAAATTTTTTCGTTTTATTTTCAAAGTTTTGTACAAATTTTCGGTTGTTTGTGATTTTTGATAGTTTTTGATTCGCTGCATCGACCCCAGATGAAAATGTTAACAGTTCTTCCAGTTTATAAAAATTTGCTACACCTGCAATTGGTTTGCCTGTTTCTAAATTGATGTATTCACCATTGTCCAGGCATCTGTGATATCCAGCCCCACAAACCTGTTCGCTAAGTATTGCAGTTTCAACCTGGTTCAGACATGTCGTAAAGTCAGATGAATTATGTTTTTGGCGGTTTTCAACACGTGCCAGGTCAAGCATTGCACTGCCTTCACGTATGGAAGATTTCATTTGCTTTTGTGTGTTGGTTATTGCTGTTTGTACAGTGTTACAGTCTTGTTCAACCGCCATCAGGTATGCAGTAATTGCACGCTGTAATGATGCGTCATTGCAATCTTCACGTACGGCATTACGGCATTGTGGATATACGGCATTATACAGGTTTTGACCGTTGTATTTGGCAATTGCTTGGCCGGCATCCATGGTGCCAAATGCATTTGCGGTGTCAAAAGACAGGTTAATAGAATTTAAGTCTGTATATTTGCCACCAACATTTGTATCTTTGCCACGGATAGAATTCATAATTGCTTGTAATAATGCCTTGGATGCAGATGTGTCGTCTGTTAGGGCTTTTTCACCTTCGGATGCGGTTTTCATCGCAGATGCCTGGGCAGCTGTCATCCCAACGACAGTCAGGTTTTCATTAAATGCTGTTAATTGTTCGCCGGCGTCATTTAATACCTTGCGTGCTTCGGTTAAATCAAAAACACGATTGCTGCAAGAGCATCTGCGATAATCGTCATTTTTCAGACTGCAGAACTGGTCCATGCAAGTAAAATAAGAGTTTTTGCAGCGCTCATATTCTGCACCAGTGCGTGTTTGCGTTAAGTCAACAGAATTTGTTTGTGTGTTTGTGGCACGTGCAGTCACCTTTTGTACAGGGGCAGATGTGCTTTTCGATGTTTTTTCTGTTCTGGGTGACATGTCAGCGGTGGTGGCTGTGCGTGCGGTTGTAGAACGTGAATATACAGGTACACGAACAGCCGGTTTAGAATTTCGTGATGAAACGGATTGGTTGGTGTGATTGCTTCGCACACTGGTTGTGGATACACGTTGGGTGTTTGCTGTATTGCCATTTTTTGTGCGTACAGCCACATTGCCGTCACGTGTGACGGCACCTGCCCCGCTTAAAAATATCAGGCACGATACGGTAAAAATCAGAATCTTTCTCATCTTCTTTGAAATGTTAGCAAATTTATAAAAATCAGGGCAAGTGAAAAGATGATTTTGAATATATGATTTTAATGATATTTTTTAGATTGTTGGTTATTTTTCTTGTTGCATTTGGGGGATTTTTAATATAATATATCAGACGCCTGCGGATATGGCGGAATTGGTAGACGCGCTAGTTTCAGGTACTAGTGGTGGCGACACCTTGGAAGTTCGAGTCTTCTTATCCGCACCAATTTTGGGGTTGTAGCTCAGCTGATAGAGCGCTACGTTCGCATCGTAGAGGTCGTGGGTTTGAGTCCCATCAGCTCCACCAGATTGTGTGTTATGAGTCTTCGGGGATATGGCGGAATGGTAGACGCTGAGGACTTAAAATCCTTTGGTCATTGCGACCGTGTGGGTTCAAGTCCCACTATCCCCACCACCGTTTTAGAATACACATGTTCGCCGTATGGCGATTTTTTTTTAAAAGGATGAATAGCTCAGTTGGTTAGAGCATCACGTTCACATCGTGGGGGTCGCTGGTTCGAGTCCAGTTTCATCCACCAAAATTAAAAATCCCCCATGTCGGGGGATTTTCTATCTTAAGCCCTTGGCACGACAGCATGCCGATGCGGCTGCCTTCCAATCTGAATATTGTTTTGATGGATTGCGCAGGTCTTTCCATGGTTGCCAACCGCCACAGTTCTTGTTCGCACCGGTGCCAGAACATTTTACATAACGGCGCAAAGAACAAGTTTGGTTTGAAACCTTGCCAGATGGGGTTGTGCATTTTACAACGATATTTTGATTCTTGGCATCGTTTTTACCCAATTCACGTGAAGATAAAACCTGGTACGCAGATGCAGATGTAATGCCCAGACTAATAATCATAAGTGCAGATATTATCTTTTTCATTTTTTCCCCCATGTGTTCACTTATATTATATGTAAATGTATACAAAAATACAACAGGAATAAATCTATTCTGCGGTTGTCCATGGCGTGTCGTTCATAATAAGGTAGTATAACCCCGCCCCGTCTGTGCCAGGATTGCGAATGATTGGGCGCACAACAAATATGTCAATGTTGCAATATGATTTATTATATTCGATTAAATCTTGGTGCAGTTTGGTTGCAAAATCCATTGCCTGCAGGTATGCCGCATCATCATCGGTGGGGGAAATTGAACTGCCCGCCCACATCAGCCACATGCCATGATTGACAATGTTCTCTTGCCCCTGAAGGTCGTCAGCAGACAGCAACAATAATGGCGCAAATTCAAGATTGTTTGTGAAATCGCCAGTGCTGGTTTCTGTCAAATCGTACATGCCACCGATGAATTTTATTGTCCCATACAGAATGCCAGTGGCGGCCCCTGCCCGGCCCAATGCGCCGATGTTTTTCATTGTTGATTGAAACAGCCAGTCTTTTACACGCCCTGATTTCATGCCACTGCGTGCAATACGTGCAGCCTTGTCCAGTTGTTTTGTGCCGGTGTTTACAGATTTAAATGCTTTGAACCCACGTGCAAGAATGTTGCCGGTTTGCTTTGCACCACGCAGACCACGAATGTTGCGAAATGTGTTTCGGTATTCATTTATCTTGGAAAATGTGTTCGACATTTGTTTGAATTGTTTAACATTGTCGTCCGCTTTTTCTAAATCTGACATTCGCTTGGTCAGGTCTTTGATTTCGTCTGTGCGACGGGCGTATTCGGCGGCATATTCGGTGGCATCATGGACCTTGTCCAAATTTTTTAATGCGTCGTTGGCGTTGTCCAGTTGGTTCGCAAGACGTACATAGTCCTGGACGGCTGGAACCTGGCGCAGGGATTTTAATGCAGGACGCATGTTGTTTAAAATTCGGGCAGCACGTGCAGATTTTGTCGCACCTGTTATAACCTGGGAACCGCCAAATGTGGCAACGGTTAGTGCAACATCCAATGCAATTTCAGCGTATGATATCCACTGTAAATTTACGTCGCCAGCCACATAATAATCATTGGTATCGTTTTCTATATCAACGGTCATTTCACGCATGACATGGTTGATTTCTGTGCTGTCACGTGTCAGTGCACTTTTGCCAGTGCATGTGCCACCATGATTTTTTGGAAATAAATTATCGATGTTGTCGTTAATATAGTCCAATGAAATAGTATTGTTTTTATCTGGGCCAACAAAGTTATCCAGTGCGCCATGTTCAACAACCATTATCGCATACCAGGCCGGATCAACGTTCGTCCATATTGCGTCATCTGCGCCCACACGTGGATTCGGTTCGGCCAGTGGCAGATCACGTTTACCCCTAATGGTCAGGCGCTGTTTTAATATTTGGGGTTGTGTTTCATAGTTTACAACAATTTCACGCCCCCCAGGGAATGTGTACTGAATGGGGGTGAATTTAATTGTTTCATTGTCGGCAATCTCGGCAATCTCAGGACATTTTAAAACATCGGCCAATACATTCTGGTCTGAAAAAACACGATATATCCATTGCTGGATGATTTCTTCGCTGTCGGATTCAGAAATGGCGCTTGCAGTTTCAGCCAGCCCCCTTGCAAATACCTTTGATGCACATTCAGTGTCGTCAGGTGTGGGGGTAACAATTTCTTTTTGTGTGACAATATCGACAGTGGCCATTGATGTAAATGGAATGGTCAGATAGATGAATAAATAAAAAAATTTTTTATTCAACGATGAATGGTCCTGCTACAATTTCTAGTTTTCTTATGTCTGATATTTTTTGCAGTCCAAAAGCAGTTTTGATTGCTGCCCAGTTTGTAACCAATGCATGCCACCACGTTCCTGGCTTAATTTCTTCGGATCTTTTTTTTGTGTCTACAACATAAATGGACAGGTTATCATTTGCGCATGCGGTATTTTTTAGTTCGTTAGCAAACTCTTCTGCATATTGAGCAATAGTTGCTTTATCATATGATGAAACTACTAATTCTGCAGGCGACAGACCGCCTCCTCCCAATTCGGTTAAAACAAGACCTGGGAATGCTCGTCGATTGTTGCCTTCTTCAAAATCCAGAAAATATTCGAAGTTTTTTACTTTAGAGAAAAATTTGTCCATGCCTGCATCTAAATAATATTTGTTAAATACTTGGCGGCCTGCAACGTTAATGGCAGCATCGTCGTCCAGGTTTTCCCAGATGGTATGATCTGAACATTTATCGGACCAATATAGTTTGGGTATGTCTGATAGTTTTATCTCGTCGCCTGGTTTTTTGTCATTTTTATTATAAACAAATATGGCCAGAGCGGTTTGTTGGTCATTGGGTGTTGGTGGAGTAATGGTACCGTCGGTATTCTTTTTTTCCTTTTGGGTGGGCGTTGGGGATGTGTTGGCGACAGTGCTGGCAATGGGTTGGGCATCTGGGACTTTTATTGAATTATATGCTTTCTTATCTTTGTATGGGGCGTATCCAGCAGACTTGATGTCCAGGCGCTCAGAAAAACTTAAATCCGCAAAGGTGGTTGGAAAATCGTTTTTTTCCAGTGTTCCGGAATTGCCACCGTTTTGTGCCTGTAATTCTTCCAGTTCCTGGGTGCGTTCGATAATGTCAGATTTCCAATCAGGGGTTGGCTGTTCAAATGGATTTTTTATTTCTGGTTCAATAACGCCTGGGTTTTGTGTTGTCGCCCCCGGAAATGATACCGTCCCATTTGTGACCCCGGCGTGACCGTACTGTTTTACGTAGTTTTCAAATTCAGAATCAATATAGCCCGCACAGCTGGTCGCATAATTGTGCCCTGGTAAACGTGACAGTTGCAACATTACGGTTGGGCGAATGTCTGACAGCTGTGCCCCAACGCAGTTGTTCATGTTTGCACACACGTTTGCAATCAATGCAGAAACCGTTCGTTGACAATCACCGGCATTCATGTCGGCACCGTTTACGTATATAACCTGGGGCATACGCTGGTTGTATGGGCCATTCGGATTCCAAAATGGATTAGAAGAATATGTTTGTACATTCTGGATTTGGCCATGTTGCGATAGTGGCGCAGATGTTGGCTGGTACGCATGTGCAACGCCAACAATTGATAACAGAATTATATACAAAGACTTAAAATACATTCTCATTCCTGAATCCCTATGCGGATATTATAACAAAATCGTCATTGCAATCAAAGTCAAAATTGCCCCGATTAAAAAGAACGGCGCAAATGGGATAAAACGCTGGTGGTGTCTGCGACCCCATATCGTGCCCAGAATGCATGCAATAATCAATGTTGTTGCCAAACCACTGGTCCCCAGCCAGATACCCCCAGCTGTAATCAGTTTTATGTCGCCCATGCCGATTGGTGCAATGTTTTTTGAGTTTTTTTGAGTGCGCCAGTCAAATATTAGACCGATGACGGTTGATATTGTATAACCAAAAACACCGCCAATTATGGCGTCTGATATTGAAATTGGCCATTGGTAAAATGTGGTCAGAACCAATCCAGTCAGCAACAAAGGAAATAAATACACGTCTGGGATGATGCGGCGGCGAAAATCGGCAATGTAGATTTTTGTGCCACAGTATGCCGTCAGCAACAGTAAAAACACAAAAAAGATGTAAAAAAACATATTTTTCCCCCTTGCCTTTCGATTCGGAACAATGCTATAATCATGATATAATATAATAAGGATTTTGTAAAATGAGTAAAGGCTGGGATAATACGATGCTTAAAAAATTAAAGGCATTGACAGGTAAAGGATTATCTACATCTGAAATCGGTAAGCGTTTGGGAATGTCTAAGAACGCAATTGTTGGTAAACTGAATCGATTGGGGTGGAATGCCAAGGCTGGTGGTGCGGCAAATGCAAAAATAGAAGAAAAGAAAGAGCCGGCAAAAAAATCAACATCGGTCAAGGCGGATGCTAAGAAGGTAGCCACTGCAACCAAGACCGCAACCAAAAAAGCACCTGCGGCCAAGGCAACTGCAAAAAAAGTCGCAGAAAAAAAGGTGGCGACTAAGCCTGTGGCGGAAAAGAAATCAGAAAAAAAACAAACGGTGGTTAAAGAAGCCCTGGAAACAAAAGCATCCAAGAAGTCTAGTGTGTCGGACGCTAAAAGTTTGGCAATGCACCAGCGTATTGTTCAACATTCATTGGAAATGGCGAATTTGAAACCGAATCAGTGTCGGTGGCCGATTGGTGATCCGGATTCAGAACATTTTCATTTCTGTGGGGAAACGGTGTTTGTTGGTAAACCGTATTGCTATGAACACTGTAAACAGGCATATCAGTTTACACCGCCCAAGAAAAAATAGTAAGGTTTATGGGACTGTAAAAATCAACAGAGAGAGAAGAATTGTTAAATATTCGTGAATATAATATTGCAGGAAACCAGTTGCGTGCATTTTATGATGAAAATGGCGGGCTGGTTTTTGTCATTGATTCAGAAATAAATGAAAAAAAGCCAAATGTTTTGTTGGTTGTTAATTCTGATGGCGACAGAAAGTGGGACGACATTCTGGAAAATGACTATGATGTTGATTTAGAAGATGTGCGACCAAAAAAGGATAATAAGTATCAAAAGCTGGATATTGAATACAGTGGGTTGGATTTGTATGCGGATTTGTTTCAGGCATTTGATTCCGGACGATCAACAGATGATGAGCTGGCACAAGTGAATCTGTTTCGTGATATTGCGGTGCGTCGGGCGGCGGCAGAAAGATTGGTCACAGCAGAGACCCAGGCTGAAAATGCATACGAAACCATTGAACGTGCGAATTTAACCATAGAAGAACTGGAAGGTAAAATTCGTGAATTGCGGGTCAAGGTATCTGAAACCAGAAAAAAAATTGGAAAAGAACCGACCAAGCAATCGGCTGCTAAGATTTTAAAACTGGAATCCCAGATAGATGCCGCAAATGAAAAGATTAAGCGTACTAAAAAAAGGTTGGCCAGTGCACAAAAAAGACTTAGCGTTGCAACCGATGATGCAGATGCAGCACGTCAATTGTTAGAGCGTGTCGGTTTTAATGCGGATACAGGGCTGGATAATGATGTTCCGGCTGTGTATCAAGAAAAGCCGCTGGCAGAGATTGAAAGTGGTGATTTAATGACAGTTGTACAGCCACCTGTACCAGCAGAGATTGAAAAACATGAATTAACAACAGTACAAACAAAGGCAGAAAAAATGGCCGATGAAGAAGTAAAACCTTTATTTGATACAGATCCAGAAATTCTGGACGAAGAAATCGCATTTAAGCCAATTGATTTCAGTGTCTCAAATTCTGAACCTGGGATTGTTTCACAGCCACAGTCGGCACAGGGCAACACTGCAGAATACAGTGATGCGTCTGCGATTGAGCCATTGGCGTTTGTGCCACCTGTGCCACCTGTAGAAAACAATTATGTTGAAGAAAAGCAGGCGAATTCTGTTTTGGATTCGATGGTTGCGGTGGACACCCCAAGGGAAGACGTTGTGTTGGAAAGTCAGACAGAGTTTATGCCAACACCAGTGACGCCATCGTATACAACCCAGCCAGAGACTGCCCCGGTGGCAATGCCGGTCGAAGATGTCGTCCCTGCCCCGATTGATTCTGGGTTTAGACCAGTGTCACCGATTACTGGCGAGGCACCAGCGGTTGCCGCCGAAGAAGCGGTGGTTGTTCGCAGCAAGCCAACGATTGTTTATTATGTAATGTTGATACTGTTAATTGTATTATCGATATTTACACTGTGGTTTTATCAAAAATCTGTTGGTAATAATGCGTTGCCCAGCTTAGGTGGGGCTGTGATGCCAGAAGTTGTTGAAGAAAAACCAGATGTTAAAGCAGATGTAGAAGAACCGCAAGCGCCGATTGCAGAAGAAACAGTTCAGGTGGCGATAGAGTCTGAAAAAACAGAAGTTGAGCCAGAACCTGAACCACAGCCAGAACCCGTAGCTGTACAGCCAGAGCCACAGCCGGAACCTGAACCTGAGCCACAACCAGAACCAGTGGTTATAGATGCGCCTGTGGTTGCGGTTGAACCAACCGAAGTTCCTGTGCCGGTGACAACGTTGCCAATCAGAACTGTGCCAGATGCGCCAGAACCAGAGCCCGTTAAGGTAGAGACAGACGAAGAAATATTGGCCAAAAAGCCTGCGTATGGTGTTTCACAAAATGAAGCAATGTTTGTAGCTGCCGATGAATTTGAAACCGACAGACAGCCCATGGATGAGGTAATAGAAGAAGAATATGAAGCGGTGGACATGGTGGAAGCACCTGTTGTGACAGTGACTGAACCAGCGGTGGAATATGAATACGAATATACTGATGAATATTCTGAAAACGAAGTGCCTATGTGCGAAGGTGGCGCATCGCCAGATAGATTTGGGTGTTGTCCGGGAGAAACATATACCCAGATTGATAATGGCGGCTTTGTGTGCTGTCCAGATGCGGGTGGCGATTGTTTCCCGCCATTGAAATAAGTTGATATAAAAACCCGCCTTGGCGGGTTTTTTGTGGCTTAAATTATTCGTTTGCGTACAGCATTAAATAATGCGAATCCGATTAACAGAACCATTATGCCAATAAATATTGTCGTCGCTGTGTGCGGATTGTCTGCAAATGGCAGATACATGTTCATACCATAATATCCAACGATAACAGTTGGTATTACTAAAATGATGTTCCAAATTGTTAGGCGATTAATGTTGGTGTTCGAATCCATATTAATTACGCTTTCAAATGTTTCTTTGATGGCTTTTAGCATTTTGCCATATGTTGCAACCACTTCGGTTGCCTGGGCCAATTCGATGCGGGCATCTTCGGCCAGTTCTTTGGCTTCGTCGGTTTTAACAAAGCCACGAACCTTTTCCAGTTTGTCCAACACAGCGACGTTGCCCTTGATGCCGGCCATGTACAGGGTGTAACTGTTTTCAACCTCAAGCAGGTCCATCAGTTCTTTTTTGCGTATGCGTTCTTGCAGCATACGTTTAGACGCCAGAACACGTTTGTTTAATTCTTTTAACATGCGCAGATATGATTCTGCAATATAGTACATTATGTTTAGTATAAATTCTTCACGTGATGTTTTTTCTGAGCGTTTTATCTTATCCAGCAAATCACAGCGTTTGCGGCATACGGTTATAACCCGATTAGATGTGTAGATAATAGATAATGGTTCTGTATGCCATAATGTGTCATTTTCGTGATTAATGATTGGAAAACGAACAATGATGACCTTATAGTCATCTTCGACTTCGAAACGTGGCTGTTCATCAGGATCCAGAATGTCTGAAATAGTATCTTCGTCGATTTTATAATCGTGTTGTAATTTTTCGAAATCGTTGTGATCAGGATTACCAACGTTTATCCATGAAAATGTTTTTAGCTTTTCTGTCACAAACATTGGCGCCCCCTTTTTTGTGTTTTATAAGAAATCTTTCATATTTTACAGTCCTGTTGTAAAAAATCAAGATTTTAAGATGGAATATAAACCCGTATTTTTATTTCAGTGCCAGTGATATCATATAACTAAAAGGGGGATATTGTTTATGGTAAAACAGACAGAATTTCAAACCAGTCCGTTTACAATTGCGCACTATATTTTATTGTTTATGGTGACGGTTGTGTGCATCAGTATTGTGACATGGCTGATAATAGACAGATACAATAATAATGCAAAAACAGATGTTGCGGTGTCGTATATGTTAAGTGACGACCCATGTGTCGTGCGTACACGTGATGCAATAAAGAAAATGTGGTCATATAACCAAGAACTGATTCCTGTACGCTATACAACAATGGCAGAAACGTATGCGAATAATACGGTATTAAGTCGTGTAAATGGTTACTGTAACGATACGGCGTTTACGTGTCGTGCAGGACAATTGCGCAGGACATGTGATCCATGTGCGGTTGAAGTTGGGCGTCGGCGTGCCATGGAATTGCATATTTTGGACAGTGTGCGTGCGAATTGTGATGTGATAACAGATGATAAAAAATAAATTGAGTTTTAGATTGGACATATATATAATGTGCAGGTGTTTGTCGGGGTGTAGCTCAGCCTGGTAGAGTACTTGCATGGGGTGCAAGGGGTCGCAGGTTCGAATCCTGTCACCCCGACCATATAAATTCAAACGGGGCGTGTCCCCGTTTTAATTTATATAAGTGGGTATGTCGGTTTGATACATCGCATTGTTATCACAATGCCCAGGTTCGAGCCGTAGCGTCAGCGCAGGCGAAAGGGGCCCGCCACGAAGTGGTGGGAATTACAATCCTGTCTACGGCGACCATATAAATTCAAACGGGGCGTGTCCCCGTTTTAATTTATATAAGTGGGTATGTTGGTTTTATGTGTTCTGTTGTTCGGAAATCATGCATATTGTGGTGGTAGATTTGTTTGGGTATTATTGTTTTGTCCGGACTTATAAAAAAATAACAACACAAAAGGATAAAATATGTCAAAAAATAATGATAAACAATGTAAGTGTAAAAACTGTCAAAATATAGACGCAGGCACATGTGACAAGAAGTCAGAATGTGACAAAAAGAAGTGTGATAAATAAGCAAGCGCACCGGCATTAAATGCCGGTGTGTTTTTAATCATTTTATGCTTGCACGAATCGGATAAATATTACTAGTATGCGCATATCAGTTTAATTAACGAAAGGGAGAAATCCATCATGATAGTAGGTATCGGAATCGATTTGGTTGAATGTGGCCGTTTCTTGGATTGGTCTGCGTTTAAAAAACAACGTATATTCACAAAAAAAGAGCTGGAATATGCGGATAACGATAATGCGAATTCAGAAAAGCATTTGGCGAATTTCTGGGCGGCACGTGAAGCGTTTTTAAAAGCGTTGGGGACTGGGTTTGGTGACGATATTTCTTTTTCAGATGTGTCGGTTGTGCACAATGATTTGGGGCGTCCTGAATTATTAATCTCTGGTGGTGCCAAGGGGGCATTAAAAGAGGTTGCTGGTGCGGACGCTCGTGTTTTTTTATCAATTACCGACCAGGCAGATTATTGTGCCGCAATGGTTGTGATTGAAAAATAGTTTTTTGTTGTTGCTCGAAACGCTATTAACATTTGCTGATTCCGTTTCTGCGCCGATGGGCGCACCCGGAATGACAAATTGCATCGCCCGATGTACGATGCAATAAAAAAACCGTTCGTTTGAACGGTTTTTTTGTTCCACAAACTAACGTTTGCTGAACTGGGTTGAACGACGTGCCTTGCGGAAACCGTAGTGTTTACGTTCAACAACACGACTGTCACGTGTTAAGAATCCAGCCGCCTTTAATGCAGCACGTAATTCTGGTTCCTGTTTTTCCAATGCTTTGGAAATACCATGTTTTACAGCGCCAGCTTGGCCAGACAAACCGCCACCTTCTACAAAGGCGACGATGTCGTATGCTGTTTCACGATTTGTTACGCCAAATGGTTGGGCGATAATCATTTGCAATACTGCACGACGGAAATATTCAGCAGATGATTTGCCGTTTACAGTAATGTTGCCCTTGCCTGGCATCAAATATACACGTGCAACGGAATCTTTACGTTTGCCGGTTGCATATGTTGCGTCGTTTAATTTTGGTGTTGCAACTGGTGCCTTTTTGGCAGCAGTCTTGGTTGTTGCAGCCTTTTTAACGGTTGTTTTTGTGGCTGTCTTTTTTGCTTCTGCCATTATTCACCCCTTTTATTTTTGCGATTCAATGATGCAAAATCAATTACAACTGGATTTTGCGCCGCATGTTTGTGTTCGCTGCCAGCATAAACGTGCAATTTGTTCAAACGTTTGTTTGCCAATGCAACCGTTGTGCGACGACCCATCATACGTTTTACGGCGTTTGTGACCAATTTTTCTGGCTTTTCAGAGCGCATTTGACCCAGGGTGCGTTCTTTGATGCCACCTGTCCACAAGCTGTGCCAGAAGAATTTTGTTTTGTCTGCTTTCTTGCCAGACAATGCAACCTTGTCTGCGTTGATAATGATTACATGATCACCACAATCCATGTTTGGTGTCCATGTGGCTTTGTTTTTGCCGCGCAAGATGTTGGCGGTGTATGCTGCCAAACGTCCCAGCGTGCAATCAGTGGCGTCAATCAGATACCATTTGGCTTCTAATTCGCACTTTTTTAACGATTTTGTCGCTGACATTTTTATTTTTCCTTAGGTTTATAAATTAGAGCGGTGCTATTATGCCCCAACCCACCAGAAATGTCAAGAAAAATCAATGCGGTATTATTATACCGGTATAAAAGTAAAATAAAAACGCCCTGTTGGGCGTTGTTTTTATATTGGTAATACCACACGTACACGCAGGCCACCCATATCGCTGTCTTCCAGGAATATTTGGCCACCATGGTTTTCAATGGCTGTCTGGGCAATGGACAATCCCAACCCCGTTCCGCCAGTGTCGGAACCACGTGCTTCGTCCAGGCGGACAAATGGACGCATGGCGTCTTTCTTTTTATCGTCTGGAATCCCAGGGCCGTCGTCTTCGACCAGGACTTCGATATGGTCGTCAAAATCGTTTTCTGAGATTTTTATTGTTTTCTTGCTGTATCTGGCGGCGTTTTCAATAATATTCGCAAATGCACGTGCCAGTGCCATTGGTCGAGCATAAAACTGGGCCGGTGCGTCAGGAAAATCTGTGATGATTTTCTTGTCTGGGGCGGCATCACGTACAGTGCGTATCAACATCGCAGGTAATTCGGTTGTTTGTTCGATTTCTGGCATTTCGCCACGTGCAAACGCCAGGTATCCGTTTACCATTTCTGTCATGCGATCAATGTCACGAATTAAATCTTTGTCTGTTGCCTCGCCTGTTTCAATCGCCAGACGCATTCTTGTCAGTGGAGCCTTTAGGTCATGGCTGACCGCATTCAACATGTCTGTACGTGTTCGATTGTATCTGTTCAGGCGTTCTTTCATCGTTATCATGGCGGTGGCGGCCTCACGAATTTCTTTTGAGCCAGTCGGAACAAAACCAGGCGCATCCAGTCCACGTCCAAAACGACCGGCCGCACGTGCAATGCGCTTGATACTGCGGGTGTGCATCATGATAAATGGGGCAACCAATATAGACACAATTAATATAGAGCCAATGAGCCATATAATGAACACTTCGGTACTTGTTGAATAAATGCGATACAGAGATGTGCCAAATGTTGCAATTTCACCGTTTTTTGTTGGAACATCAATAAATACCAGTCGCTTGCCCTTGTCGATGTATATGTTCGCAGAACGCTGCATTCGTTTAGATAATTCTGATGCCAAACGCCCTGCTTCCATGGATTTGTTGTTGTTGTGTTTTGGACGGTTCAAGCTGGGGTTGATTGATACATTAATCCCAATGTCACGCGCCATTTCGTGCATGGCGGCGGTGTTGCCAGAATCTAGGAAGTTCATCATTGTTGTGACTTCGCCGGCCAAAGTGCGTGCCAGTGTGTCGTGCACACGTGACCAGTGATTGCCAAAGAATGCATTTGCGACAATAACCTGGGCAATAACCAGTGGAATTAAAATCATCAAAACCGTTCTTGTTAAAAAACTGCGTGGTAATAATCTCATATTTATGTTTTCCTGTTGTTATGTAGTGGTGGTGTCTATTAATTTATAGCCATGACCACGAATGGTTATTATGTCTAGGTTTGATAATACTATATTTAATTTCAAGCGCAAGCGTTTTGCAACCATTGGGGTGGCCGATACTGTAATGCCAATGGGGTCAATTAATTTTGCTAGTAATTTTTTTTCTTCACCAGACAAAGAAAGTGCCTGGGGGCCAGAATCAGATTGTACAAAAAACTCATTTTCAACAAATAATAAGCCAGATGGCATTTTTGATGCTGGACGCATGTTCTTTTTTATTATGTTGTTTAAACGTAATATAAGTTCTTGTATTTGAAAGGGTTTGGCAAGATAATCGTCTGCCCCACCAGACAGACCGTCAATTGTATTGTCTGGCCCGGTCATTGCGGTCAGCATAATTGTTGGCGTGTTGTTTCCAGATTCACGTATTTGACGCAGAAAGCTTAAGCCATCCTGGCCGGTCATCATTCTGTCCAGTATTATGGCATCAACAGATATTCTGGACAGTATTTCATGCGCACTTTCTGCAGAATTGGCGGTTATGGTGTTGAAATTAGAATTTTGTAAGCCACGTGCCAGCGTCCTGCGCAACATGTCATCATCATCGATAATAAGAACTGTTTTAATCATTTTGCGTGATTTGTGTAAGTTTAGTGGCAAGTGTAGTTCTTACACGTACCACGATTATTTTTCCAGTGGTTCAACAGCATATTCGCCGGGTTGGATGGTCATGAATGCACTGTTGGCACCGTTTGAACCGTCTTCGCCCAAGAGTGACGCACGAAATTGCATGCCGCCCGTCGTAAATTCTGTTTTGAACAGTGCGTATCCTGTGCCACCACCAGTGGTTGGACCCTGCATCCCCAGTGAATAATAGCCGCCTAATATGCCATAGTCCAGGTCAATGTAATCCAGGCTAACAATTAACGAAACGCTGCTGATGCCGTCGCTGGTCATGTTGCATGCAAATTCACGATTAGATAATACCGCCTCTGAATTGGCAGGTATCATCAGGTCCATAACAGTTGGTTCGCATACACGATCAATGCCGTTTACCAGAAAATCATAAGTCATGCCAACGGTGGCCTTGGACAGACCGGTTGAAACATTTACCTGTGAAATCGTGGCCTTTGGAATTTTAACCATTGCGTTGGCAATACCGCTGCGAACAGGGAATGATATGCCAGATTGCAAACAATCGCGCGAGAATGGGTCTGCCTCACATATATAAACACGAGAATGCGCATTCATCATGAACATGTTCGCCAAGCTGTTAAATAAAAATGTGCGTGTGATGCGGTCATTCAGGCGTGTGCAGCCAAAATTACGGCATATAACCATTGGACGGTTCGCAAACATTACACCAGGATGTGCAGATTCTTCGGCGGCACGTGCATCAAGAATATTCTGGTCGTAATCAATGCTGTCTGCCCGTTCCATAAATTCTGTTTCTGGGATAAAATTCGGATCATCAGGGTATGCATAATATGATTGAACCGGGGTTTCTGTGTAAATGGTCTGAAAATCTTGCATTACAACATCTGTGCCAGTGGCAGCGGGTGCCGCAGCAGAATAAGCCATTGTCGTGCCCAAAACCATTAACAAAACAGGTGTAAAGATTCTTTTCATGTTATGTGCCCTTTTCTTCTTAGCTGAATTTTAGAACATTTTATATAATTGTGTCAAAACAAAAATATTTTTATTGAAAATTGATTCTGGTTTGTTCTAAGTTTAATGCGAAACGATGTTTTTAGAAAGGTGGAATCAATGGTTGATATTATTATAGGTGGTGAGTCTGGAAAATTGCATGCTGTATATCACAAGTCTGCAACGCCGTCGGCGCCGTTGGCGGTGATTCTGTCTGGAAATCCACGACAGAAATATCATATGAATGATCGTGTGTCTTATGCGATGTTTCGGGCGTTTATGGATATCGGCTTTTCGGTGGTGCGATTTAACTATCGTGGGGTAAATGATTCTGAGGGGGCCATTGGTACAACTGCTGAAAATATGCTGGATATTGCAACTGTTATAGATTGGATTCAAAATCATAATGAAGACAGTGATCAAATTTGGTTGGCTGGACATCAACTGGGGGCGTGGTATGTTTTGCAGGCGATGATGCGTCGCCCAGAAATATCGGGCTTTGCACTGGTGTCGCCAGATTCTTCGGTGGCAGATTTTGCATTCTTGTCGCCACGTCCAAATCGTGGATTATTGTTGCAGGGTGCAAATGAGTCAGAAGATGCACGTGCGTTCGCAACACATCTGACCCAGGTGTTGAAAAAGCAAGCACAGATAGATTTGGAAACAATTCGGGTTAAAAATGCAGATGCTGGGTACAGTCAACCGGCTGATTTGCGCCAGATGTACAATGACCTGAAGGCATATGTTGGACGTGAAAAAGAAGAAGATAAGTTGTTGTAAGTAATGATGGAAAAAGAACGTTTTTTAGATGCAAATATACCAGATGATATGGCGGCGACTATTCGACCACGTACGTTGTCTGATTTTATTGGGCATGACAGTTTAAAGCAAAATTTGTCTGTTTTTGTGTCGGGGGCACGCAGCCGGGGCGAAGCAATGGATCATGTATTGTTATACGGCCCCCCGGGATTGGGAAAAACAACGTTGGCGCATATTGTTGCAAATGAACTGGGGACAAATTTTAGGGCGACGTCGGCACCGATGTTGACCAAGCAAGGTGATTTGGCGGCTATTTTGACTTCGTTGGAACCAATGGATGTCTTGTTTATTGATGAAATTCACCGATTGCCGACAGCAATTGAAGAAGTGCTGTATTCTGCAATGGAAGATTTTAAGTTGGACATTATGTTGGGTGAAGGACCAAGTGCTAAAAGTGTCAGAATTGACCTGCCGCCGTTTACGTTGGTGGGCGCAACAACCCGAACGGGATTGCTGTCGAATCCACTGCGGGACAGATTTGGAATTGATTTGCGCTTAAGTTTCTATTCCCCAGAAGATTTGGCACGAATAATTCAACGCAGCGCAAATATTTTGGGTATGCCGATTGAGGCAGATGGTGCGTTAATGTTGGCGAAATCTGCACGTGGAACCCCACGTATTGCAAACAGATTGTTAAAACGTGCACGTGACTTTGCGTGTGCTTTAAACCGAGAACACATTGCCGCAGATACAATTAAGACAACATTGTTCCAATTACATATTGATGAGTGTGGTCTGGACGAAATTGATCGTGAATATATGCAAACAATAATCAAGCATTATGCTGGTGGACCGGTGGGAATTGAAAACTTGTCAGCAGCATTGTCTGAGCCGTCTGATACAATAGAAGATGTTATAGAACCGTATTTGATGCAATTGGGGTTTGTTCAGCGCACACCACGTGGGCGTGTTATAACAGATGCCGGATATCAGCATTTGGGATTGGAGAAATAACATCGTGAAAGTTCATGTATTCCCATTTACAATTGCATATGCTGATACTGATGCCGAAGGTATTGTATATCACGCCCGATATCTGGAAATTGCAGAACGTGCACGTATGAATTGGTTGCGTGGTCGTGTGACTGTGGATGGAGATGTCGGTTTTGTTGTTCGTGAATTAAATATTAAGTATTTACAACCGTTGATGGTTGCTGATGAGTTCGTTGTTGAAACACAAATGACAGACGTAGGGGCTGCGTCGGTTAGGGTTGAACAAAAGTTCGTGAAAGATGGGAATGTTTGTGCTATAATTAATATTAAGGTTGCTTATTTGGGGGCAAATATGCGCCCAAAGAAAATCCCAGAAAGTTTTATTAGTGGATTGGTTTAGGAATAAAAAAAGGAAAGGAAAATGGAAAATAATTTCTCGTTGTTGAGTCTGTTTACAGGCGATTGGATGACGCTGTTGGTTTCGATTGTTTTGGTGGTGTTCAGTGTTATGTCGTGGGCAGTGATTGTTGAAAAAATTCGGTTGTGGCGTATGCAGAAAAACAAAAAAATTGTTTTTAAACCAGCAAATGATTTAGATGCTTTTATTCGCCCATTTGACAAGAATTTGTGGTTCTTGGCCATGGTCGCATACATTTCCCCATTTATTGGCTTGTTTGGAACGGTTTGGGGGGTTATGGATTCGTTTGCATCAATTGGTATCAATCAGTCTGTCAGTATTGGGGTTATTGCCCCTGGGTTGGCGGTGGCATTGGGAACAACGGCGTTGGGGTTGATTGCGGCGATACCTGCTGCGATTGCACAGCAAGTGTTTGCCAAGAAGGCAGATGAGTTGTACGAACGTCTGGAAGCAGCGTCAAAGGTTCCTGAAAACAAAAAATAATGGTGGGTTAAATGGCCAGACAAAGACGTAAAAATTATGATGCATCAATTCAGTTGACGCCAATGATTGATGTTATGACGGTGTTGTTGGCTGTGTTTATGGTGACAACGCCAATGATGACAACTGGAATTGACTTGAATTTGCCACGTGCGGGGGCGTCTGCGATGACGGGCAGTGACCATGCAATTCAAATCAGTGTCGATAAAAATGGCAAATATTATTTGTCAGAAATGGAACTGTCACGTGATGAAATTGTAAAGCGTGCTGTTGCAATGCGTGGGGAAAACCCAGCACTTACCATCATGATCAGTGGTGATGCGTCTGCTGATTATGGGGCGGTTATGTCAATGATGGGCAAATTAAAGGATTCGGGTTTTCAAAAAGTGGGATTGCGTACACAGCCAGAATAAAAATATACGTCAATGTCAAAAATAAATCAATTTTCGTTAGAGAATATTTTGATGTCTGTTTGTGGACATCTGGTGGTTGTGGCGGTGCTGGTGACATCGGCGGTAATTATTATAAGGCGTGCCCAGATGGTGGTGCCAGATCGTATAGAAATTATAGAAATTGATTTAAATAACGTTAGGATTTCTGGAGAAGAAACAAAACTGCAAAATGTAAATTCAGATGTTGCACCAGAAAAAGTTAAAGAAGAAAAAACTGAGTCAAAACCAGAAGTGGTGCCAGAAGAAGATAAGCAACCAATAGAGGAACCTACACTGGTCGAAGAACCAGAGCCGGAGCAAGAAAAATCAGAAGAAAAACCAAAGCCGGTTGAAGAAAAGAAAGTAGAACCGGCCCCTGCCCCAAAGAAGAAAAAGGTGGTGCGTGTAAATCGTGAGGTTATGAGTCTGGACAGAACAATGACGGTGTCGGTGGTTGATGCGTTGCGTGTGGCCATGACACGATGCTGGGTTGTTGATACCAGTCGTGCCGATATAGAAGGGATTAGGGCTGTGGCTCATTTGACGATGCGACGCAATGGAACAGTGCGGGATGTATGGTTTGAATCAGAAGCCAGGGCAGAAACGGATGCCGGGTTTGCGTATGTGCTGCAAACAATTCGTGATGCGATTAATGTGTGTCAGCCACTGAAAATGTTGCCAGCAAATGAATTTAACAAATGGGAAAAAATACAATTAACTTTTTATCCGACAACGGGTAAAGTAATGTAAATTGTTGCCGGCGGGAGAGAGATTAGAACCAAAGGCTGCGGTAATTATGGACAAGTATTATTCTGAAAATTGGTATCAAGCAACAGATAGCTTTCTTAAAAACGCATCAAATTTTGCAGACGTAAAGATGTGTGTTGCAGGTGGAAATAAATTTATTGTGCCATATGTTATGATTGGAAGTGGACCAAACAAAGTTGTTATAAATTCAGGTGTTCATGGTATTGAGGGATATCTTGGCAGTGCCGCACAGAATATGTTTCTGGATAGATTCGCAAAGACATTGACGCCAGAGTTTTGTAAAAAATATACAATTTGTTTGGTGCATGTTATCAATGGATGGGGAATGCAAAACCGCATGCGTGAGGTTCAAGATAAAAAAAATGGCGGTTTGGTTGATTTAAATCGAAACTTTGGTGTGGATTTTTCAAACCCTGATGCCCTGCCCCAAAATCCAAAATATGAATTGGCGCATGATTTATTGCTGTCAAAGCCAGATGCCAAGCTAAAAAAAGAAAAAATTATAGAATTTCGTAAAAGGCATCTGAAAGATGGGGCGTGGGATGCAATTAGTTTTGGCCAGTATAAGCATCCGTATGGTCTGTTTTATGGTGGGGCGGAACAAATGCCTGAAAACCAAATGACGCTGACAATTTATGACGATATAATGCAAGGTGCAAAATCGCTGATATCGATTGGGATGCATACTGGTTTGGGGCGTTTTGACAGAAAACGGGGCCAGGTAACAGGACAATTGTTGGTGTCGCATCCAGAACAACATAAGAATACACAATATTTTTCAAATATGTTGCCCAGCACCACTGTTGTTGCAGACAATCGTGCCGAAAATGGGCCTGTTTTGCTGGGGGATTTGGTTGATTGCCTGGAGATGCGTTATTCCGCACCAGAACTTCCTGTTTATACGGCAGATTTTGAAATTGGTACAGGCGAATTTCCAATTATGTCCCCAATATATAAACGTATGGATATGGGTGATGCACGTTATGATTTGCTGAACTATGGTAATATTAGTGCCCAAACATTACAAAATCTGACAGAAAGCTGGTATCCGTCGGATAAGGGGTGGCGTGATGCAGCACTGTTGCGGGCGTATGTGCTGTTTTCTGAATTGTTACAGAATTTGAAATAACGATAAAAAAACGCATTCCCATGGGAATGCGGTGCAGACACACGATAAGCCGGATTCTGTACTGCCAAAACCCAGTACCTTGTGGAACCAAGTATTGGTAGTGGACATGATTAATCTGCAAATTGTGTTGCCACAATTGTCAAGCCTTCTACCCGCCCCCAATGTGGGACGCATATAGGGGGCCTATTTGAAGTTGCTGCGCACAGAGATTGCCCGTTTCACTCGAATTTAATCGTTTACGTCACTGTTGCTCTTATCGTCGGGTCGCCCCGCCCGGTATATTAGCCGGTGTGCTGTCCCAGGCAGTCCGGACTTTCCTCGTTGATAAAAATATCACCGCCATGTCCTGTGTGTCATGCGGGTGTTATGATATCACTATTTTACAAAATGGCAATTTATTTCTTTTCACCTTGGGTGCGGGCCGATTTCAAGGCATGATTCAGGGCCGCACGTGCAATTTGTCGAATCTTTGGGGCAAATGTGCGCATGTTCATTGTGTCGGCAACGGTGTTGCCAAAAATTGTAGCAATATAATCCAGTTGTGTTGGGGCAATAGTATATGTTTCACTGGTAATGTCGGCTATATTTAAATTTTGTACTGGATTACGCATGATAATTATCCCCCTGCTGTTTAGTAATTTATCATATTTTTTTGTGTGTTTCAGTCTAAAAATTATAAAATTTGTAATTTTTGTACTTGCTTATTTGGAAAGTCGTCATTATATCATAAAGTGACTTGACTGAAAGGGGCGAAATTGCTATATATTTCGTGATAAAATAAGGAAGAAAAATGTTTAAAAATGTAATTGGTAAATTATTAGGCTCTGCAAACGACAGAATTATTAAAAATTATGATAAAACTGTGTCTTTGATTAATGATTTAGAACCAAAATATCATGCAATGACAGATGATGAGTTGCGTGAACAAACAGTTGCGTTGCGTCAGCGTCTGGCAAATGGGGAAAAAGAAAAGGATATTTTGCCTGATGCGTTTGCGTTGGTGCGTGAAGCGTCGGTTCGCACAATTGGATTGCGCCATTTTAATGTTCAGATGATTGGCGGTATGGTTCTGACCAATGGTCAAATCGCAGAAATGAAGACCGGTGAAGGAAAAACATTGGTTGCGACATTGGCAATGTTTTTAAAGGCGTTGCATGGTAAGGGTGCTCACTTGATTACTGTGAATGACTATTTGGCATCTCGTGACGCAGAATGGATGGGACAAATATATCGTTTCTTGGGGTTGACGGTTGGTATTATTCAGCATGATATGACCGACGAAGAACGTCGTGCAGCATATGCGTGTGATATCACGTATGTGACAAATTCCGAACTGGGGTTTGACTATTTGCGTGATAATATGAAGTTTTCAAAGGCGCAACAGGTTTTACGCCCATTCTTTTTTGCAATTGTTGACGAAGTAGACAGTATTTTGATTGACGAAGCACGTACCCCATTGATTATATCGGGGCCTGCGGAAGATACCAGTGAACTGTATGCACGTGTTGACGATGTTGTTGTGCAATTTACATCAAGTGATTTTATCAAAGATGAAAAAGACAGACATGTGACACTGACAGAAAGTGGTGTGGATACTGCAACCAGATTATTAAAAGAAAATGGATTGTTGGTTGGTGACAATTTATATGCGTCTGAAAATGCAGCATTGGTTATGCATATTCAGCAATCGTTATTGGCGCACCATTTGTATCAGAAAAATGTTAACTATGTTGTGCGTGGTGGTGAAATTCTGATTGTCGATGAATTTACAGGGCGTGTTATGACAGGACGCCGCTTTGGCAAGGGGTTGCACCAGGCAATTGAAGCCAAAGAACATGTTAATGTGCAGCCTGAAAATCAAACTGTATCCAGCATTTCATATCAGAATTTGTTCCGCTTGTATCCAACGTTGGCGGGTATGACCGGTACAGCGATGACAGAAGCTGCAGAATTTGAAGAAATTTATAAGCTGCGTGTGGTGTCTATTCCGACAAACAGACCTGTGGCACGTATTGATCATCATGACGAAATTTATCGTAATAAAGATGAAAAGTATGACGCAATTATTAAACAGATAGAAGATTGTGTAAAGCGTAAACAGCCGGTGCTGGTTGGAACGGTGTCTATTGAAAAATCTGAAGAATTGGCACAGATTGTGCGCCAAAAACTGGGGATTAATCCAGCGGTGTTGAATGCAAAGCACCATGAATCTGAGGCAAAAATTGTTGCCCAGGCTGGTGCGCCAGGTGCGGTCACAATCGCAACCAACATGGCAGGACGTGGTACGGATATTAAATTGGGTGGAAATGCAGAAGAATTAATTGCTGGTTTGGATGCAAATGATCCAGAATATGAAGATAAAAAGAAAGAAATTTATGCCACAATTGAAGCAAATAAAAAGCTGGTTCTGGATGCTGGTGGGTTGTATGTAATCGGTACAGAAAGACACGAATCCCGTCGTATCGATAATCAGTTGCGTGGGCGTTCGGGGCGTCAGGGTGATCCAGGCGATTCAAAATTCTTTTTGGCGTTGGATGACGATTTGATGCGTATTTTCGGGGCGGCCAGATTGCAGGGAATGTTGACGACACTGGGACTGAAAACGGGCGAGGCAATTACCCATCCTTGGATTACAAAGGCGTTGGAAAAGGCCCAAAAACGTGTCGAAGCCAGATATTTTGAAGCACGTAAGGAATTGCTGAAATATGATGACGTCGCAAATGAACAGCGTACAGTTATTTACAAGCAGCGTGATGAATTGATGGTGTCAGAAGATTTGTCTGGGTTGGCACGTGAAATGATTGGTGATGTTGTGGAAATTATTTGTGAAAATAACATCCCAGAAAAAGCTCATCCAATGGATTGGAATTTGACAGGAATCCATGATGCGATGATGCGTATGTTTGCATTGGATATCACTGATATTGAAAAGTGGAAAACAGACGAGTCTATTACAGAACGCAAGGCATATGAAACACTGGTGAATTTAGCAATGCGCAGGTATGAACACCAAGCAGCCAAATATGGACCAGAATTGATGCAAATGGCATCACGTCAGATGATGTTGGGGGCGCTGGATTCTGTGTGGAAAAAACATTTGCAACAGATGGATTACCTGCAAAGTGCAATTGGGTTGCGTGGGTATGCACAGAAAAATCCACTGTATGAATATAAACGTGAAGCATTGGATTTGTTCAAGAACACTGTTAACAACTTTAAAATCATGTCCATTGCATATATAAGTCGCATGGAATTGACACGTGAAGATGTTAATGAAACCGAGAAGAAACGTGCAGAACATGATGCGTCTTTGAATAAGGCAACCGGTGAATCACGACGCAATGCGCCATGTCCATGTGGTTCTGGGCAAAAATATAAGCATTGTTGTGGTAAATTGCACTAAAGCCCTGCCCATGGGGATAAACATGGGTTTGGTTTTTTGCTGATAAAAGAAAGGTTAAAGGAAAGGGATTATGCAGCAATTTGTTCATCTTCGTACTCATTCAAGATTCTCGGTTGGTGCCAGTACGATTACAATCAAGGGTATTCCAAAACTTTGTGCGGCAGCAGATATGTTTGCATGTGCGCTGACAGATACAAATTTAATGTCGGGATGTGCAGAGTTTTCAGATGTGATGCCGAAAAATAAATTACAGCCCATTATTGGAATTGAAATAACCTTGAATCAGCATGCAGCAGATCCAAAAATATTACGTTCTCATTCATTGTCTAAGATTGTTTTGCTGGCGCAGAATCACAAGGGCTATTTAAATTTATGTGAATTAAATCGCATTATGTATATGCGGGCCGATAATCATCATTTGGGACCATATGTCACATTTGATGAATTGGCTGGACACAGTGAAGGATTAATTTGTTTGTCTGGGGCGCATTTGGGGCCAATTGGAATGGCGGTTTTAAACGCCCAGGATGCTCAAGCAAAAATATATGCAAAACAATTGTTGGAAGTATTCGGCGACAGGTTTTATATTGAAATTCAAAGGCATGGTTTGGAAAATGAAATAAAAACAGAACCTATGTTTTTGAAATTAGCCCAAGAATTAAATGTGCCAATTGTGGCAACAAATGATGTTTGCTTTGCGTCTGATACAGATTATGAACCTGCGGATGCATTGGGGTGTGTTTTAGGACAGACCAAGGTTATTGATCCAGAACGCCCAAGAAAATCGTCTGAGCAATATTTTAAGTCTGGTGATCAAATGGCAGAAATATTTTCTGATTTGCCAGAAGCCATAGAAAATACTGTTCTTATTGCGAACAGATGTGGTTTTATGGTTAATGTTCATGAAAAACCATTGCTGCCACGTTTTGGTGATGATTTGGAAACAGAATGTCAAATGTTGCGTGATAATACGATGAATGGATTAAAACGCAGGTTGGAACAGCATAATATTACCGATACAGCACCATATTATGAACAGGCTGAATTTGAACTGGGGGTTATTATTGGTATGGGATTCCCAGGTTATTTCTTGATTGTTGCGGATTACATAGATTGGTGCCGTCATAATGATGTTTTAACGGGACCTGGGCGTGGATCGGGGGCTGGGTCTATTGTTGCATGGGCGTTGGGGATTACAAATGTAGACCCGTTAAAGTATGGATTGCTGTTTGAGCGTTTCTTGAATCCGGATCGTATATCTATGCCGGACTTTGACGTAGATTTTGAACCAACAGGGATTGAACGTGTGTTAGCGTATGTGTGTGATAAATATGGGCATGATTCTGTTTGTCGTATTATCACGTTCGGCAGTTTGCAGGCACGTGGCGCAATTCGAGATATTGGGCGTGTGTATGGGTTGCCCTATTCTAAATCTGACAGATTGTCTAAGCTGATACCACAGGATGCCAAGACACTGAAAGAAGCGGTGGATGCTTCGTCTGAAATTCAAGATATTTTGAATGCAGATGAAGATATGAACAAGGTTGTGACCGTTGCAGAAGAATTAGAAGGTTCTTTGCGTAATTTGGGGCAACATGCATGTGGTGTTGTTATTGGGGACCGACCAACAACCAAGATTGCACCTGTTTACCGTGATCCAGCCAACCCATTGCCGTCGTGTCAATTTGACGGAAAGTATTTGGAAAAGTCTGGACTGATTAAATTTGACTTTTTGGGCTTAGAAACATTGGTCGTACTGAAATATGCGACACGACTGATACAACAAACACGTGGTATTAATATAGATTTGGATCAAATTCCAACAGATGATCCAAAAACAATGAAATTGTGGCAACAAGGATTGACCGAAGGGATTTTCCAATTTGATGCCCCATTTGTTCAGCAGACATTGCGTAAAATGCATCCGACCAGTTTCTTGGAAATTTCTGCGCTGAATGCGTTGAACCGCCCTGGTCCCATCGCATTTATTCCACAGTTTATTGCCCGTATGCATGGCGAAGAAGCAATTGAATATGTGCACCCCAAAGCAGAGCCAATATTGAAAGAAACGTATGGTATTATTGTGTACCAGGAACAGGTTATGCAATTAACACGTGCATTGGCTGGATTTACACGTGGACAGTCTGATAACGTGCGTAAGGCAATGGGTAAAAAGCTGATAGAAATGCTGAATGAATTAGAAGGCAAATTCTATGAGGGATGTGAAAAAGAAGGTACACTGGACAGAACAACCGCCAAGGAACTGTGGGAAAAGTTCAAGGAATTTGCAAAGTATGCATTTAATAAATCACACGCAATTGCATATTCAATCGTGGCAAACCAGTGTGCATATCTGAAAGCAAATTATACGCCAGAATTTTTAGCAGCTTCGATGTCCAGTAATCTAAATGATACAGATCAATTGGCGATATTTGTTGATGATGCTAAAACGAATTTTAACATTGAAATTGTTCCGCCAGACATAAATCAAAGTGAATCACTGTTTACAGTGCGTGATGGCAAAATTATTTATGCATTGGCTGCGTTAAAGGGTGTTGGAACAGCAGCAACTGATTTAATTGTTGCAGAACGAAATGCAAATGGAAAGTTTAAGAATTTGACTGATTTTGCAAAACGGTGCGCACCATTTATGAATAAGCGAATCTTGGAAGCGTTTGCCAAGGTTGGTGTGTTGGATTCTTTGGAACCAAATCGGGCTGCAGTCTATATGAATGCGGATGCGATATTGCTGTATGCATCAAAGTCAAAAGAAAGTGCCAGTATGTTATCTTTGTTTGCCAATACGGTTGAAGATGATGTTGCAGAAGATAGATTGCGTACTAATTTGCCCAAAACAACCCCATGGACATTTAATCAGAAATTGGAAAATGAATTGTCGGCACTGGGGTTCTATATTTCTGCACATCCACTGGATCAATATAAACATTTGATTGCAAGGGCCGGATTGGCGACCAGCGCAACACTGGAATCATTGGGAGATAGAAAAGCAGTTCAAATTGCTGTGACGGTTAATTCGTTCGGGCGGCGTCGCACCAAAACAGGCAAAGAAATGATTACAATTAATGCGTCTGACAGCTATGGGAATGTAGATGCGGTTGCATTTGGAAATTCTGCAATTGAATTTGCACAAATACTATCAACAGAAACGGTTGTTGTGTTGAACGGTAAAACGTCTAATCGTGATGACAGGGTTTCTATTTTTGTAGATTCTATTATACCATTGTCGCAGTGGGTTGCAAAAATTGCACGCAAAATAACATTAGATATATGGGACAAGGCAGCGTTGGCAGATGTGAAAAAGGCAATAATGGCGTTGGCGCCAGGACACACACGTGTGGTTCTAAATTTGCATGGTGCGGATAAGGTTGCAACAATGGCCCTGCCTGGTGGGGTCGAATTGGGGGCAACAACAGCAACAGATCTGTCTGGACTGGGGATTAAGGTAGAGGTTGAATAATATGAAGCATGTTCCTGTATTATTAGATTCTGTATTGAATGCCTTGGGTGATATTAAGGGAAAACGTATTGTGGATTGTACATTTGGTGCGGGTGGATACAGTCGGGCTTTCTTGGAACGTGGCGCAATTGTGACCGCATTTGATCGTGACCCAAATGTGCAGGCTGATGCAGAGGCAATGCGTGCAGAATATGGTGAAAGATTTAATTTTATTCCACGTGCGTTTTCGGCGATTTCTGAATTAGAAGAAACCTATGATGCGATTGTGTTTGATTTGGGAATTTCTTCAATGCAAATTGACAATCCAGAACGTGGTTTTTCTTTTCGGGCAGATGCAGCGTTGGATATGCGGATGGATACCAGGGATAATGACGGATGCATGAATGCGGCACAATTAATTGAAAAATTGACAGTGTTGGAAATTGCACAAATCTTGCGTGATTATGGCGATGTGCGCAATGCAATGCAGTTGGCGCGTGTTATCAAGGAAAAAAATCCACGTACAACATTTGAATTAAGGGATTTAATAAGGAACCCAAAAGATGTTGCACCTGTATTTCAGGCTTTACGTATTGCTGTAAATGATGAAATGGGCGAAATAAGACGTGCGTTAACAGCGGTGCCAGAACGTTTGGTGTGCGGTGGCATGTGTATATGTGTGACGTTTCATTCAATAGAAGATAGAATTGTAAAAAATACTTTTAAGGATTGGACAACAGTGCCTGGGGATCCACGTATGCCGGTGGTGGCAAATGCGCCTTTTATGGCAATAAAGGCAGTTGTTCCAACTGCAGATGAAACTGAAAATAATCCACGTGCACGTTCGGCACATATGCGTGGGGTTGTAAAATCTTGTTGACCGATGGACTGCGATTTGTGTAGGATTTCTTTAAAATACAGAGCTAATGTTAAAATAATGGTGGGGTTATGCTTCGTAAAAAAACGCTGTCTTTAAAGAAACAAGTGGAAATGGCAGATAATCAGAAAAAGGTTAATCCATTGGATTTGTCCAGTGACCAGGATTTAACCATAGCACTGATGAATCTTATCGCAATAGATGGTAAATTACAAACTGTAACAAACATCCAAAATAATTTATTGGGGCGTATCGTTAAGAATAAGGATTTATTAGCAGTTTCAGAACGATTGTTGGGAAAATCAATGCAACTGATTGAAGAAGGTATGAAAATATTGGAAAACGGTCAAAATGCGGATGCATACATTAAATTTGATCAGGCGTATGAGGTATATTCGTTATTCTGGGGGGTAAATATGGGGATGATTGAAGAAAAAGATGTGTTGGATATATAAAATACTGTTGATTCAAATGCAGAAAAAATGATAGAATGAAGTAAGAGAGAAGGCAAAGTGAGATATTTAAATAATAACTTTTTTCAAGTTTTCGGCCCTGTTGGCGATGATTTTTGCGGCGGGGGTATCTGATGCAATTGGACCACAAAACTCACGTTCGGCGACGGTTGCCAATGTTGCGCCTGCACGTGCTGAGGGACGTGAGGTTAAACGTGGTGGGGCGACAGTGACGTCTTCGTCTGGTGTTGTGTCCCGCTCTGCGGCGGTGCGGCGCCCAACAGCGACGGCGGCACGCAGTGGGACAAGCCAGGTGGTGGTTCGTAATACAGAACGCAGTGCAAATACAGCGGATGTATCGCGTCGTCCGACGGTGACGGCGGCACGCAGTGGGGTAAGTCACCCTGTGGCACGCAGTATGGTCAGATCTGCATTGCCAAATACAGGACGTAGTGCGGTGAATGTTTCACGTGCGGCGCAGTCTCGTGCGGCGCAGTCTCGTGCAACAGCTGTTTTTAATGATGTTTCTAAGATTGGTGGTGGATATGCGCAATGTCGTGAATCTTATGCAACATGTATGGACCAGTTCTGTGCCAAAGCGAATGAAACGTATCGTCGTTGTTTCTGCAGTGAACGTTTTACCAGTTTTCGTGATACAGAAGAAGCGTTGGATCAGGCAAAAATTTTGTTGCAGCAGTTTGAAGATAATAACTTGAATGCAGTTGATAAGACAGCAGCGGAAGTTGATGCAATGTATTCCGCAACAGTTGGTGAAGCGGCAATTAAAAATGATACCAGTGGTGCAGCGTCTTTGTTGGCTGAGATTGGTGATTTGATTTCAGGTAAGAAAAAAGCAAATGAAAGTAAAAATTCTGGTTCAACGTCTTTGGGGTTGATTGAATTGGATTTTTCGACAGATATTGGTGATATTTGGGGTGGTTCTTCATCTGCGACATCAGTATTTGGTGGCGGTGGTGGTGTTGACTTTGCAACATTGGAAGGTGAAGAACTGTTCAATCAAGTGCATAAACAGTGTGCAGAGATGGTTGCAGAATCATGCCAAAGCAGTGCTGTCGCCAATATGGCTAAAAGCGCATATGGTATTATGATCAGTCAAGACTGTAATGCGTATGAAAAAAGTGTGGATACAAAACGTGAACAGGTTCAGGCAACTGTTCGTCAGGCCGAAAAAATATTAAGAGAAGCACGTCTGGAAGAATATCGTTCACACAACAGTGCAGACGTTAATGAATGTTTGGACAAGGTGCGCTCTGCAATGCTGGCGGATACGGCGTGTGGCGCAAATTATAAGCGTTGTTTGGATTACAGTGGTGCATATATTAACCAAAGTACAGGTGAACCGATTTACACACAGCGTTTGTTTGAATTGCAGAATTTGATTATGCTGGATGGTGCTGGGGGTGATATGGATGTTCTGGCTCAGAATAAGAATTTCAACGAATTCTTGGATTCTAGAAAGATGTTTGCAACAACTGCGTTGGATTCTTGTCGTGATTTATCAGATGTTGTATGGACCGAATTTAAGCGTGCTGCATTGATTGAAATCGCCCAGGCTCAAGATGAAAAAATCGAAGAAGTAAAAGGGACCTGTGTTGAAACAATGCGTGATTGCTATGACACACAGTCAAATTCGTTGAAAAGTTTTGATGATTCAACTGCAAATGTTGTTGGTGCAATAAGTATGCATGCAGCACGTGAAATGTGTCAGGAAAAGGTCGTTGCGTGTGCATCATTGTATGGTGATACGGATGGTTGTCAATTTGATGGTAATGGTAAGTTGATCAGCAGCAGCAGCACAACCAACAGCAAGGGGCGTTGTGGCCTGGATGCATTGTTGGCGTATGTTGATACGGTTGATACAGTGCGTATTGCAGCGGGCTGTGAAGATGCGTTGCGTACATTTGTGACAGATTTATGTACACCGACATCTGGTGAACAGGGCTATCCATGGAATTGTCGTTTGTTGTCAAATGATCAAATTACGTCACAAATCAAACAACGTGCAACATTGTATTGCGTTGATATTGATGGCAATAAATTTGATGCAGAAATGGACATTGAAGCGCCAGAAAATGCATCAGATCAGACAGTGATGGTAATTAAAGAGATATTGAATGATTTAGAGGCAGAAATTTCAACACAGTTGGCAGAACAATGTTCTGTTGCAGGTGGTAAATGGACCGAAGAAACAAACATCCTTATATCACAGACATACGAATCTGATTTCTATAATGCTGTGTATGGATATGCGGATGGCAGTGACGCGTCCCGACGTGCACATGGTGTATGTTTAGAGAATTCTGTGCAGAATAATTGTTTAGAACAAGATGTGTTAACGGGTGGTAATGGATATGCAAAGTATGATTCGAAAACAGATTCTTGTATATTTGCGGATGGATGGTATGAATTCTATTGCACGAATATGCTGCATGGTGAATGGCAGACCGACAAAGGCATGTGTTTGTGGAATGGTGTCGTAGAATAACATAGGGTTAAGGAATGAGAGTATCTTGTATATGTTGTTTGATGGGGGTGTTGTTGTTTGCCGGTAATGCGCACGCAACCAATGCCAGCAGTTATGCAAGTTCGTGGGGGGCGGCGATGGCAAAGTGCCCCAAGCACAACTTTACTTCTTCTAATGGCTGTTTGTCTAATTGCAGTGGTGCTTCGAACGGCAAGAATATGATGGTGGCACGTGATGTTAATTCTAATGGTGCGAAGTTTTGTTTGACATATGTTAATTCTATAAGAAATAATAGCGCGCAACAGCCATGGACGGAATATCACCAGGCGGTTGGCGCAGGCGATTGTGTTTGGTTGTGCAAGCCGGGCTGGACGGGTGATGAATGTAAAACCAGCACATCTGGTGGAACAAGTTCTTCAACCTGCGATTCGATAACTATAAAAAGCAGTTCTTATACAGGAAAGGCTGATGCGTGTACAAAGCCCAAGAATAAAAATATTTCATGCAGTACATCAAATGTTGAAAGTACAATTTCTTTCTTGGCGACATCTGCCAAGTATGATTGTTCATCTAATCCATTTGGTGGCAAAGAGAGAACAGCCAATTATAAAATGGAACATGATGTTATCCTGGGGATAACAGGTTGGACGTCATCAGGTCATGGGGCGTTTGCGCAACCAATTGTGGTGTGGGCATGGTGCCCAAAGGGGAAAAATGATGAAAATTGTAAATTGGCGGTTGCCCCACAAAAATCAAAAGAGTTGTTGTGTAAGGATGGATACAAACCAAATTCTTCTAAGTCGGATTGCGAAGCAATAAACGGCTATGTTTGTCAGGGGATAAAAGATTGTTCCGGGTGGTCTGCATCAAGATTCCAAGGCGGCACGTATAAAACAGTGGTGGTTAGTGGGGATTCTGGTTCTTGTACGCAGTATAGATGTGCAACGGCCAATTATGGTTTTGCCGGTGATCCAAAGTCAAATAATTCATGTATAGCGTGCACAGGGGGATTTAAAAAAGTTTCTGAGACCAATGGACAATGTATAGAAGATACAGCCGCTAAGGCCAAGGCGGAAGCAGAGGCCAAAGCCAAGGCGGAAGCAGAGGCCAAAGCCGCTGCAGAAGCCGCAGCTAAAGCACAGGCGGAAGCAGAGGCAGCAGCCAAAGCCGCTGCAGAAGCCGCAGCTAAAGCTGCAGCCGAGGCAGACGCAAAAGCCAAAGCAGAAGCAGAGGCAGCAGCTAAAGCTGCAGAAGAAGCCGCTGCAAGAGCAGAAGCGGAAGCCAGGGCCAAAGCAGAGGCAGATGCAGCCGCCAAGGCAGCGGCAGAAGCCGCAGCCGAAGCACAGGCCGAAGCAGATGCAGTAACAAATAGTGATACAAGTGAAACGATAGATTATTCAGAAACACAAGTATCAACAACTGTTGAAGAATTTTCGGAACCACAAATGAAGTATGTTGTTAGTAAAGCAGAAATGAGAATTTGTTGGTTGAAAAATGGGTCGCCAAAAGAATTTAAAGAGTGTGTATATAATATTATGGGGGGGCGGGTTGATGCCCCTGCAGCCAGTCAGGGTGTATCCGCAGCAAACAGTGTGACTTATGTTGCACCGACCCCAGAACCTGCCCCAAGTGCCAGCGTTGCACCAGAAACACCAGTCACGACACCTTCTGTGCCTGAATAACAGCCAGATCGGGATACTTTTGAGCCGGTATTGCATATTATTGAAGACGTAGTTTTTGAAAAGGATAAGCAATTGCCAGTGCTTGATAAAACAGATATAAAATTGGATAAAACAAATCTTCAAAAGGTTGACAATTTTGTGTTGAAAGATACACCACTGTTGAAAGACAAAACGACTGGTGGAACAGGAAATAGTTCTGGCGTTGGCGGAAATATAAATTCTGGGTCTAATATATCGGGTGGGAAGTTGCAGCAGGTTGAATTAAAAGTGCAGAAGCCCAGTCTGGTTAAGCCGCAGGCGGAAATGTTCTTGATTAAATAAAAATCCCCAAATTGGGGATTTTTTAATCTAGATTATTTAATGCTCGTAATAACTTCATAACATTTTCACGTTTTTTGTCGTCAGATAATCGCCAGTACAATTTTATTAATTCCAGGCTTTCGTTTTTACCCAGCGGGTCGTCGGCCGACTGGGCGGCGACACAACGTGGTGCGGAACGTGTTGTTTTGTTTTCATCGGGTAAGTTGCCTGGTAGCCCCGTAAAGAAAAATGATACAGGGGTGTCCATCGCTTGGCCTATTTCAAACAGGCGTGAAGCGGCGACACGATTACCTGCAACTTCGTACTTTTGGATTTGTTGAAACGTAATTCCGCATGTGTTTGCTAAATCTTTTTGTGACATACCCAGCATGTTGCGGCGCAACTGAATACGACGCCCGATATGTTCGTCGATATATGTTGGATTAAAGGGTTTTCCAGCCATTTGTGTCCTCCGGGGGGCAATTGTGTGATTATTATCCTTGCCTATATTTGTATATGATATAAATTTTCTGTTATTTTGCAATTAAAAAACAAGTATAATGGTATGTACTTAAATAAGATGTATATGAGGAAAAAGATGAATAAGCCACTAGTACTATGTGTTATGGATGGGGTTGGAATTAATAAAGAGACAGAGAACAATGCGGTCGCAATGGCTGATATGCCGTTCTTTAGGGAATTATTGAAAAAATATCCGCATTCTGAATTACAGGCCAGTGGCGAATATGTTGGGTTGCCGGCAAACACCATGGGAAATTCAGAGGTTGGACATATTACGATTGGTGCAGGACGTATTGTTAATCAGTTCTTGCGCAGATTTGAATTGGAAAATTTAGATAAAAATCCTAGGCTGCAAGCTTTTATTAATACGGTAAAACAATCTGGTGGAATTGTTCATGTCGCTGGACTGGGCAGTGATGGACGTGTACATTCAGATATTAACCATATTATAAAAGTTGTGAAATATATATTGGATGCGGGGTTGTATGTATGTTTGCACTTTATTGCAGATGGTCGTGATACACCGCCAAAGTCTGCAGAAAAGTATATATCGTTGGTACAGGATAAATTAGCACCCTATTTTGCAGATAAGCGACTTTTTTGGGGGACACTGTCTGGGCGATATTATGCAATGGACAGAAACAACAATATGGAACGTACAAAAAAGGCTGCTGATGCAATTATAAATGCCAAAGCAACAGACAAAAACGACTCGATTTTTGGGGCGTTAAAAGATGCGTATAATCGTGGTGAAACAGATGAATTTTTAAGTCCATCTGTAATTAATGGTGGGCGCCCAATAACACATAAAGATGGTGTCATTTTTGCGAATTATCGCAGTGATCGGGCACGTCAAATTATGCGTGAAATTGTTAAAACCGATGCAGCGGTTCTGTGTTTTTCACAATACGGAGAGGGGCTAAACGATATGTGCCCTGCCCTGATTGATGATGTGGTTATTGAAAATACGCTGGGTGATGTTCTGGAACAAAATAATCTGTCACAGTTGAGAATTGCAGAAACAGAAAAATATAATCATGTGACATATTTTATGGATGCAGAACGAAATATTGATTATCAACATGGTAAAAAAATATTGGTACCTTCGCCAGATGTCGCAACATTTGATTTGAAGCCTGAAATGGCAGCTGCTGAGATTACAGACGTGTTGTTGGATAATCTGAATAAATTTGATGTTATAATATTGAATTTTGCCAATGGTGACATGGTTGGGCATACTGGTAATTTAAAGGCAGCCATTAAGGCAATGGAATTTTTGGATGTACAACTGTCCAGGTTTGTGCCCGCTGTTTTGAAAATGGGGGGCACTGTGTTAATAACGGCGGATCATGGCAATGCAGAACAAATGTGGGATCAAAAAAATAAAGCAGTTTTGACATCGCATACAACAAGCACAGTTAATTTTATAGTTGTATCAAATAACAGTTATAGTGTTGTTGATGGTGGTTTGGCTGATGTTGCACCAACTGTTTTAAAATTGCTGGGGATTGCACAACCTGATGATATGACAGGTCACAGTTTGGTGCAATAAATCTTTGCATTGTATCTTGTATTTTGATAAAATGACTTTTGAGAGGATATAGAGAGAAAAAATGAAATTTTATTCCTGTTTCATAGTTGTTTTAACGGGCGTTTTGTATGGCATGACGTCTTTTTCTGCTTTTGCGGCGGGATATATTTGCAGTTCTAAACGTTATGTGACGTGTGCTGCGGGGTATTTTTTAAATAGTAGTAAATGTCTAAAATGTCCAGACAACTCGACAACTGTTGCGGATAATAAATCTACGACGTGTACGTGTAAAGATGGTTTTTCTTTAAATGGAATGTCTACAGGGGTAAAGACGACAACTACAGCAGCATGTAAGGCTTTTGACGCTGCAGCAGAAGCCAAAGCCCAAGAAGAAGCAGAGAGGGAAGCGAACACGTTCAGTGTAGCATATTCATGTGGAGAAGGGACTGGTGCGGCCCCGAATGGTGGCAGCATATTGCGTGGGAATAATTATACGCCTGCGACAAATACGTGTACTGCGCCATCTGGTCATTCTTTTGCGGGTTGGACGGTCAGTGGTACGAATGAGACAAAGTCTGCTGGTTCTTCGTTTAAGTGGGAATGGACAGAGAACAAGACGTTTACTGCGAAATGGTCTGCTGGGACGTACAGCATAACATATCATGTAAATGGTGGTACGAACAATGGATCAAATCCTGCGACATATAAGGTTACGACATCTACGATTACATTAGGGGCACCGACACGAGAAAACAGTAGTTTTGTTGGTTGGTATACTGATTCGGGTTTAACGTCGTCGGCCAGTCAGATTGTTCAAGGTTCGACGGGGGATAAAACATTTTATGCGAAGTGGAGCTGTAATACTGGATATTCTCCAAATTCTGATAATACGGCATGTGTACAGGGTTCTGTTTCAGAACCTGAACCACAGCCAGAACCTGAACCACAACCGGAGCCTGAACCGGAAACAGAGCCTGTGGTAGAGGTAGAATTACCAAAAATAGAAATTAGTAAAGCAGAAATGACTGCTTCGGGTCCGAACGGTTTGCCATGCTGGTATAATTCAACACCAAAAGCATACAAGGAATGTGTGTATAATACTGTTGCAGGAAGATTAAATAGCTAATCTTTTGGCTGACGGCGGCGGATAAAAAAATCTTTTAATAATTGCGCCGACTGGTCTGAGTATTCTGGCATTTGATAGACGTTTGGTTTCCACAGATGTTGGTCTGTTTCATATATTTTAGCGTTTGATGTAATTCCGCCACCTTTGGCGTCTGGGGCGGCAAAATATATGTTTTTTATACGTGCCAATGATATAGCTGTTGCGCACATGGCACAGGGTTCAAGACTGACATAAATATCACAATCGTATAAAAATTTTGTACCCAGTTTTTTACAGGCACGATTAATCGCAACGATTTCGGCGTGTAATGTTGGGTTCTGTTTCTGTTGCACTTGGTTTTCGCCACGTGCAATAACCTTACCATCGCATACAATAACAGCCCCAATCGGTACATCATCATGGGTGGTGGCACGTTTTGCTAAAACTAATGCTTGATTCATAAATGTCATGCTTTATACTTTATCGTATGAATTCTAAATTGCAAATTATTTCGGGACAGTACAAAGGGCGAAAACTAAATTTGCCTGCTGGGGCACGTCCGACACAAAATCGGGCACGTATTGCATTGTTTAATATGTTGGAATCTGGCATTGTTGACCCGTATGCAAATATGACGATTTGGGATGCATTCGCAGGCAGTGGGGCATTCGGTATTGAATGCCTGTCCAGATATTCAAATGCAACGTTGCTGTTTACAGATGTCTTAAATTCGTCGATAAAAACAGTACGAGATAATTTGGCGTTGTTGGAAATTGGAGATCGGGCATCTGTGATACAGGCGGATGCATTAAGTGTTATATCAAAGTATGCGTCAACTGCAGATATTGTGTTTCTGGACCCGCCATATTCACAATATGAATTAGGGGTGGCTTTTGTAAAGACGTTCGCTAAATATGCAAAAAGTGGTGCAATTATCATATGGGAACAAGACAAAGAGGTTTTTTCTTTGCCCGATTTGAATATATGGGATATTTTACGAGATAAAACATATGGTCGAGCAAGATTTTTAATTATGCAGAAAAAATAATAAATTTACTTGATTTTTTTTGTTTTTTAAGTAATAATTGCGCACGCACAGCACCCTTGGAGGCTGGGCACAGTTAAACAAAATGCTATAAAAGGATATAAAATGGCAATTAATATTAATGCAGAAATTCGCAATGTTGCTGGCAAGGGGGCCGCACGTAGCATCCGCAATAACAAAAATATTCCGGCTGTTATCTATGGTGAAAAGAAAGCCCCAGTTGCAATCGAATTGAACGGTCGTGAATTCGAAATGTTGGTAAAAAAGCCAGGTTTGCGGACAAAATTATTCCAAATTGCAACTGCAAATGGTACAGAAGATGCAATGTTGATGGATATCCAATATCATCCAGTGTCTGATGCGGTTATTCATGCGGACTTTAAACGTATTGACGTTAAAAAGCCTGTTAATGTTGTTGTGCCTGTTGAAGTTATCAATGCCGAAACATCAAAGGGCTTGAAATTAGGTGGCACATTGAACTTTGCTGTACGTAAGGTTGCGTTGCGTGGTTTGGTTGATGCTATTCCTGAAAAAATCACAATTGATTTGTCGAATCTGACAATTGGTGATGTGGTTCATGGATCTGACTTGGTATTACCAGCCGGAATTGAATTGGGATTGCACCAGGCAGAATTGGCGTTTGCAACAATTGGCGGTAAAATGCCTGCTGAAGAAGATGATAAAAAGGCAGCAGCGGTTCCGGCGGCTAAGAAATAATTCTTCTAAAGAATATGAATTATTAATCCCTGTCCCAGTGACAGGGATTTTTAATTTTTATTAAGAAAATGTGTCTATTGCCACTTGAAAAGATTTTTTGCATAACTATATGGTGGTTAAGCAAAAATTTTAAGGAGTGAAAAAATGGGAAAAGTTATTGGTATCGATTTGGGAACAACAAATTCTGCCATGGCATTTATGGATGGAACAGATCCAAAAATTATTGAAAATTCCGAAGGTCAGCGTACAACCCCATCAGTTGTTGCGCTAACATCAAATGGGGAACAGTTGGTTGGTATCACCGCAAAAAACCAGGCTGTCACAAATCCTGAAAATACAATTTATGAAATAAAGCGTTTGATGGGGCTGCGTTTTGACAGTCCAGCGGTTCGTGAAATTGCAGCACGTGTGCCATATAAAATTGTTGCAGGCGACAATGGTGATGCGTGGGTTGAAATGGATGGCAAGAAATATGCCCCATCCCAGATTTCTGCAATGATTTTGGGTAAATTGAAAAAGGATGCAGAAAGTTATTTGGGTGAACCAGTCACAGATGCTGTTATTACGGTGCCAGCATATTTTAATGATTCACAACGCCAGGCAACAAAAGATGCGGGGCGTATTGCTGGGTTAAATGTTTTGCGTATTGTTAATGAACCAACAGCAGCGGCATTGGCATATGGATTAGACAAAGGCAAAGATGGTGTTATCGCTGTATACGATTTGGGCGGTGGTACGTTTGACGTGTCTATCCTGGAAATTGTTGATGGGGTATTTGAAGTAAAATCGACAAATGGTGATACTGCGTTGGGTGGTTCAGATTTTGATGCACGTATCTTGGAACATTTGATTACAGAATTCAAATCACAGACAGGAATCGATTTGTCTGGTGACAAGTTGGCCCTGCAACGTTTGAAAGAAGCAGCAGAAAAAGCCAAAATTGAGTTGTCTTCTAAGACATCTACTGATATCAATCTGCCGTTCTTGACAGCAGATGCATCGGGCCCAAAACATTTCAATACAACACTGACACGTGCAAAATTGGAATCATTGGTTGCTGATTTGATTGAACGCACAATCGAACCATGCAAAAAAGCCTTGAAAGATGCAGGGTTGGAAAAATCACAGATTAATGAAGTTATCCTGGTTGGTGGCCAGACACGTATGCCAAAGGTCGCAGAAACTGTTAAAGAATTCTTTGGTCGTGAACCACACAAAGGTGTTAACCCAGACGAAGTCGTTGGTATGGGGGCAGCAATTCAGGGTGGTGTTTTGAAGGGTGATGTCAAAGACGTTCTGTTGCTGGATGTGACACCATTATCATTGGGTATTGAAACACTGGGTGGCGTATTCACACGCTTGATTGACCGTAATACAACAATTCCAACAAAAAAATCCCAGGTTTTCAGTACCGCAGAAGACAATCAGTCAGCTGTGACAATTCGTGTGTTCCAGGGTGAACGTGATATGGCGGCAGATAACAAGTTATTGGGTCAATTTAACCTGGAAGGTATTGCCCCTGCCCCACGTGGTATGCCGCAGATTGAGGTGTCTTTTGATATTGATGCAAATGGCATTGTGCATGTTTCTGCAAAAGATAAAGGCACAGGCAAAGAACAGGCGATTTCTATTAAATCAGACGGTGGCTTGTCAGAAGATGAAATCAAACGCATGGTTGATGAAGCTGCTGCAAATGCCGAAGCAGATAAAAAGAAACGTGAACTGGCAGAAGCAAAAAATACAGCTGAAACAGCAATCTTTAGTGTTGAAAAATCGCTGAAAGAACATGGCGATAAAATCAGTGAAGATGAAAAGAAGGCTATTGAAGCTGCTAAGCAAGAATTGGCAGACGAATTGGCCAAGGCAGATGTGACGGCTGAAACATTGAAAGCAAAAACTGATGCGTTGTCTGAAAAAGCAATGAAATTGGGCGAAGCAGTATATAAAGCTGCCCAGGCGGAACAGGCGGCGTCAGAATCATCGGATAAAAAAAATGATGATGGCACAGTGGATGCTGATTTTTCTGAAAAGAAGTAAAAAATCCCCCAAACGGGGGATTTTTTAGTGGTGTTTAGGTTTTGCTGAATTAAATTAATTTTTTCTCTTGCAACAATTGCGAAAATAGATATAATTGGCGCTGTGGGTTAGTAGCTCAGTGGTTAGAGCGGAGCGCTCATAACGCTTTGGTCGTGGGTTCAAGTCCTACCTAACCCACCAAGATTAAATCCTGTCTTTATGACAGGATTTTTTGTTAAAAAGCGTATTTTTATATAATTCAAGTGTGTTTTTATAGGCAAATAAAATTTAATTGTTGATTTTTATTTTTTTGCCTTGCGTGCCATATGCCATTTTTACTACCATGAAATACAAAAGAGAGGAAGATATGGGAAGAATTCGCAGTTTCCTGGGTGTTTTCGTATTTTTGTTTGCTGTTTTGTTTGCGAACAATTCGTTTGCAGCCGGTTATACATGTTCAACCAAGGAATATGTGTCCTGTAATGCGGGGTATTATTTAAGTGGCTCGGGTGCTGGGAATTCTTGTGAAAAATGTCCAACGAACTATCCTAATTCTCCATCTAATAATACTGGTGGTATTACAAGCTGTTACAGTAATACAAAATCACGCTCGTTATCTTGTACACAGAACGAATGTTCAAACCCAGACACAACAGGATGTTCAAGCTACACATGTGCATCATCTTGTAGCTGTTCTGGTTCGGCGTGTGACTATGTGGCGTATTCTAACAGTTCGGGTACAGGCGACGGCGAAATTAAATCTGGTTGCGCAACAAATACTGCGTCTTGTAATAAGGCTGTGGCATCGTTAACAGCTAAAACAAATTATTATGTTAATGGTACAACTAGTTGTCCGGCTTGTACATCGCCTTATGAAAAATCAGATGGTGGAAATATTTCAAGTGATTCTTGCTATAAAATGTCTACAAAGACAGGAAACCAAGAAGATGGTGATATACCAGATGGATGTGCATCGGTCACAGAATGGAATGATTGTACGGCTGGCACTTGTGAATATGTTGATTATAAGGGAAGTTCTATGACTGATGGCACGTGTACGGCAGCAAGTTGTGATAAAACACCTAAAACAGTGACTGCAAACACAAATCACTATGTTGATGGTGCGACTTGTCCAGCCTGTCCAGATAATTCAAGCTCGTCTGGTGGAAGCGCTACATCGTGTACATGTGACACTAATTATTCTGCGAATGGTTCAAGCACAACTACAACTGCGGCGTGTACATTGAACACATTCAGCATTACATATAATTTGGATGGGGGGTCGAATTATTCTGGGGCGCCGACAACTTATACCGTTGGTACGGGGGCAACAATTAATGGTACCCCGACCAAGACAAATCATACGTTTGCTGGTTGGTGTACAGATGAAGCCAAGACATCTTGTGCGACATCCCAGACAATTGACACAACGGCGACAGGAAATAAAACTTTTTATGCGAAATGGACAGAAAACACAATCAGTGTGTCCGCACCCGACAAGTCAAAAACGTACGATGGCAGTGCGCTAACCTGTAGTATATCTGTATCATCGCCCAGTGGTGCAACAATTAAATATGGTACCGCCAGTGGTACATACAATTTAGACACCGCCCCGACGGTTACAAATGTTAAAGACAGCACGACAATTTACTATCAGGTGACTAAGACTAATTATACAACTAAAACAGGCAGTTTTAACTGTACGGTTAACAAGGCGGCGAATCCGATAACAATAAGTGCTACCAGTGGTTCAACTGA
>JAFVOS010000007.1 GCA_017505705.1 Alphaproteobacteria bacterium
AGAGGATATTATCGCACTGCTATCTTTTACATCGCCATTCTTAGCACGAATTTCCGTTAAGTATTCTCTTATGCCGATTTCTCCTGGTTGTAAACGTTCGTCCTCGTCCTGGGTCACACTCGCACTGCCCATCTTTATGCTCCCAAACGATATCATCCCGGTCACGCGATATACGTCACCAGATTTTTGGTGGTTGACAGGCAGTTGGGAAAATGTATACTGAATGCCAAAAAGGGGCACGTGCGTGGAAATATATCGTGTTGAACAAGTGCGCAACAGTGATGCATGCTCATACCAGGTGTTGGATTTGATTGGGGTAAATAAAAAGGCATCACTGAAGTGGCGTGGTTTTCGGGTGTATCGGATTGAGCCGAAATTTAATGTTGGCAATATTATAAATCTGTATACAACAGATGATAAAAACAGGCGTATTTTTAAGGCTTGTTCTTATAAAATCGACGGCAATTCGTTCGTGGATATTCAAATTAAGCCAGAAACCCAGTATCAGGTCGAGCATTTTTATGACGATATGCCAAAATTTGAGGCGTTGCGCCTGAGGTACGATGTGGTATGTGCATTGCGAGCGCAAAAAATAGAGCCAACTTTCAATTCTGCAAACAATCTGCGTCTGCTGCTGTTTAATCCGGTGGCGCTAGGTAAAACACTATAGGGGGCTGTTATGGCAAAATATAAGATGACTGAATACGAATATAATCTGTTGGAAAGAGAATACAGAAGATTGGGAATGATGCTGGAAAATGCAGAAATTATTTTACCAAATGGCCGTCCAAAAAATTTTGTGGATTTGTCTGGGGTGCTGGATGAAGAAAAATTTAAGCAGCTGATGGGGAACAATTCTGGGAATGTGTGGTACTATAATTTTGATGATAACAAATGGTACACAAATAATTTGGTGACAGATGGTTTTTTCCATAAGCGATATAATACGACCAATGTTAAGGAATTAAAGCGGGTCATTGATGCCCAATATTCTGATATAGAAGTGACAGGTTGCGTTGTTATGCCGGTCAGTACGCAAAAATATCCATTGTTATCAGGTAATATAATTCATAATCCGGTTTTTTGTTCAGATGGACTGGGGGCGGTTGGAACAGTTGTTTGTCGGGATGCTAAATCAAAGCAGTTTATACAAATTGTTGATTGGATTGGTCTGGCAGAATATGAATCAAAATATCAGGTAATGCAGGCGGCAATGTCAAAGTTGGCCGTTGAATGTGCCAGGAATTATACATTCAGACAAACCTTGTTGGGAAAGTATAAATAATTGTCTGATATTCTTGCATGGCACGCAAAAGCGTGCTATTATTTTTCTGATAAAAAAGGTTTGATAGATATGCAGAACGAATTGTTGAATGAATTACAGGCACGTGGGTTTATTAATCAAACATCTAATATGGATGGATTGAATGATGCATTAAATGCTGGAAAAATTACAGCGTATTTGGGGTCTGACCCAACAGCGGATTCATTGCATGTTGGACATTTGGTGCCGGTTATGATGATGCGTTGGTTGCAAAAATATGGACACAAACCAATTGCGTTGGTTGGTGGTGCCACAGGTCGCATTGGTGACCCGTCTGGGCGTGACAGTGGCAGACCAATGATGACCGAAGAAACATTGGCAAAAAATGTGGCAGGGTTGAAGAAGTCTTTTTCTAAGTTCTTTAAGTTTGGTGATGGGGCATCTGATGCATTGATGGTGGATAACTATGACTGGATGAAAAATTACAGTCATATGGATTTTCTGCGTGATTTTGGAACAGATTTTACGGTGCCACGTATGCTGTCGATGGATTCTGTGAAACGTCGGTTGGATAATGGAATGACGTTCTTGGAATTTAATTATATGACATTCCAGGCGGTGGATTTCTTGACACTGTATCGTGAACATAATTGTATCTTGCAAACATGTGGGGCAGACCAGTGGGGAAATGCAATTATGGGAATTGAACTGATACGTAAAAAGTTGGGCAAGGAAGCGTTTGTTCTGTCAACGGCGTTGATTACAGATTCAAATGGAAATAAAATTGGCAAGTCAGCTGGTAATGCAGTATGGGTTAATGAAGATAAAACCAGTCCATATGAGTACTATCAATATTTTCGTAATACCCCAGATGATTTGGTGGAAAAATTCTTGAAAATATTTACCGAAATCCCACTGGATGAAATTGCACGTTTGGCTAAGCTGCAGGGGGCGGAATTGAATGCAGCTAAAAAAATATTGGCGTTTGCTGCAACAGAAATTGCACATGGGCATGACGCTGCGGTCAAGGCACAGGAAACCGCCGATGCCTTGTTTGGTGGTGGGGCGAATATGGAAAATATGCCGACCGTTGAAATTCAGCCAAGGGCAGAAGAGGTTAGTTTGCTGGAATTAATTGCAGAGGTTGGATTGGTTGAATCTAAATCCGAAGGGCGCAGGTTGATACAGCAGGGTGGATTAAAACTGGATGGAAACAAGGCCGATGGTACGGAACGCTTTGAATTAGGTGCACAGCCGTTTGACATTGTGTTGCAAAAGGGGAAAAAGGTCTTTTTAAGAGTTATAAGAAAATAATGAAGAAAGTAGCAGTAATATTTTCTTTGTTATGTATTGTGGCGGCGCCGGCGTTTGGGGCCAGTGAGTTGTCCAAGATAAATGCGCAAATAAAGCAGACAGAGCAACAGAATAAAAAGTTAGAACAACAGGTTAAGTCGTCTGAACGTGATGTCGCAAAAACTAAAAAAGATTTGGTGCGGGCTGCTGATAAGGTCAGTTCTCTGGAAGAGCAGCGCAGTGCAGTTGTAAAAAAAATAGATGAACTGGATTCAAAGCGAGATAAAATAGCCACCGAAATGGAGAAAAATCGTGGACGAATTGCAGATGCAGCGGCCAGTATTCTGTTCGTGGCATCGCACCCCAGTTTTGATGCGGATAATATGAGGCAATATGTCTTAACGTCGGCGGTGCTGTCTGGGGCGGCAGACAGATTTGAGGCAGATATTGATGTGGCAAATAAACAAATTGTAGAGCTGGAAAAAATAAGAAATGCACGTGCAATCGAAAAAGAAAAATTGGACAGAACTGCAAAAAAATATAGCAAGGAAAAAAGCCAATTAGATAAACTGCTGAAAACACGCAGTGCACAGAATAAAAAGTTGAAAAATGAACATTCTGCGCTGCAAAAGAAATTACGTGAATTGTCTGCACGTGCGAAAAGTATTTCTGAATTGTCGGCTGGGGTGGGAAGTTCTGAGATGTCATCGGATTCAAGGTTTTCAAAACGAAAGTTAAATCTGCCTGTGCGGGGACGGGTTGTGGTGCGGTTTGGCGAAAAAACTGCACTGGGGTTGCAGTCTGATGGATGGCGTGTGCGTACACGTGGTGATGCGTTGGTGTTGGCACCAGCAGACGGAACAGTAAAATTTGCAGACAGTTTTCGTGGATTTGGCAAGGTCGTTATTATGTCACATAAAAATGGATATAATACAGTTATGACAAATCTTGGAAATATAGATGTGGCATTGGAACAAGAAGTGTTGGCCGGCGAGCCAATTGGACGCATGAATCCGGATAAACCAGAAATGTATCTGGAAGTGAGACGTGGAAATAATGCCGTTGACCCAGCACGATTATTTAAAGATGAATAAGGATAAAAAAAACGCCCAATCGGGCGTTCTTTTATTCGTGTGATATTGCGTTAACTGGACATATCGCAGCACATGTGCCACATGATATACACTTGCTGGGGTCGATTACGCATTTGCCATCTGGGCCAACAGATATTGCGCCAACAGGACATGCGCCCATGCATGTGTGACATCCGATACATTTGCTTGGATCTATTTTATATGCCATTTTATATTCCTTTGATTTTCAGATTATTCACGATTAAACAAACTTAACAAATATTCAAACATTGCAATGAATGATATGTATAAATGCAGTGCCCCTAAAACAGCCATTTGATTCTTTTGGGTGTCATCACTGATATAGTTGTATGCATTCTTTAATGTCTGCATGTCGTATGCAGTAAACAGGGCAAATACCAAAACGCCAATCAGGCTGACCGCTGTAGAAAATCCAGCACCCAGTGGTATGAACAGTGATATTACCCCAACCAGGATTAAACCCAACATTCCAATAAACAAAAATATTCCCAGGAATGACAGGTCTTTAACCGTTTTATAGCCAAATAATGCCATGCATGCGAACATCAGGGCTGCAACACCAAATGCCCATATAATTGACATTGGATTAATGTGCAATGATGCCCACAACAGTGGCGTCATCGTAATACCAATTAATATTGCGTACAGGGCCAACAACCATGCGGCTGTGCTGGGTTTTATGTGAAAAACACGAACCTGGGCCCAGATGGATAATGCCAGACCCCCAAACAGCAATACATAATACGTGCCAGAAAAACCAGAAAAGTCAGGTCTGAATAAATGCACAAATGCGCCAGATGCCATCATAATGAATGCTGCAACCCCGGTAAGAGCAACCGCCCCAAACATTAATCCAAATATGCGTTTCAGGTATCCTTCGATGCCGCCAGATTTTGCAGATGTGCGTGAAAGTCGACGCGCAGTTGTATCTGTAATCTTTGATTTTTTTGTTGCCATTTAAGTTTCTCCTTGTTGTATGATGAATATATAATATAATGCCAATGTTATTTCAAGATTAAAAGGAATTTTTATGTCGCCAATTATTATTCAGCAGATGAATCCCGTTGCTTTTTCTGTGTTTGGAATCAGTATACGTTGGTATGCGCTGGCATATGTGGCAGCGTTTGTTATTGGATATTTTTTGTTTAAATATTTGATGCGACGTTCAAATGTGGGATTAAGTTTGTCCAGTAAGAATTTGGATGATTTGTTGACTGCTGTGATATTAGGGGTGATTCTGGGGGGGCGTTTTGGATATGTCCTGTTTTATAATCTGGGGTATTTTATTAATAATCCGTTGGAAATTTTTGCGGTTTGGAACGGAGGAATGAGTTTTCATGGTGGCTTAATCGGGGTTATTGTGGCGGTGTTTTTATTCGGATGGAAAAATAAAGTTAATTCATGGAAAATTCTGGATTTAATGGCGGTTGTTGCGCCAATTGGGCTGTTCTTTGGGCGGATTGCTAATTTTGTAAATATGGAATTGATGGGGTATCCAACAGATATGCCATGGGCGGTGGAATTTGTTGATAAAAATGGTAATGTCTTGATTCCTGCGTCGCATCCCAGTCCGATATATGAAGCATTAACCGAAGGTGTATTGTTATTTTGTTTAATGTTTTGTTTGTATCGTTTTACACGTTTGCGCCAATACCCTGGGGCAATTGCAGGGATAATGGGAATGGGCTATGCGGTGGCACGCATTTTCTGTGAACAGTTTCGTGTCCCAGATGTTCAGCTTGGTTTTTTGGTTGGAGATTGGTTAACAATGGGAATGACGTTGTCGTTGTTAATGTTTTTTATCGGTTTTGTAATTTTTGTGTTTGCGTTTCGTAAAAAATAATGTACAATACGCCCCGTTGACCGGTAAAAGGAACAATATCATTAGGATGGTTGGCAGAGCGGTCGAATGCGGCGGTCTTGAAAACCGTTGAAGGGGCAACCCTTCCGGGGGTTCGAATCCCTCACCATCCGCCAGGAAATCAAATGCCCCATAATGGGGTGTTTTTTTTATTTAGTGCCTGGATAAAGAATTTAAAAAATTTATCGTTTTAATGCAAATAATCGTTTGTTTTTTGGGGATTTTTTGTAAAAAAACAACTGCCTAATCCAAACGGTCAGTTTTTTCGTTATCTCTTGTTGTTTATTTTATCCCAGTTTTCTGGCACATGTCAACAGCAAAATAGTGCCGAATTAAAACCACCGTTTACATTAGCGGTCACAAGAAACGGGGGATTTTATGAAAAAGATTTTCATTTTATGTTCAGGTTTAATCTTAGCACCATCAACTGGATGGACGGGCGCTGTATCGGCATATATAGCTGGGTCTTGTGGTGGAATCCAATCAAATTCATCTATGCAGCTATTGTGTGATGATCCGATACAAAGTTGTACATCGACAGGTGTAGGTGTTATTACGGATGGTACATATAAAAATTATGATAACTGTGTAGTAAATAGTGCGAACGTGATTCTTTGTTTCGAAGATACTACTGATGGTGCATTGGCTTGTCAACTGTTGAAGAAAGGGGGGTGTCATAGCGATTATGTTGGGAATTTGGTGAGTGGGCCAACTACCAGTGCATCTGGAACCGGCAGAACAACAAAAGTGTATACAGAACAATTGGAGTGTTGTCAAAGTACTACTTGTTCTGGGTACTCGGATGGCACGACTTTATCAGCCGCACCGGGTGCATTATATAGTCATCCAAAGTCATGTGGAACAGATGGCACATGCAGTGATCTTGCGCGGGGGATAGTTACCTGTGCAAAGGGATATTTTAGTGCAGCAGGAACTGATTATACGTCTGTATCTTCAAGTGAAAATCCGGCAACTAAAGCAATTGCTTTGGAATGCACATCGTGCGCAACATATACAAATGAAACAGATGCAACCACTGCTGGGCTCAGATCAACCAGTGCCAGTTCTTGTTATGTGCCGGCTGGTCACAGTGAAACGGATACAACAGGTACGTGGCAGTTTACAGCAAATTGTAATTATACACCGTAAAAATCAAATGCCCCATTATGGGGCATTTAATAAATTATTCACGCCATGTGACAGACTTAAACATTGATTCTATTTTTGTCCGCAGGGCAGAATCGTTAAAAAACTGTTCACGTGCCGCAGAATCTGTTTTGTTGTTTTCGTCTTCAAAGTGTGGGATATATTTCTGAATTGCAATATTTGCAACATTGCGTGTGTGCAAAATTTCTGCAATTTCAAGTAAATCAGATTTTGTGATAAATCGGGGATCGGTTGTTATTCGAACCTCAAAGTCTTTGCCGGTGGCATTCCATATATCTAATGTTTTTATCATATTGTCGTATGCAATATGCTGGCCGGTCAGATCGGGATATTTTTCACGTGTTGCCTTGAAATCCAGTCCAATCCAATCAATCGTGTCCAATGCACGACGCAATGTTTCTGGATAGAATCCATTGGTGTGCAAGCCTATTTTAAATCCCATGTCACGTACACGACGCATGTATTCAATGGCCGCATCTGATTGCATTAACGCTTCGCCACCAGAAAATACAACAGCTTCCAGTTTGCCTGTTCTGGATTGCAACCATTCAAATACCCGTTCTGGGTCATATTCACCGTCATGTGGGGTTAATAAATGGGGGTTGGAACAATATGCACATCGCAATGGACATCCAACAAGAAACAGTACCGCAGCCAATTTCCCAGGATAGTCAATTGTGGTGAACGAAACCAATCCCCCGATCTGTACAGCTTTCATATTATTATGCTGCTTTCTTTAACAGTTCAGCATGTCGGCAACCTGCAGTCAGGCAATTTGGTTCTGTAAATGTTTTGCGTTCACAGAATTCTGAATATTTGCCAATGTTAAAGTTTGATACAGGACGAATAAATCCCATAGAGCGTGAAAATACTTCGCAACGTGTTCTTTGGCAGTTAGTCATAGCGTGTTTCCTCCCTTTCTTTGTTTGCTGACTGTTAATTAAATTCCTAGGCCTGATTTGCGCCGTTTTCGGCATCGCATTTCGGACAGAATTCATGTTTGCCCGGCAGATATCCATGTTTTGGACAAATCGAGAATGTTGGTGTCAGTGTCATATATGGCACCTTGTAATTTTCGAATATTGTTCGGACAATCTTTTGTGCGGCATCGCCACTGGATACCGGTTCACCCATATACAAGTGCAACATTGTTCCACCGGTATATTTACGCTGTAATTCTTCCTGGTGTTCCAGGGCAACGAACGGATCGTCTGTAAAATTCACAGGTAATTGGGTCGAATTTGTGTAATATGGGGCGTCTTTGGTTCCAGCAGTGATGATGTCTGGAAAGTTTTTGACGTCTGTTTTTGCAAAACGATATGAACAACCTTCTGCTGGGGTGGCTTCCAGGTTGTACAGATTTCCTGTTTGTTCCTGGAAATTAGCCAGGTTTTCACGAATGAAATCCATAACATCCAAAACCAATTTTTTTCCGAATACGGTTGCAATGTTGTCTGTACCGTTTGTAAAGTTCAGAACCATTTCATTGGCACCATTTACACCAATGGTTGAAAAGTGATGATTCCAATCACCCAGATAGCGACGTGTAAATGGATACAGACCACGTTCCATATTCTTGGTGATAATCTTGCGCTTGATTTCCAGGCTGTCGCGTCCCAGATCCAGCAGGCGTTTTAATTCGCGGAATAAACCTTCGCGGTTACCACGATGTATATAACCCAATCGTGCCAGATTAATCGTCACAACGCCAATAGAACCAGTCTTTTCTGCTGAACCAAACAAGCCACCACCACGCTTTAATAATTCACGTACATCCAAACGCAGACGACAGCACATAGAACGGACATCTGTTGGGTTCAAATCAGAATTCAAGAAGTTCTGGAAGTTTGGAATTCCATATTTTGCCGCTAATTCAAACAATGGCTTCACATTTGGGTGATCCCATGGAAAATCTGGCGTGATATTGTATGTCGGAATAGGGAATGTAAATGGACGGCCCAGGGCGTCACCTTCGGTCATTACTTCGATAAACGCCTTGTTGATCATGTCCATTTCGGTCTGAAGGTCGCCATATGTGAAGTCAACCTGTTTGCGGCCAATAAATGGGCGCTGTTCACGTAAATCTGTTGGGCATGTCCAATCAAATGTAAAGTTGATAAATGGTGTTTGTGTGCCCCAACGACATGGTACACCACAGTTAAATACCAATGTTTGCATCGCATTTTTTACATCTGCATATGACAGATTATCAATACGTACATATGGTGCCAAATATGTGTCAACAGACGAGAACGCCTGGGCCCCGGCAAATTCATTTTGTAATGTGCCAAGGAAGTTTACCATGTGGGATATGGCGGTGGCCATGTGTTTGGCAGGTTCGCAATGCAGATAGCCTGGTACACCATTGAATCCTTCGTATAATAATTCACGCAGTGACCAACCTGCACAATAACCTGTCAGCCAACCCAAGTCGTGTACGTGGATTGCAGCATTCTTGTGTGCTTCGGCAACAGCACGTGGATACAGGTTTAACCAGTATTCTGCAGTCACACGTTCAGATGTACGTAAAATCAATCCACCAATTGAATATCCAACATTTGCGTTTTCTTTGATGCGCCAATTTGATCCGCCAACGTATCCTTCAATTATGTCAACAGCATCAACCATTGATTCACGAATTTCTGTGCGCTTTTGGCGATAGATAATATATGATTCGGCTGTTTTATAAGCGCCATTATCCATCAGTGTTCTGATAACTGTGTCTTGAATTTTTTCAACAGATGGCATAGTTTCAATAAACTCCTGGGCCAGTGTGTCCAGTACAGACTGGGTGATAGATATCACCTGTTCTTCGGATAATTCTGTTGTGACGTCAACAGCACGTTTGATTGCGTTATAAATCTTTTTCGCATCAAATGGGACAGTTTCGCCACTGCGTTTTTGAACAGCGACCAATTTTGTCGTTAATGTAGGTGTTATTTCAATTTTTGTTTCAATATGTGTTTCTGACATTTTAATACTCCGATACTATTAAAAACACAATATATAGTGATTGTTTGTTTGATTTGATATCAATATATAGTTTTTGCTGTAAGTAAACAATATATAAAACGTAATTTTTTTTGTATTTTTTACTTTACTTTTAAAAAGGTTAATTTTCCGCATGGTATAGCAATAAAACAGAATCGGTGTTTTCATACGAAATTAGCTTTTGTGTAAACTTTTTTGTTTTTTAGGCTCATGAACTGATTCGTTTTTTATGGGCAAATACAAAATATAGATAAAAATTTCGATTCGGATACTATATGTTGACGATAAAAAGTGGCGTTTGTCTAAAATAGGTTGTGTTTCTTATAAAAAACGGGCATAGTAGTATGTGTGTCCGGGGTAATAAGGCTGCGGATATACTTAACATATAAAATAAAGAGCATTATTATGATTAAGAATATATATGAAATGCTGCACCAGGTTTGTGAGCAGAACAAAGATCGTATTTTCTTTGTCAGACAAAATGAAACCTATGCAGATTTGTTGAAAAAGGTAAAACAGCGTGCTGTGTTATTAGCGAAACGTTTTGGTATCAAAAAGGGTGATACGGTTGCAATTCTGTCGGGCAATACACCGGACTTCGTACGTTCATACTTTGCGATTACATCACAGGGGGCACGTGTTTTGATGTTGGATACTGGTTTGCAAACAAATGAGCACATCAATATGATGAAGCGCACAGATTGCAAGCTGATATTAGCACAGAAACACTACTTTATGGATGATGCACCAGCAGAGTTGTTTGATATCGAATCAATCGATGATACCGATGAAAATGATTTTGTTATGGCCAAGACTGAACGCAGTGATATTGCACAATTGTCTTTTACGTCGGGATCAACCGGTAATCCAAAGGTTGTTGGTTTGACACACAATAATCTGTTGTCTTTGTGTGATGGTGCACAATTCTATAAAGATGTAATATTTCCAGGGTATACGTTCTATGGATTCTTGCCGTTGTATCATATATATGGTGTGGTAATTAATATTATTGTGCCTGTATGCTTACAGGGAAAACTGTTGTTGCAACCGGTGCTAAAACCACAAGAATTTTTAAAGGACTTTAAGCAATATAAACCAGAAGTAATCCCTGCTGTCCCACGTATTTGGGAAGTGTTTTATAAAAAGATTGTAGATGCAGCACGTGCAAAGCATGCATGGACACTGATGCGTGTGGTTGTATCGCTGCGACATGTGTTGCGTGCAATTGGACTGGGTGGTGTTGTGACCAAGGTGACAAAACCGATACATGACTTGTTCGGTGGAAATACCAAGGTGTTGGTTTCAGCAGGGGCAACATTGAAACCATCGATTCGCAAATTCTATGAAAGATTGGGATTTGTTGTTGGTGACTGCTATGGCTTAACAGAAACAACGGGACCGGGGAACTTTAACTTTGCTTTCCGTCGTGCAAATGGCCAGATGTATTATGCAGGACCATTGTTGGGTAACGAATTGAAGATTCATAATCCAAATAAAGATGGAATTGGTGAAATTTGGATTCGTGGAAACATGGTTATGCCAGGCTATATTGATAATGACGAAGCAAACAAGGCGGCATTTGAAGATGGTTGGTTTAAAACAGGTGACATTGGAATGCTGGATAAAAAGGGGCGTTTGGTTGTAAAAGGACGCCAAAAGCAAGTTATTGTTTTAGACAGTGGTAAAAATGTTTATCCTGATGAATTGGAAGATCTGTATATGCAGAATGATGAAATATTGGCTGCAGCAGTATTTGAATATACGTTGAAAGGAAAAATTGTCCCATATGCTGTTTTTCAGGTAAAGCCGGGGACAACAATTGAACGTGTTTCAATGCTGATTAAAAAGTCTAATTTGGCAGTTGCGCAGTATAAATGGGTAAAGCATTTTGCGATTACCGAAGAAGAATTGCCACAGACATCTGCAAAAAAGATTAAGCATTTTGCAGTGCGTGAAATGCTGGAATCTGGTGCATTCTTGCGTGCAGATAAATAATGTGCGATTCGAAGCATAAAAGAAACTGGGGCAGAAAAACCCCAGTTTTTTGTCTTGTATATTGACAAAACACAAAATATGTACTATATATACAGTGTTGGACGTGGAGGACAAAATGACTGGTGTAAAGAAAAGAACATTAAGACAGGCTAAATTAGATATGGATGTGCGTGTGCAGGGGTTGCGCACTGTGGTTGCGTCTGGTGTTGAAGCTGAAAAGCGGTTGCCAGCATTAAGAGAAGAATTGCAGGCAACACAGCGTTATTTGCGTACAAACAGTGTCTATGAATCTGCACGCTATGAAGATGGTGAAAAAACACCAGAAGATTTAGAAAGTGAGATTAGTGCGTTGGAAACAAATGTCGTAGAGGCGAATGTTGCACGTGATGAACTGAAACGTGCAGCGCAATTTTATCATGCGTATCATATTGTTGCTTTTATGCCAAAAATGCGAGAATTAAAAAAACGTTTGACTGCCGCTGAATATTGGGTTGAACAATGGAAAGAACGTATAAATAATCTTGTGTTGGATTCTGATATGGATATCGATGAAAGATTGGCAGAAAAAGATTATCTGGAAATTGAATATTCAAAGGCGCAGGATCGTGTTCAACAAATTCAATTACAAATAAAAGAGATAAAAAATATTAAATATATGTAAAAAGTTTTAAGAATAGTGTCCGCTGGAAAATCTGGCGGATTTTTTATTATATGTGTTTAAAGTACAAAACAGGTTGACAAAATAAATAATTGTGCTATATATTTGTCGACGAATAATAAATTAAAAGGATTTGTTATGTATATTGAAAGTCATATTATTGAAGAAAATAGTGTTGATGTGGCAGAAAAGACATGGATTAAACCGGCTGTTGATGTTGCAATTGCTGGTCAGGTGGTTGTCAATACCCCAGCTGAGGTTCGTACGCCATCGTCTGCATGTTTACGTTGTGCATATAATGCATTTGCGGAACAGTTGGGATGTGTTAATGCATTTGGTTCATGTCCATATTTGACAAGATAGAAGATTGTTTTTTAGATTTTGGTAAAATTTTAATTTTTACCTTGCATTTTGAATAAAATGCTATAAAATAACAGTCCGTTGCATCCATAGCTTAACTGGATAAAGCATCTGACTACGGATCAGAAGACTGAGGGTTCGAATCCTTCTGGATGCGCCACTTCTTTATTTCCCCCACATTTTCATCAAAAACATTGAAAATTGGCGCCAATTTCGGTGTTCCAAATTTTTCTGCAAAATCATATGAAATTTGCTCAGGAAAACACAAGTTTAGAACACCCTGCCGTTTTTTGAAGTTCCCTGTGCGCCAAATATCCAATGGTCGGCGTATAAACTGCAAAACATATTCTGTCGCCTGGTCAAGTGGCATGGTTTCTATTTCCTGAACCTGCTGTTCATCGGTCAGTTGTTGTATTTGTGCCGTCAGCATGCTGATGCGTTCCTGGCACATTGAAACAACCTCTGGCGGATTATTCGGGTTCATTAACAAATTGAACGCCTGGGTCTTTTCCCGTTCTTTCTGCGCAATCAACGCCTGCCGTTCCGCAACACGCTGCTGCGCATCAGCCGTTTGTTCTTCATAAGCCCGTTGAATTGCACGCCCAGCCAGCGCAATAAAGCGCTGGTCTGGGGTTATTTTTTCCAAAATACATTCCAGGTCCTGATGTATTTCGCTGGGCTTTATGCCTTTGCCATACATGGGGCACCCCTTGCAATAACAATGATAATACAAAAAGCGCTTGCCACCTTTGCCTTTTGGCCGACTGGCAGTCAATGGTTTTCCGCATCTCGCACACCTAACAAAGCGGCGCAATGGAAATGTTTCATCTTCTGTATTATATTGCCGCGTCACCTTTTCATTCATGCGACCACCGTTCAACCGTTCCTGAATGGCACGATAAGTTTCCACTGAAATCAACGGTTCCATTGCCCACTTCTGATATGGGATTCCCCATCGTGGGTAGGCAAAATATCCCGTATATTTTTCATTGGTCAACAAGTTATGTATCGCATTATAGGTTAAACGAAATGGTCGTCCATCCCTGTAAAGACTTAGCGGCTTGTCCCGTAAATATTCATACACATCCCTTTGTGTCAGAAAACGGCACGACGCAAAACCCTCCAGCGCAGTTTGAATAAATGTCGCTGTTGGCTCATTGCGCACTTGATGCATGCGCCCATTCTTGCGAACTTCTTTTAAGCCCACAGGCGGTCGCATAACCCAAAAGCCCTGTTTTGCATGCTCAATCATGTTGTTTTTCGTGCGTCCCGCATTCTTTTTGCGTTCATATTGACTTAATGCTGCCGATACATTTTCCAGCAATTCGCTTTCATCCGTATCTTCCAGCGTCATATTCACGGTCTGCAACGAATGCCCCATTTTGCGAATTTGTTCGCGCAAAATGCCATGAACGACCACATCACGGGCAAATCGGTTCAAATCGTATGCCAAGACAATATAATTCTGGTCTGTTTCGGACAAGAATTTCAGCATTTCATTAAATGCAGGCCTGTCTTGTTTCGCCCCTGAAACACCTGGTTCCACAAACACACGGTCCACAGGAAATCCCCGTTGTCTTGCCCATGCACGGCACGTTTGTTCTTGGCTGTCCAGGCCTTGGCCCTCTGTCACCTGGCGGCGGCTGGACACACGACAGTAAATAACAACCCTTTTGGGGCATTCTTGATTTAATATTTTATTTTTATACATTTTTACTCCTTTATTATTTTATTAGTACATCATGTAAGATGCTGTTTATAATTTGTGTCAGATGCCCCATTATTTCATGCACCTGTTGGTCTGTAAGGGCGCTATTTAATGCGCCCAGACATTCCCTGCATTCTGCAAGCGATAACAAAGCCATGGCACAAACCTTTGTGTTGGATTCGTGCTCTGGCGTATCCAGTCGCAGAATGAGTGGTTAATTGGTTGGCGATGGTTCTGGCATATCCAGTCACCATTGCCAACAGGTTTAATTTGCTGTTTTTAGCCATTTAACACCTCCGTTGACTTAACAACATCGGACACAACACGGCCATTTTGGTATTTTATAACCCGTTCGCCAAACAGCGGATTTTCGCCACCGTCTGTTTCCGTGTATATTCGGTTGCGTTCGGGTTCAATTTTCACTTTCTTAATGCCTGCCTGGCACAAACGCTGCGCAATCTTGCGTGGCAGTTCCAAAAAGCATTCCGCACCAAATTGAACAACCTTTTGCATTGCGCATTCATCATTCAAAACACGCCCCATGTTCACAATCGTATGTGAATAGGTGTAATTATCGCCATTGCCCACGATTGCTGGTAAATCATGCGCCAGGCACAGCCCAACACAATTATTGCCATCAATCACCAAAAACGGCCTTTCCACCGCTGCCAAGCAATCAGCACGGCATGCCAAAACTGCGAATTGCAGCATGCTGATATCACGATACATTGGCATATCCAGGGTTCTAAAAACACTTTTGATGCTTTCTAAACTCAATCCACGGCATTTCAGCACAAAACCAATACCAGCCCGTGCCACATCCAGGGCACTTATGCGTTCGCCATTAGGCTCGGCAATCAGTCCCCGTTCGTGCCAGTCTGCCAAGACACGCAGGGTTGAATCATCCATTTCCAAGCCCTGTGCTGGATTTAGCAATTCAACCAGTTGATGTTCCATGACCTTTTCTGCAAACGCATCAAAGACCGCATGTGTTTCAGCACTTATACATTGAATGTTTAACTTTTCTGTCATATTCATTTCTCTTGTTTTATTGTTATTCTTCACAACAATCCGCACACCATGGTCTTGGTTTGTCCAGATTATTGCTCTCGACTGAATCGTGAGTCAAATCCTTATTGCTCAAAAAATGGCTGCAAAACCCACCCCCAGGGAAACACCCCCTCGGCATGTAATATCCATTTTTGATGCAAAAAAGACCTCCGCAAAAGCGGTCTTTTTGAATCGTAAAACACGACTCTTTAACTAGCCCTCATAAATGAATCGTAAGAGCCCATCTTTTATGACGAATCATAAAATATCAGTCTTTTTATTATTCACCACACTCTGCCATAGTTAATCCGATTTTATCTTTTTCTGAATCGCAATCGAATCATAATTCCGAATCACAAAACCGAATCATAAAAAATCGCTCAAACCCTTGCTGTGCCTGGGCTTGACGATTTTATAACTATCTTAAAAAAATTAAAAAGTCAAGGGCAAAAAACAAAAAAATTTCCACCCATTGGACTTTTGATTTTATTGGTGTTAAACTAGGCAATGAATCCAATGGGAATTGGACTCGGGCTGTGGTAAGCCCAACATATTCGGTGCGAAAGCATCGTAATCTGATGTATTTCGGTGCCTTTTGCGCCGTTATCATCCCTGACTTTATAGTCGGGGGGCTGTTGTTATATAACAGGTGCATAACCGAAAGCAACAGAATCACTAATATGTTGATTTACCAACTCCCCGACCGCCATCCCGTTGGCGGTTTTTTGTTTCAAACAAAACGGGGCGCCACAGTGGCTGATAACAAACAAATCGTTTCAAAACGTCGTATTGCCGACCATGGGGAAGTATTCACGGCCCCACGGGAAGTTAATGCCATGCTGGACTTGGTAAAACAAGAAACCCAGCGCATTGACAGTCGTTTCTTGGAACCAGCCTGTGGCAAGGGCGCATTCCTGACCGAAATTTTGCGCAGAAAACTGGAAATTGTAAATTCACGCTATCGTAAAAGCCAGATTGAATATGAACGATACATGGCATTGGCCGTGTCCAGCATATATGGCATTGATATTTTGCCCGACAATGTGGAGGATTGCCGTTCGTTGTTATTGGGTATTTGTATCGACAATTATGCCAGCGCATGCAAACTGAAATGCGAATGCATTCCAACCGACTTTATTGCAGCATTGCGGTTCATTCTGTCCAAGAACATTGTATTGGGGGATGCATTAACCCTGAAACGGGTTGATGGTTCAAACGCCCCGATTGTATTCAGCGAATGGTCGTTGGTCATGGGCGACATGTTCAAGCGCCGTGATTTTTATTTCTCTTCCTTGGTTGACAGCGAAATAGGCGGCGAATATTGCCGTTCTGATATGGGCGGTGGCACATGGATGCCCGTGCCTGTGCGTGAATTTCCCCTGACACATTACAAAAGGTTAAAAGATGCAGAATAACACATATAACCCAGACGTGTTAAGTTGCCTGGCAAATTTAAGTAATGACGAAGTATTTACACCACCAGCATTAGCGAACCAAATGCTGGACATGTTGCCAGCAGAATTGTGGTCAAATCCCGATGCAAAGTTCCTGGACCCGTGTTGCAAAAGTGGTGTATTCCTGCGTGAAATTGCAAAACGCCTGATTGTGGGGTTGGAACACAAAATCCCAGACATTCAGGAACGACTGAACCACATTTATAAAAACCAGTTATTCGGCATTGCCATCACGGAATTAACATCGTTGTTGGCACGGCGTTCGGTATATTGTTCCAAGAACGCAAACAGCAAATATTCCATTTGCACCGATTTTAACACCGAATGCGGCAACATCGTATTTGAACGGGTTAAACACACATGGGAAAACGGCCGTTGTAAATATTGCGGTGCATCGCAATCCGAATATGACCGTGATGACACCCTGGAAACCCACGCATACCAATTCATTCATGCAGACGAGGTATTTAACATGAAATTTGACGTAATTATTGGAAATCCACCCTACCAATTAAGTGATGGTGCTGGCGGAGGTGGCTCCAGCGCAGTTCCATTATACCACCTGTTTATACAGCAGGCAAAACGCCTAATGCCAAGATATCTAACAATGGTTGTGCCAAGCCGTTGGTTTAGCGGCGGCAAAGGTTTAGATAGTTTTAGAGAAGAAATGTTAAACGATTCTCGCCTCCGTAAACTTGTTGACTTCCCAGTTTCAACGGATTGTTTCTCGGGTGTAGACATTCAGGGTGGTGTTTGTTATTTCCTTTGGAACCGTGATGAAAAAGGAACGTGCGAAATAACCACAATAACACACCAAGAAACAACTGTCGCAACACGTCCTCTACTAGAAAACGGGTGCGACGTGTTCATTCGTTATAACCAAGCCGTGGATATATTCAAAAAAGTTTCTGCCAAAAACGAACCCAGTTTTGCAGACATAATAAGTTCTCGTAAACCATTTGGCTTTTCTTCTGATTTTAGAAACTTTTCCAGCAAATATTTTGGGGGCGCAGTAAAAATTTATGCTAACAAAACAACGGGTTGGATTGAAAAAAGTTTAATCGAACAAAACAGAAACTGGGTCGATGAACATAAAGTATATATTTCTTTCGCTTATGGCATGGGCGATTTCCCACACCAAATTATAAACAAACCATTCTTAGGCGAAAAGAATACATGTTGCACAGAAACATATTTGCATATTGGACCGTTTGAAACACAAGAAATGGCAAATAATGCAATAAGTTATATAAAAACTAAATTATTCCGTTTTCTCGTGTTGCTTATAAAGAACACACAAAACGCCACTAAAAAGGTGTATTCATTCGTTCCCATGCAGGATTTCAATGAACCGTGGGATGATGCCAAATTGTATAAGAAATATGGCCTGACGACGGATGAAATCGCCTTTATTGAATCAATGGTTCGACCAATGGAGTAAGTTATGGCAAAAAAAGTTATGTTCCCAGCACGTCCCGATGCCAATCCAACTATTTATGCATATTCTGACAAAAATCCGCAATATGACGGCATGTTAAAGGTTGGATATACCATAAAAACCGCTGCCGCCCGTGTGGCCGAACAATACCCCATACTAAAACCTGGCGACATTCCATATACCATTCATGTGGACGAACCCGCCATTCGCAAAGACGGTTCGGTATTCACTGATAAAGATGTCCACCGCATATTGCGAAACCGTGGCATTATTCAACTGCACGACAAAGACGGCAAGTTAACCGAATGGTTCCAATGCGACGTCAAAGACGTTATGGCGGCAATCACATCATTGCGCACAGGCACCGACCTGGAAACCCAGCGCACAGAAACATTTGCCATGCGCCCTGAACAGGCCGCAGCCGTTGAAAAAACAATCGCTTATTTCAATGCTTGGCACCATGAAACCCCAGGTAAAACTCCGCACTTTTTGTGGAATGCCAAAATGCGTTTTGGTAAAACATTCGCCACATATCAACTGGCCAAACAAATGGGCTGGACCAAGATATTGGTGCTGACATTCAAACCAGCGGTGCATCAGGCATGGGAAGAAGACCTGAACAGCCATTGTGACTTTGACGGGTGGCAGTTTATTTCCAAGAAAGACAAAACAACCGACCAATTCATGGATGCGGTCAAACACCTGGACAGCAATCGCCCGATTGTATGTTTTGGTTCATTCCAGGATTATCTAGGCAAAAATGATGCAGGCGGCATCAAGGCACAGAATGAATGGGTGCATGGCACAAACTGGGACTGTGTCGTATTTGACGAGTATCATTATGGCGCATGGCGTGAAAATGCCAAAGACCTGTTTGAAAACGAATCCAAAGCCGAACAAAAAAATGCCGCTGGCGAAGCCATGGACTATTTTGACGAGTCCAACATGCCAATCACCACAGGGCATTATTTATACCTGTCTGGCACCCCGTTCCGCGCCATAAACAGCGGCGAATTCATAGAAGAGCAAATTTATAACTGGACATATTCGGATGAACAGCGCGAAAAGGAAGAGTGGAAAGGGCCAAACAACCCGTATGCGGCCTTGCCACGCATGGTAATGATGACATATCAGTTGCCCGACACCATTCGCAATATCGCACTGGGTGGCGAATTTAACGAATTCAACCTTAATGAATTCTTTGCCGCCGATGGCGATGGGGAAAATGCCAAGTTCAAATATGAAAACGAAGTTCAAAAATGGTTGGACTTAATTCGTGGCCAGTTGGCAGAAACCACCCTGGACAATCTGAAAATGGGTGCAAAAAAGCCACCAATGCCATTTGCAGACACGCGCCTGTTGGGCATCCTGTCACATACAATATGGTTCCTACCATCGATTGCGGCATGCAATGCCATGGCAAACCTGCTGAAACGCCGTCAAAACATATTCTATCACGATTATCGGGTAATTGTGGCTGCTGGCACGTCCGCTGGCGTTGGTATAAAAGCCCTGGCGCCTGTGCAAGAGGCAATGGCCAACCCATTGGAAACGAAGACAATCACCTTGTCGTGTGGCAAACTGATGACGGGTGTATCGGTTAAGCCATGGTCTGGCATCTTTATGCTGTGCAACCTGAAAAGCCCTGAATCATATTTCCAGGCAGCATTCCGTGTTCAAACCCCATGGACAATCAAAAATCCAGATGGCGAACACCCAAATGCCACCCAAATCATGAAAGAAGAGTGTTATATCTTTGACTTTGCGCCCGACCGTGCGTTGCGCCAAATCACAGATTACAGTTGTCGACTGAATGTAAATGAATCCGACCCAGAAAAGAAAGTCGCTGAATTTATTAACTTTTTACCTGTATTGGCCTATGACGGCAGCGCCATGCGCCAAGTTAATGCCAGTGAAATCCTGGATATGGCAATGAGTGGCACCAGCGCAACATTGCTGGCACGCCGTTGGGAAAGTGCATTGCTGGTTAATGTGGACAATGCAACCCTGTTGCGCCTTATGAATAACAAAGCGGCCATGGATGCCCTTATGAGTATCGAAGGATTCCGCAGCCTGAACCAGGACATTGAAACAGTTATTAACAAATCAAATGCCGTGAAAGAAAAGAAAGCGGCCGCCAATGAACGGGAGTTGACACCGAAAGAAAAGAAAGAAATGTCGGAAGAAGAAAAGGAATTCAAATCCGCACGCAAACGCATCCAGGAAAAACTGATTAAGTTCGCAACCCGTGTGCCAATTTTCATGTATTTAACCGACTATCGTGAACGCAGTTTGAAAGATGTAATAACCCAACTGGAACCAGGCCTGTTCAAAAAGGTGACGGGGCTGGATGTAAAAGATTTTGAATTGCTGGTAAGTTTGGGCGTGTTCAATGATGCGCTTATGAACGATGCGGTGTATAAATTCAAACGCTATGAAGACGCCAGTTTGGAATATGCGGGCATTAACAAACACGCAGGTGAAAGCGTTGGATTATTCGACACCGTAGTATCTCGTGAGGACTATGTAATGATGCAATAGTGCTGTCTGCGCGACAAATGCCTCGACACGCGTTTTGTGGTTTGGGATGCACAAGTCCCAGCGCAAAAACAATTAACCGCACTGTCGAACCACGACAATGCGATTGTCGCACACACCACATAATACAACATCTTAACACACGCATATAAGCCATACCATATCCACCATACCAGCCCATATACCTGTCTACCATACCCCCACCCCCCATGTGTGAGGCTAGAAGTGGGGGCAACATAATAAGAATGCTTTTTTATAAATAATGGTTGCATTTCATTTTTAGCGTGATATACATATTATGTCTCGTGGTAAGACACGCCGTTCGTGTAAAGACCAAGGTCATACCACCCAGCATAATATTAACCTATGGTGATGTTTATCTGGCCAAAAATTTACGAACTTCCCAAAAAAATACAGATAACCAGCATCAGACAATAATATGAGGTAATATTATGAATAAATTAAATATTTTTCAATCCCAAGCAAAACAATTATTAAAAGACTTTAACGCTGGCAAGCCATTTGCGTTGGACCGTATTGCCGTGTATATTCATGACACAAGCAAATTCAGTTTAATGAAGGCACAACATGTGATTGCCAAAGAACAGGGGTTTAATTCATGGGACGAACTTGCAAAAGATACCCCAGAACATTTGGCAGTCGTCAAACAAATGATGAAATATCCCACATTAACAAGCTCTGGGTTTCTGCAGCGCAACCTCAAAAAAACATATCCCGAATGGAAAAAAGAGTTTGATGAAGACCGTGCAGAATTATTTTCCACAGGCACAATATGCGGCAACATTATGTCTAATTATGATATCGTGTTGAAAATTGCAGATTGGTTGCGCAAAAACATTGAGCCAATAAAAACACAAAATTTGCGCCACACAAGTTATAGCCACAAACACAGAATGGAACGCATGTTTGATAAAACTGAACCACATCATGTGTATGTATCAAACGGTGTTTTCATTGCTGCCGCCATTTTGGCAGGTTTTACCCCTAAGCCCAATGGCATAAATTGCACATTCAACATGAGTGAACGCAGTTGGCAGACCGCATATAAAAAATTCAAAATGTATTAAAGTCCATAAATGCACTGTTAAATCACAGCCCCAGAAAAAAAGAATGCTTTTTTAATGGGGCCCCAGCGCAAAAAATTCACCAGGACCGACACAAAACTTTACCAAAGCAGATATAATATATTATATATTCTAATCTCTCCTTGCGATAATATGCACGGTTTCTGTCACTTTTGATTGCGCCACACATGTTTGCTGCACCCCATCCAAAAGTCCTGCCGCACAAATATATTCAGCACTTTTCACGATTTCGGCATGCAAAATTTTCCAATGGTTTAAGATATTAGTGCGCCACGAATTCAAACACCGCCAAACGGCGGTGTCTTTTATTTTACCTTTTGACCAATGCCATGATACAGCATATTGTAATGTTGGCGGCATACAGACTTATAGTTGCTGTCGCCCAGGGCAAATTGATCGCCGGCGTGTATAATATTGCCATTTGTATCAAATCGCAGGTGATGTGTGGCCAGTTCCATGCAGCCATTAATTTGGCAATTCGATTCGTGCAGATGTAATTCTGCGCCAACTTCTATTAATCGTTTTGATGCAGGGAACATTTGTTCGTTGCTGTCATTTAACAGACCGTAACACATAACAGTTATATTTAAATCGTCGGCAATTCGTACCAGTTTATCAATGTCGGATGGTGAAAAAAATTGTACTTCGTCGACCAAAACAACACGTGTCCCAGGGGTGGGGATGTAAGCATTTAGATTTTGTAATGCCAGGGCCGGCGTTTCGATGCCAATTCTGGATTTTACAGTTGTATCAGAAAAACGGGTGTCAAAAGATGGCTTTATAACCTGGGTTTTTATGCCGTTTTGATTGTAATTGTATGCATTGATAATAAGGCGAGCAGATTTTGAACTGCTCATCACGCCATAATGAAAATGTAATGTTGCCATTATTTGTTACCTGGTTAGTAAATTGTTCCTGGTGCAAGTGGTATGGACTTGCTGGTATGATTATTAACATAAAAAACTGGATTGTGTTATGAAAAAATACTGTAAATGTTTATTTTGTTGCTGTGGTGGTATTTTTATCTTTTGTGGTGATTTATTTGCGGACGGGGCATATCTGGTTAATGCGCAAAATGCGTGGGTAAATTCTGTGCCAAAATCGGTTGTTGGGGCATCGGTTGCCACAGATGTAGATCAGGCATATAATGAAAATATTGCTGAATTTTACAATATGGTGTCATTGCTGGCGTATAATGATACAGGGCTTAATATATTGGAATCTTTTAATATAATTTCTGGTTCTTATGGTGTTATTGATATGCCGTTGGCTGGGCGGCGACGGGCGGGACAAAATATCTTAAATCTGGATGCAGATGTTTTTGCTGTATACGATAAATATGATTCTAATGATAATGATTATTTCAAGGTACGGCGTCAGGGTGCCTCTATGTATGGGTACGGTTTTGTTAACAATGGTCTGGCAATTGGGTTGTCGTATACATATTCTGATTTAAACAGTCGTGATACAAGCGTTGATATTGATGGAACAGGAAACAGTTTGACATTGTTTTCTAAATATTTAGGTAAATCAGGTGCTTTTATAAATATGGGAGTAAATGGCGGAAGGATTAATTGGGAACTGGACAAGGTAATAGCAGGGGTTGAAAATTCAGCGGCATATGATACGGATTTTGTATCCGGGCAAGTTAATACCGGCGTTCAAATGCAACGGAACAGATTTATAATTACACCACAAATGTTTATGCGATATGTGCGGATTATGTCTGAAAAGCATACAGATGATGCAGCACAAGAGTTTGGTCGTTGGTGGTATAATACTTTGACGGCGGGTGTGCGTGTGGATTTGGCTGCAGATTTTTCTAGTTTGGGATTTTTATTGCGCCCCAGTATATCTCTGGGGGCAGGGTATGATTTAATTAAGAATGGCACAGACAGTGTAAATGTAAATATTATTGGCGGAGGGCAATATTTGATTCCTATTGTTACACCGAACGAGTTGGCATTAATGGGTGCCGTTGGGATTGATGTTTTTTATGGTTTTTTGGGTATGGGATTGCAATATAAAATGGATATGCGATCCAACTATTTAGCGCAGACAGCAGCCTTTAATTTAAAAGTAATCTTTTAATTAGTGTTATGTTTATGGTATACTGCTGGGTATGAAGTGGTATCGTGCAATATTTTTTACAGCAATTTGTTTAGTGTTTGAAAACGCATGGGGCAACAGTTTTTTGCAGGCTCAGAATTTCCCGGGAACGTTTCAGGATTTAGACTTCGCCAGTCGGTTGGATGTGCTGGCACAGGGTTATGAAGATGTCGGTGTTGAATATGATGAAAATGGAAAATGTATTTCTGGGTGTGCATACAAAGGAATTACACTGGCTGAGGAAGAACAGCTGATTTATCAGGCGTCAGCAGAATTGCAACAGGTGATTGAGCAAGAACAAGTACAGGTGACCGCTGGGCAATTGAAGCCGGTGCCAACAGAAAATGATATCGCTGTAAAGCCGGAGATAGAGCCTTTTGTGCCACAAGAAATCCCAAGCGGTAATCGTGTTAATAAATTTTTTAGACCACCAGTTGGTGGCAGTGTCAAAGTTGCTTCTGATTTTGGTGAAAGAAGACCGCCAAAGACATCAAATGGAACAGGGGCAAAATATCACAGAGGGATAGACATTAAGGCATCAACTGGAACGCCCTTGTATGCAGCGGCAGATGGGGTGGTTATAGAGGCTGGAAAAAATGGTGGATACGGTAATGTTGTAAAAATTCAGCATCCCTTTAGCACGACTGATAAAACTGCGGTAACTGTTTATGCTCATCTTAGTCAGATTGATGTAAAAAATGGACAGCGTGTTGTGCAAGGTCAGCAGATTGGCAAGGCGGGAAATACCGGAAACAGTAGCAGTGCACATTTACATTATGAATTGCGTTTTAATAATGTTAAGGTTGATCCGCTGGGGGCGTATGTGGCGCCGATTCTGAATTCTGATACTGCGGTTGCTACATCAACACGTGGTACAAATTATCTGGGGGCAGATTATTGTTTTAAACCAGGTATCAGCAGTACTAGATTACAACCATTTGTTGGGGATAGCCAGGGGTTGCAACAGAATTTTCCTGGGTGTATGGGCTGGTGTTCTTCTTATTAAGATTGTTTTTTGAATTTAACGGCGAAACTGCCGTTGTTAATTGGGGAAAATGATATAATGTGTGGGCTTAAAATACTGGTGGTGGCCCATTGTGGAAATTTTTTGTGCAAAATGCCGCTGGCCCCGGTGATGATATTGGCTGTGCGTACACCAGATGTGGCCAATTCCATGATTGCGTTCCATGCTTCTTCTTCGGTGTATTGATGCAAGTCCAGTGTTGCATGATGTGGAATTGTTTGTTGGGTGTGAACAATGCGGCGTGATAAGTGTAATTCAGATCGTACACTTTTGCGTGTATCGTTGTCATCAGGGCGGAATTCGTCCCCAATCATTGCAGCGATATCATTGTCATTTAATTGTTTCATTGTATTATTTGCAAACGCCCCAATTGGGGCGTTTTTTATCCAACCAGTTTTTTCCACAGACTTTGTTTTTTCTGGGGTTGCTTTTTGCGTTTACGACGTGGTGCATTCATTGTTGTCTTTTTTGCATCAACGTGGCGTGCATTTTTACGCTGGGCATCAGTCGATGGTGCGTATGCCCCCAGCAAGTCTTCGGTTTTATTTTGTTCTGGCGCAACACGCTGGATAGAATATTGATCAATACTCATCAGGCTGTCGTCACCAATGATAACAATTTCTGTTTCGAATTTTGATTCCATTTCTGCCAGTTCTGCACGTTTGTGGTTAAGCAAATATACAGCCACATCCGTTGGAACAGTCATTATTATTTTCTGGGCAGATTTTGCCAATAATTTTTCCTGCAGATGACGGAATAAAATAATTGCCGCTGTCTGGATAGATGGCACAACACCAGAACCCATACAGTGTGGACACTGAACATAAGAAGATTCCATAAAACTGCTGCGCAGGCGTTGACGTGATAACATCAATACACCAAAATTATTGATTTTTGCAACCTGGGTACGGGCACGATCACGTTTCATAACTTCGCGCATTTTTAGTTCCAGTTTGCGATTGTTGCGTTCTTCTTCCATGTCGATAAAATCGATGGCAACAATCCCGGCCAAATCACGCAGACGTAATTGCAGTGCAATCTCTTCGGCGGCTTCCAGGTTTGTATTCAGGGCCGTTTGTTCGATGTCTTTTTCTTTGATTGCACGTGATGAATTAACGTCGATTGTCACCATGGCTTCGGTCTGGTTGATTACCAATGAACCGCCAGATGGCAATGTGACGTATGGGCCATGCAGACCTTCTAGTTGTTTTTCAACCCCGGCCTTAACCATTAATGGAACGGCGATGTCTTTATAGTGAACCAATTGTTTGCGTGGTGCACGACCATACATTTGCTGAAAATATGTTTTGGCGGCGTCATATGCTTCTTCGCCCTGGATGACCAGTGTGTCTTCTTTGTCGCTAACAAAATCACGAACAACACGACGCAGTAACGAATCTTCTGTGTGAATCGTGACAGGGGCCACAGATTCCAGTGTGGTTTTGCGAATTTCATTCCACAGGTTGACCAGATAATCATAGTCTGCTGCAATGTCAGATGGGGCTGCGCCAAATGCCGCAGTTCTTAACACAACAGTCATACCTTTTGGAATTTTTAAGCCATGTAAAATTTCACGCAGGCGTGCACGTTCGGCTTTGTCAGAAATTTTCTTGGAAATACCATAACTGTTGCGTTTGCGTGAATTTGGCATCAAGACAGCAAAACGACCAGCCAATGACAAGTATGTTGTCATTGATGCGCCTTTTTGACCACGTTCTTCTTTGACACCTTGGATTAACAGGATTTGTTTTGGTTTTATAACATCCTGAATTTTAAATTCGTGTGTGCGCTTAATAAATTCTTTGTTATCTTCGCCAGCGCTGTGATCGTCGTATTCGGCGATTTCATCTTCTTCGTCGTTTGGATCGTCGTCATCATCGACAATGTTGGCGTGCGCCAGTTCTAATAACTTCTTTTTTTGTTCGGGGGTTACCTGGTAATAATCTGGATGAATTTCAGAAAATGGTAAAAATCCATTCTTGCCCGTTCCATAGTCGACAAATGCCGCCTGAAGCGATGGTTCAACACGTATAACCTTGGCCAGGTAAATATTTCCCTTAATCTGGGGTTTTGTCGTTGTTTCAACGTCAAAATCAGATACACGATTGGTTGTTGTATCGACAACTACTACACGTGTTTCTTCCGGGTGGACTGCATCCACATAAATTTTCTTTGACATTTAATAATCCTTTTATTTTTGGGGCGTATGAAATATTGTGCGTAATTTGTCCCCATGGGGCGTCCATGCCCATGCCAAGGGAAAGTGCCACGATAATCATCAGCACCATGCAAATTACAAAAAGCAACGATAAGATAAACACTTATATCAGCCCTTAATGTTTTCATACACAGGGTCGATTTTAACATGCTATATTATAGTTCGCAAGGTATTTATTTTTTATTTGTTGGGCGAACTTTTTTTGCAGTATTTTTAAGGCGTTCTTGAATTTGAGGAATTTTTTCTTTGGCCTGTCGTGCCCAGGCTTTCATTTTAGATCGCAGATAGCGTTCATAGATGAAAAATAATCCCCCAACACCAATCAGTGGCAGTACATAATATATGATTCTGTATGCCAGCAGGGCACCAAACACGTCGGCTTTATCAATTGTGTCCGGCAGGGCAGTTAAAAATATCGTTTCAAATACACCGATGCCACCGGGAACCTGGCTGAAAATACCAGTGGCCTGGGCAATAACAAACAGGCCGATAAATGTACCAAATGGTATTTGAATAAATGGTGTCAGGCAGAAATACAGTACTAAACCAGCCAGAACACTGTCTGTAATTCCCAGTATTATTTGAATTGTCGCAATGCGTGGTGTTGGAACATGAAATTTAATTTGGCCAATACGGATGCTTTTTTTCTGAAATGCAAGTGTGGATGCAAAGTATGCAAGTATCAGTGCTAAACAAATACCAAATAACCATCCCAGACCCATTGACAATCCAGCGGATTGTGAAACCTGATCGTGCGGAATCAGAAAATATCCAATTACGACAATTGCTGCCACCCCCAGAAAGTATGTCACCCCAGATAGTGTTAACATTTTAAATATGTCAGATGCCTGGATGCGCCAGCGTGTATATAAACGGTACCGAATCGCACCGCCACTGATGGCGGCATTACCGGCGTTGTTGCTGATTGCAAATCCCAACATGCCAGCCAGCATCCATTTCCACCACGTGACACGACCACCAACATAATTTAATGCCAGGTAATCATATAATGATAGTACAAAGTATCCAGCCAGACATGCCAAACATGCCGCACATAAATTAGTCAGTGGTATATTTGCAATTGCATGAAATATGTCAGATAAACTGTAATTACGCAACTGCCACCACAGCATTACTGCGGCCAGGGCAAAAAAGAAAATTCCTGAATAACTAATTATTTTTTTTATCAGGCGTTTTGTCTGTGCTGACATAAATATCCTTTTCAAGTGTGCTAGGATACCAATCATTGTACTAAAAAGCAAACTTAAAAAATTGATTTTGGTTTGGTACTGTATAATAATGATTAATGTTATGTGATTAGATATAAAAGGATATAAGATATGATGCGTCCATCGTTGCGAAAATTTGATCAAATGCGTCCTGTGTCTTTGGAAACAGGTATTAATAAGTGGGCAGAAGGATCGTGTTTAATAAAAATGGGTGGAACCCAGGTGTTGTGTACGGCGTCGGTTGATTTTAATCAACCAACATGGAAACGGTTGCAAAATAAAACCGGTGGCTGGGTGACAGCTGAATATTCAATGTTGCCACGTGCAGTTGGTGTACGCAAAGGGCGTGAAGCCATAAGCAAGGATAATCGAAGCGCAGAAATATCCAGATTGATTGGACGGGCATTGCGTAGCGTGGTCGATATGGAACGTTTGGGGCGACATACAATTACAATTGATTGTGATGTTATTCAGGCTGACGGTGGTACAAGGTGTGCCGCAATAACAGGTGGGTTTGTCGCAATGTCTTTGGCGATAAGGTGGCTGATTGCCCAGGGCAGAATTAACGAGAATCCAATTATGGATGATGTTGCAGCTGTCAGCGTTGGTGTGCGTGATGGTGAACTGATTTTAGATTTGGATTTTGAAGAAGACTGTGGTGCAGAAATGGATGCGAACTTTGTTGTGTCTGGCAGTGGCAAGTTTGTAGAAATTCAGGCAACAGGTGAACAACACCCATTTACATCAGAACAAATAATAAAAATGATGGATTTGGCTGTTGCTGGTTGTAAAAAGCTGATAGGGTTGCAAAAACAGGTTTTGGAATAATAACAGTGAAGCTGGAATCAAAAGGTGTTTTAATTGGATTGCGTCCTTTGAACGAACGTGATGCATTGGGGCGTGTGTTTTCGCACGATTATGGAATTATTGCGGGTGTGATGCGTGGCGCAGTTGTAGCCAAGAAAAATAAACCGTTGGTTGGTCAGTTTGGAAATTTAACGTGGAATGCACGTTTAGATTCACAGCTGGGCACATTTCATTGGGAAGCAGAAAAAAATCTGGCGGCAGGTTTAATGCTGAATTCTGGGGCGTGTATGGCAATGAACGCTGCATTTGGGCTGCTGGATGTGCTGCTGCCAGAACGGGAAGAGTATCCAATCCTGTATGATAATACAATGGAATTGCTGGAAAAATTACAGGTCGATGATATTTATGACGTGTATTTAAACTGGGAAATTAATTTATTACAGGAATTGGGGTATGCGCTGGATTTGTCACGTTGTTCTGGGTGTGGTAAATGTGAAAACTTATCTTATTTGTCGCCACGAACAGGTCGGGCGGTATGTGCAGACTGTGCATCACCATATATAAATAGATTATATAAATTGCCTATAAATTTAGGTATAACATTACGTTTTTTGGACAGTGTGTGCATGCAACAGGGGGTACAGTTGCCAATAATGCGGAAAATGTTAAAATTAAATTAAAAAATTTATATTTATTCCTTGCGCTTTTATTAAAATTTGCTATTGTTTGCATGTTCAACAGAAGAAGGAGAAAATCATGATTTGGACAATCTTGGTGCTGGTTTTGGCAATTGCGTTGTTCTTGTTCGGCGGGAAGCTGGTTAAGATTGATGCAAAAAAACCAACAACTGGTTCTGTATTAGTTAAAAAAACAGTAAAACTGGTATCTGTTTTGTTAATCGCAGGCTGTGTATGCCGTTTGTACACACCATATTACCTGACAAGCGTTAATCCAGTAATCTTGCAGGAAATGGTTGAAGCAATGCAGGCACAACAGAACGAAATGAAGAACAAAGCAGTTCGTGAATATGTTCGCAAAAATGGCGACACAATGGCAATTGATGCGCCAGTATTGGGTAACGTAGATGCAGAAAACACAATTTATGTATGGACAGCTGCATCATGTGGATACTGCCGTCGTGTACATGGTGAACTGGATCGTGTTCTGAAAGAACGTGATGATGTTCGTGTTGTTATCAAAAACTTTTCTATCCATGGCGTAATGTCTGATGGTCCAGCACGTGCAATGATTGCTGCAAAAATGCAGGACAATGCAAAAGCTGCAAAATTCGTAGACATGGTTATGACACGTGAATATCGTCCAGCTGGTGAAGTAAAAGATCAAGATAAATTGGCAGCACAAATCGAAAAGAAGTTGATGGAATTTGCCAAAGAAGCAGGTCTGGATACAGCAAAATTGGCTGAAGACATGAACAGTGATGTTGTTGCACGTGAATTGACAAACGTTCGTGATTTGGCAGAACGTTTCGAAATCACAGGTACACCGTTCTTGATTATCAATGAACAGGCGTTCCCAGGTGCAATCCCAGCATCTCAGATCTTGGAAGCTTTGAAATAATACCAGTTTAAAAAACAAATCCCCCGATTGGGGGATTTTTTTGTTGGGAAAATATGTCTGATTTGTGTATAATTAATTTATGTTGAGACAAAAGGATTTGTAATGGCTATGATTTATTGTCGTGAATGTGGGGCCAAGCATTCGGATCGGGCAAAGGCCTGTCCAAAATGTGGATACCAGGCGAACAATACAGATAAATCAATGGTGGTTTATGTGTTGTTGGCGTTCTTGCTGGGTACGTGGGGTGTGCATAAATTCTATGCGGGGCGTTCCGGTGAAGGAATTGCAATGTTGTTGATGGGAACAATTGGATGGCTGTTGATAATTCCGGGGATAGCCGTTTGTATATGGGCATTGGTTGATTTGATTGTTGGTATTGTTAATATCAATGATCCTAAAAAGATTTTTAAATAAAAACAAATCCCGCCAATCGGCGGGATTTGCTTTGTTAGAAATTATTATTTGGTATTTGTCGTGGTGTTGAGAAATCATGTAATGAACAGTTAAGTAAAATTTATGGTCTTTGTTTTGTGTCACAAGCTTTTTTTTGTATGTTTGGGGTTGATTTTTATATTGCTAAAATCATCGCAATGCATTAGAATACATGGCATAGACAGGAAAAACACCTGCCTAAAATAAAGGGACGTTTGGATTCGTCCTTTTTATTTTTATAAATTTCCCAGAATTCTGCATATTTTTCTCCCTTGATTACTGCCTAAAATAAACGTCCCATTGTTTTCGGCGGTGATTGGGGTGCTGATGTTGTTTTCGACGGTTTCAGATGGGGTGGCGACAACAGACGCATTGTGTGGAAAAACGTGTGGCACAAATTCTTCAACACAAAATTTTTGTAATGACCCCAGTTTGTGGTGTGGATCTTCTTATGTAAATGTAGGTGGCAACGATACTTATTTAAATTGCATGCCGTTGCAGGGAGATTGCCGAACCATAACAACATCAACATATATTGTGTGCTTTCAGAATGAATCTGATTGTCAAAATCGTAACTGGACGGTTAGCAGTTCTGGCAGAGAATTTTCAGCAGGTATGAAATGCAGTGCGGTTGGCGCAAAAACAACAGTTTATGGTGGGTACAACATGTGGCGTTGTGGGCCGGGATATTATAATACCAAAGGTACAGAGTTTACAGCAGGTTCATCTTCTTCATCAATAACGTGTAATTTATGCCCGGCGGGAACATTTGGCGCAACATCTGGATTAAGTACCAGCACATGTTCGGGAAAATGTGCCAAGGGTTCATACACCAGCACCGCTGGTCAAACCGCTTGTACTGCATGCCAAAATGGCACAACAACATCTGCCGCTGGTCAAACCAGCTGTGACGCAACATGTGCCAATTATGGATACGTTAATGCATGGAATACCGCCACATGGAATTCTGGTAACACGATGACTAATTTATGTTCTGCAAAAAACTGCAAAGCAGGAATGCGAAAGTCTTCCACAACCTGTGCCCCATGTGCAGCCGGCACATACATGGCCAGCAGCGCCCACACAAATACAGCATGCACCACATGCCCCAAACATACATCCAACAGCGGTACCACCGTCAGTGGCACAACATTGTACGCAGGTTCTACATCCGTTACCGAATGTTATCTAACGGCAAACAGTGGTGCCACATGGTCAGACACAACCGGGGAATACGATTGTCCAACGGAAAATGCATCATACACAAACTAACAGTTCGTTGCAAAGGTGGCTAAAATGAAACGCTTTTTTTGTGCTTTTATTGGATTTATGTTAATGGGTGGGGTGGTTTGGGCTGCTGTGCCATATTGTACGTCGTTTAAATGCAGTAATGATACATCGTTTTGTAATACCCCTGGTTTGTGGTGTGCCAATTATGGGGCTAAATTTGGGACGACTTATAATGGGGTGAGGTATCAAAATTGTATGCCAGTAAATGGGCATGTTGTTACCCCAACCAGTGATACGATGATAGTGTGTTTTCAAGATGGTGAAGGATGCGAAAGTAATTTGTGGGGGGCAACCAATTCTAACAATAATGGTCAAAGTTCTGCCAAATACGAATGTCCTGGTATGCAAACATTAGCGACACGAACTGCGTATTATTGGCGATGTGGTCCTGGTGCCAGTACTAAGGCAGGATATGATTTATACACAGAAACAACTTCGTCAGCGCCGATTGCTTTTGCAGGATGCACAAAATGTCCCGTTGGAACGGCAAATCCAAATCCTGCATCCAAGTCATGCAGTAAATGTACAGGTTTTTATTACAGTGACGAAGCGGGGTTGACGGCGTGTAAAAAATGTCCAGATGCCCCAAATAATGCAACCGCAATTCCATGGACTGGAACATCTGGGGCAAGTACAACAATTGATAATTGTAAGTGGGAATGTGATGCCGGGTATTATGGTTCTTCGGACAATGGAAATACATCATGTGCTGATTGTGGTCAGGGGTATTTTTGTCCTGGTGGAATTGAAAGGGTGGAATGCCCAGCGGGTACAGATGGAAGTGCAATGAATAATGAAACCAGTAACTGTGGTGGTGGATGCAAAACAAATCCTGGACAATATTCTGCCAAGGGGAGTACATCTGGTTGTAAAGATTGTCCAGCGTCAAATATTTCGGGGTATACGCCCCTGGTTCTGGGTGGTGCAGGTGCAATTACAGATTGTTATTTGTCGAATACTGGAAGCACCCCTATTTATGATACTGATACCTTTGGAAGGTTTAAGTGTACGTCGGAAAAGCTTTATTACAGCAATAACTAGATTTTAAATCCCGCCAATCGGCGGGATTTTTTATAAGATGATTTGTTCAGAATGTTTTCTGTGACTCCGTCGGACTGTAAATTTCCATATTCGCCAAATAAAAATCCCCAAAAGGGGATTTAAATTCTGGTGGCGGCTCGTCGGACTGTAAATCCCCATATTCGCATTCGCTCTATGGGCCCCATTCGCTACGTAAGGTTCAAACTTCGCCAAATGGCTCGTTTTCACCAACTGACGCTCCGAACCGGTCGGCTCCCTCGGCATAAATGCCTGTGGGGCATTCCTGACAATTCGCCTGTGCTGGCGCTTGGCTCATTTACTCATTGTCTTCGTCCGCCCAGAAATGACAATATAAATAAAAAACATCCCACTGGGGGATATTTTTTATTTATCTGGTGGCCCTGGTCGGACTCGAACCGACACTCATTGCTGAACTTGATTTTGAGTCAAGCGCGTCTACCAATTCCGCCACGGGGCCGTCACATCAAAAGTTGCAATTATTATGCAGCTTTCTTTGCTTCAACTTTCTTTACCAAGCGTGCACTGCGATTCGCTTTGTGTGCAGGTTTCTTGGCTGGTTTTTCCGCTTTACCAACTTTCTTTTCAATAGCCTTTTTAATAGCGGCCATTTCGTCAGTCAAGCGTGAAACAGGTTTAGACATTACATAACCATCCAAACCGCCATGCTTTGTCAATGTGCGCAGACCAGCAGTTGAAATGCGCAATGAAAAATCACGACCCAGAATTTCGCTGTGGAACTTTAATTTTTGCAGATTTGGTAAGAATGTACGTTTTGTATGACGTTCAGAGTGGGAAACATTCATCCCAACTTCTGTTTTCTTACCTGTAACTTTACATACACGTGGCATAATACTTATCCTTAATAATTAATAGCGAGGCTAAATTTATAACAAAAATACAGAAAAGTCAAGTAATCTTTTCATTTTTTTGTTATTTAGCCAAATGGTCTGGTGTTATCAGGTCTAAAATCGTTTTGGCCGGCGTAAATGTTGTTGACGGTGTTATCACAAATATAGTGTTCCATTTCGCCATTGCGCCGTTCCACAGGCCAGGTCGTTCCATCGCACGCAGGTCACGACCATTTTTTGATTTTGTGCTGATAAAGCCAGCCGTTTCGTCGATGTGTTCAATCAGGTTGAACTTATTTCCCTTGTAATCACGTGTGCCACATATGATGTCGGTTGGACTGAAAAATTCACCATCGTGCAGAATTGATATTTGTTCAGGTGCAATTTGACCGGGTTCAACGATTTGTGGACAGACCATGCCATCGGTATCCCGTACCAAGAATGGGCCACCACCTGGGGCGCCAGCGTTTTTGATGATGCCACATATGCGCAGTGGGCGATTTAATATTGTACGCAAGGTTTCGGTATTTGGTGCATCGGGTGTGGTTATATGCAATACACTGTTGATGAAATTGGTTATTTCTTCAATGTTTGCAGTGTTATTATCCAGTGCGTTCAGGTATTCAAATATTTTGTTTTGGGTTTCGATTAAGATGCCGCCAATTAATTTCTTGTATTTAACAGTGTCGTCACGCATATGGTCTGGGCATATATTATCGATATTTTTTATGAATATGATGTCTGCATTGATGTCGTTAAGATTTTCTATTAATGCGCCATGACCGGCGGGGCGGAAAAGTAATGTCCCATCATCGTTTCTGAATGGGGTGTTGTCCATGTTGACGGCAATCGTATCAGTTTGGGGTTTTTGTACAGACATGGAAATGTCGTATTTTATTCCAAATTTTTGCTCATATATTGGGATAATGTTTGTCAGCAGATTGTTAAATGCACTGATATGTTCGGGTGATACGGTAAAGTGAATACGGACAGTATCGTTGGCACATGCGTACAGTGCGCCTTCGATTAAATGTTCTGCGACGGCGGTGCGACATTCGTCGTTGTATTTGTGGAACTGCAACAGGCCTTTGGGGCGGTTGCCATAGTTTAAGCCGATGTCAGTTATAAGGTATTTTATTTTGTCTGTGTCACTGGCGTTTTCTGGTAAAATTTTCTTTAAATCGTTCCAGAATGCGAATCGGGTGATGTTATCTAATACGGTTTGGGTGGTGGTGTTGATTTGACCCGATGATAAGAATTCAAACAAGTCCTTGAACATTCGGGTGGCAGCACCAGATGCAGGAACAAATTTTACAATATTGTATTCATTGCAATTAGTATCGTATAAATCGATATATTTATCCAATTGGTTATCGTAATTAAATGCGCCGTTGCCAACGACACATGCGGATACAATGTCAGAGTATGGAAAGCCAGATTTAAAGTCGGATAATTGTTTGATTACTGTGTCAACAGTCAGACCATGTGATTGAATTTGTTTTATGTCGCAATCTGAGAAATTATTCATGTGCACCCCCATCTGTTCCCAGCATAATACAATTTTTCTATTGGTGCAAGATATGGTGGGGATTGGTTCCTGTGTCTTGAAAGGTGGATTTTTGGCACTATATATAGGGCAATTAGAAAATAAAAGGATATATATATGAATCCAGAAGAAATGCAAGAAACACCGCAGCAGGCAATTGAACGTTATACAACGGATTTTACAAAACTGGCAGCGGATGGAAAATTAGACCCTGTTATCGGACGTGAAGATGAAATTCGACGTACCGTCCAGGTTTTGACACGCAGAACAAAAAACAATCCTGTGTTGATTGGAAATCCAGGGGTTGGTAAGACTGCTATTATAGAAGGGTTGGCAACACGTATCATATCAGGTGACGTGCCAGAAAATTTGCAGAAAAAGAAACTGCTGTCGCTGGATATGGGGGCATTGATGGCGGGGGCGATGTATCGTGGCCAATTCGAAGGGCGGTTAAAAGCAATATTAAAGGCTGTCAAAGAATCAAATGGCGAGATTATTTTATTTATTGATGAATTGCATACGTTGGTTGGTGCCGGCAAAGGTGAAGGCAGCATGGATGCAGGTAACTTGTTAAAACCAATGTTGGCACGTGGAGAATTACACTGTCTGGGGGCGACAACATTGGACGAGTATCGTCAGTATATTGAAAAAGATCCTGCGCTGGCACGCCGATTCCAACCAGTTTATGTTGATGAGCCGACAGTTGACGATACGATTTCAATATTGCGTGGATTGAAAGAAAAATACGAAGGACATCATGGGGTGCGAATCGCTGATGCGGCATTGGTGTCAGCGGTAAAATTATCGAATCGCTATATCACGGATAGATTTTTGCCAGACAAGGCAATTGATTTAATTGATGAAGCTGCTGCACGTGTGCGAATCGAAATTGCATCAAAACCAGAGCGGTTGGATGAAATTGACAGACATTTAATGCAGTTGAAAATCGAGCAACAGGCGCTGAAAAAAGAAAAAGATGACGAATCGAAAAAGCGGTTGAAAGACCTGGAAAAGTTGATAGATGAATTGTCAGCTGATTCGGCACAACAGACAGCAGCGTGGAAAGAAGAACAGAAAAAAATGCGTGGTTTGTCGGATGCAATGGCGGCACTGGACGCAGCCAAGGCAGAAGTTGCATCAGCAATGCGAAACGGTGATTATGAAAAGGCGTCTGCACTGCAGTATGGAAAAATCCCAGAACTGGAAGAATCAATTGCAAAAATGAATGCCGATGCAAAAGAATATAAAACTGTTTTGCCAGAACATATTGCAGCGGTGGTCAGCAAATGGACAGGTGTGCCAGCTGACAGACTTAGTGTTGAAGAGCAATCAAAACTGTTAAATATCGAAGATGAATTGCGCAAACGTGTTGTTGGTCAAGATCATGCGCTGGGGGTTGTGTCACGTGCGATTCGTCGCAGTCGGGCAGGGTTGTCTGATCCACGTCGTCCATCGGGCAGTTTTATGTTCTTGGGGCCCACAGGTGTTGGAAAAACAGAAGTTGCCAAGGCATTGGCAGAATATCTGTTCAATGATGATACTGCGATGACACGAATCGATATGAGTGAATATATGGAACCACATTCGGTTTCACGTCTGATTGGCAGTCCCCCGGGATATGTTGGATATGAACAGGGTGGGGTACTGACCGAAAGTGTACGCCGTCGTCCGTATCAGGTTTTGCTGTTTGATGAAATTGAAAAAGCAAATCCAGATGTGTTTAATGTGTTCTTGCAAATATTAGATGATGGGCGTTTAACCGATGGCCAGGGGCATGTTGTAAACTTTACCAATACAATAATTATTATGACCAGCAACCTGCCAGATATGGAGGCTGTAAAGCGCAATTTCCGTCCTGAATTTATAAATCGAATCGATGAAATTGTGTTCTTTAATCCGCTGGGCAAGGATGTAATGGCGGGTATTGTGAAGATACAATTGCGTGGTCTGGAAAAACGATTGGCAGAACGCAGAATTGGATTAAATATCACCGACAAGGCGATTAAGTGGCTGGGCGATAATGGATACGATGCGGTTTTCGGTGCACGTCCATTAAAGCGTTTAATAACAACAGCTGTTGAAGACAAAGTGGCAGATTTAATATTGTCTGGTACAATTGGCGAAGGCGGTACTGTCTATGTTGATGTTAAGGGTAAAGAATTAACAGTTGGGTAAGAAATTAACCATAATAAATTATCTAAAAGCAAATCGGGCATCTTATGTAGCGTCTGTACACTATGATGCCCGATTTGCTTTTATCTAAATCATTCTATGTAATTTTTTATCCAGCGGCGGGGGCGGAGTTGTTTTTGTTTGAATTATACATTTTTATGATTTATAATGGGCTGGCATTGGGAAACCGGTGTGAGGACTCAAAACCTCTAAGGGAAACTCCAACATTGGTTGGAGGGTTGCGATATATCTAAATAAGCACGCTATTACTCTTAATAGTTTTGAGCCTCCAACCGCCTTGAATTGTGGCGGTTTTTTGTTTAACAAAAAAGATGGAGGAAAAAATGAGTGTAATCTTGGTTGATGCCAGATATCTGGGGCATTATTTGAAACGCGCCAGGCGTACATTAAATTTAACGCGTAATGAGTGTGGAAAGGTGCTAAACATATCTCATTCGGAAATAATGAAACTGGAAAACGGCAAGATTTTAATAAGTGAAAGGTTGTTGGAAAAAATAATGGTAAATGGATTAACGATGATTTTGTGCAAAAGGCGTAAATAAAAATAACGGGCATTGCCCGTTTTTTTATTTCTTTGATTTCTTGGATGATTTTGATTCGGTTTTAAACTGAATATCACGCAGGCGTTTGTATTCGCCATTCATTGCGCACAATTCTGCATCTGTGCCCATTTCAACAATTTGACCGTCTTTGATTACGCATATTATGTCTGCGTCCAGGATTGTTGACAGGCGGTGCGCAATAACAAATGTTGTACGACCAACCATTAATTCTTTTAGGGCACCTTGAATCATTTTTTCGCTTTGTGTGTCCAGCGCAGATGTCGCTTCGTCCAATAACAATATTGGTGCATCTTTTAATATCGCACGTGCAATGGCGATACGCTGTTTCTGGCCACCAGACAGCAGCCCACCACGTTCACCAACACATGTGTTGTATCCGTCTGGAAATTCCATGATGAAATCGTGTGCGTTTGCTGCACGTGCCGCCGCCATTACCATTTCGTCTGATGCGGTTTCATTGCCGTATTTTATGTTGTCAGAAATTGTCCCGTTGAACAAAAATACGTCTTGGGATACATCGGCAATATTTTTTCTTAATGATTTTAGTGTGTAATTGCGAATGTCACGACGGTTTATAGTGATTTTGCCAAATTGTGGTTCATAGAAACGTTCCAGTAAATTAAATAATGTTGTTTTGCCACCACCAGATGGACCAACCAGTGCACATATCTTGCCAGATGGAACAGTCAGGTTAATGTTACGCAGTACTGGTTCCCCTGGGGTATATTCAAATGATACATTGTCAAATGCAACAGACATTTTCTTTGATTTTAATTCGACTGCGTCCGGCTTGTCTGTAATCTCTGGCTTGCTGTCCAGGAATTCAAATAAAACTTCGGCGGCAAGCAGGCCATGTTGCAACGAATCCCCTGTGCCGGTAATACTTTTTGCGGGTTTATATGCCGCAGTCAGGGCCAATAAAAATGCAGTGAAATCACCAGTTGTGATTGCGCCACTGGAAATAAAGTGACCGCCCATAATCATTGCAATACACAGGCCAATCGAAATCATAAATTCCATTAATGGTGAACGCAGTGAGTTTGCCTGGGTGCTTTTGTATGAGTTTATAACCGAATTATTTAATACATGAGCAAAATTTTTTGCTTCTTTGTCTTCGTTGGCAAATGCTTGAATTGTTTTGATGCCATGCAATGTTTGATTAAGTTGTTGGGATACTTCGTTGGCAATTGCAAAAGACTGACGTGATAATTTGCGGCGTTTGCGCATAATTACAACCATTGGTATCATGATTGCAGGTGTCAAAAACAGTAATACAACACACATTTGTGGGGCGTAATAGAACATCAATCCCAGCGTCATTGCCAGTGTCGCAACGTTTTGTACCAGTTTGATTACATTGTTTGTCACCAAGCTTAAAACAGCACCAGATTGGACCGTAAAATAATTCAGATTTTTACCAATGCCATCACCATAGAAACGTGACAGGTTCATGTGTGTCATATGGTTATAAATTTTCTTCTGCAAATCAGCATGTGCCAACAATCCCCCCTTGGACATAATCAGGGATTTTGCATACGTAAATGCGCCCTTGGCACCGAATGCAATAATAACCTGGCCACCAAGAAAGTATATTGCAGCCATGCTTTTTTCGATAAATGCCTGGTCTACGACCTGTTGGACAAGGGTGATGGTGTATGCTTCGGCGGCAGCGGCCAGTATGGTAAATACTATACCAGCAATCAGCCATTTTAAATATGGACGACCAATTTCACGCCATACACGACCATACAGTGACCATTTTATGCGACCATTATCATGGTCACCATGTATAAAGGATTTGATTTTTTCTATAAATTTTTTCTTTGCCATAGTGATTATTATTATATGCTGTGTGCAAAAAACTGTCCAGTGTTATTTAGAGCGCTTTTTTCTGATGTGTTGGGATTTTATAAGGTTGATAATTGCATTATAATCACGATGTTGGTCGACAAAAGAATGCTTGCTGTTCGGGAATTCAACAAATTTGAACAAGTGTGCGTTTGACTGTAATTGCAGGGCATCATATATTTTTCTTAGTAATTCTATGGGGGATTTACGGTCTTTGCCGCCACCGACAATAGTTATTGGTATGTTGTATTGAGACATTAAATCTGGACGAATTTCAACATCATCAACATCGTCGTAAAATTTTGGATATATTGTGATGTGACGCTTTTTCTTGCTGTGCCATATATCATGCGGACTGATTATTCCAATTGGTGTTTTCTCAAATTCTTGGTCTGTTATATCTGGTGCACAGTTCCGGGATTTGTATACTGATTTTATGTAATCGTGCCACTGTGGAATCGTATATGGTGCAAACAAAATCGCAGCGGACAGGCGTGGTTTTTTGTTGGCTTGGACACGTTTGTTGAATATTTCAATTGCACCAGTTGCGCCAACAGAATGACCAATCATGCATGTCCACTGATCATGACATTGTTGTTCGATTAAGTCGATGCCCATGTCCATCAGGGTTATAAATTCAGAAAATGTATTTTGGGCGGCTAGTTCATGGGTAATTTCTTCTTTGAAGTCGCCCAGGAAGGTTGTGATTGCGTAAATATTAAATCGTTTGGTTAATGCCCAATATGTAATAGACTGCATTAATGGTTCAATATCTGCGTTGCTGGCCAGACCAGGGGCCAGGATTATGTTGCCGTTTGCTTTTTTGCCATCAGGTAAAATTGGACTGTAGTGTGTTATATGGGCAATGGTGGACAGGGCGGTTCGTGAACTGTATTCCAGACGCCATTTAAATGATTTTTCTTTTAATTCAGGCAGACGAGTTTGAAAATCGTCTGGAATTTGAATACGTGTAGCCATAGTAAAGAGAATTATATTGTACAAAAAATATTTGTCAACAATAAATAGAATTTTTCTGTTGACATTTATTTTTAAAATAGATAAAATCTGTTCGCTTTCAAATTGAAAGTGCAAAGTTTTGGGGTCATAGCTCAGTTGGTAGAGCACCTGCTTTGCAAGCAGGGGGTCGTCAGTTCGAGTCTGATTGGCTCCACCAAAAAAAAGAAGGGGGATGAGTGTCCCCCTTTTAAGTAAATATATTAAATGCGCTAAAGGGGGTGAATACATATGGTGAAGGTTCTGGTTCGTGATAATAACGTCGAACAGGCTTTGCGTGTCGCAAAACGTAAATCGCAGAAAGAAGGTCTGTATCGTGAAATGAAAGAACGTCAGCGTTATGAAAAACCAACTACACGACGCAAACGCTTGAAAGAAGAAGCGGTTCGTAATGAAAAGAAGCGTCAGTCAAAACAGCGTATGGTTTTTGGTTTCTAGTGAAAAAAATCCCACCGTTTGGTGGGATTTTTATTTCCCCCATGATGGGGCAATTATGTATTCTGCAACCAGGGGGACCGACAGGGATGTTATGTTTTCCATTGCTGATTTGATTTGTTTGGCAAAATCAGATGCATATTGTTCATCGCATTCAAATACAATTTCATCATGAACCTGCATAATCATTTGTATTTTGTCTGCGTTTGGAATCATAATTTTATTATAAATTTCAACCATTGCGCGTCGCATTAAATCTGCTTCAAATCCCTGGATTGGTGCATTAATGGCGGCACGCATTGCATAGCTGCGCATGCGGGAATTACGAATCGCTGGTAATTCAATGCGACGGCCCCATGGGGTATAAACATATGCATTTTCAGATGCAAACTTTTTAATGTTTTCGATATATTCTTTGATTTCAGGCAGACCGGCCATGTATGTGTTTATTATGTTTTGGGCGTCGCTGCGTGACGTGCCTAGTTGTGCCGCCAGACCAAACGGTGATATACCATATATGATAGAGAAGTTAACTGTTTTTGCGGCGCGTCTTAATTCTTTTGGAACCGGGGTATTTGACGGCAGGTTAAATATTTTGCGTGCGGTTTGTTCGTGTATGTCGGCGCCACTGTTAAATGTTTCTTGAAATGTTTGTATGTTGGCGACGTCTGCCAGCAGGCGCAATTGAATTTGTGAATAGTCAACCGATATCAAGGTGCGACCCGTTGGGGCAATGAAGCATTTTCTTATCTCTTCGCCAAGGGATGTTTTTATTGGTATGTTTTGCAGATTAGGATCACGACTGGACAGGCGGCCTGTGTTGGTGCTGGTTTGTAAATATGTGGTGTGAATACGACCGTCTGATGCGATTTGGTGTGGAAATGCGTCTGCGTATGTGCCAGCTAGCTTTGCGACAGAACGCCAATTTAGTATTTTTTCAATAATCGGGTGCTGGTCTGATAATTCATTCAATGTATCCGCATCCGTAGAACGTTTTTTATTCGCTGGCAACCCCAATTCGTCAAACAGGACGGTGCCCATTTGTTTCGGACTGGCGATATTAAATTCGTGACCGGCGGCGTCCCAAATTTCTTGCTGTAATTGGGTTAACTGTTCGTGAAAAACAACCGACAGTTGTTTTAAGCGTTGGCGATCCGCCATGACACCGGTGCGTTCCATTTTTAACAGTATTGGCATCAGTGGCAAGTCGCATGTTTCATACAGGTGGCGTAACTTGTCATCTTTGTTCAACAGTGGGCGCATGATTTTATACAGTGCCATGCATATCACAGCATCTTCGGCGGCATATGGTGTTGCGACTTCGACTGGCAGTGTGTCAAAGTGCATGTCTGCATCGCGTGTTTTTGGTGCAAATAATGATGTAAATTTTATGTTGTCGTGTTCCAGATATTTTGACGCCAACTCGTCCAAACCATGCCCATGTAAAGAGCCATATAATGCATACGACAGCAGCATGGTGTCGTCAAATGGGCGAATTTTTGTGGTGTCCCAGCCTTCGTTTTCCATAATATGAAAATCATATTTCAAGTTGTGACCGATTTTGATTATGTTTGGGTTGGTAAATATTGGCCACAGCTTTTTATATACTGTATCAATCGGCATTTGGTTTGGGGCAGGGGTGCATTCGCCAAACAAATCATTTGATTGGGTGCGGTGACGAACAGGAATATAGGCGCCATGTTGATCATTGTATGCAATGCAAATACCAACAATTTTATCTGTGTTTGTGTTCAGACCTGTGGTTTCTGTGTCGATGGCGACGATATCGGTTATGTGTGATAAAAATTTGTCTAGCGCATCAGGGGTTGTAATTGTTTCGTATGTTATGGTGCGTTTTCTTTGTGGTGATTGTTCGGATGTGGTTGGCATGTCACATTCAGAGCCAGGGTATGAAAAAATATCTGGTTGGCTGGTTGTTGTTTTTTTTGCGGCTGGAAATAATTTTTCGATTTTGGTTGCCAAAGAATTGCTTTCCAGTTTGGTTTTTACAAAATCCAAGGCACCAATCGTATTAAACACAAATGGGGTAATGTTCAGCCCCGGCAATTCAACGTCTGTTTTTAATGTGACCAGTTGGCGTGAAATGTATGCCTTTTCTCGATTTTCGTGCAGCAGATTGCGGGTGCGTTCGTTCTTGACACTGGCCAGGTTTGAATACAGGTTGTCCAGATTGCCAAATTCATTTATTAGTTCAGATGCTTTCTTGGGGCCAATCCCTGGGACACCAGGTACATTATCAGTGGAATCGCCCATTAATGATTGCACATCGATAACCTGGTCTGGACGAACACCAAATTTTTCTAAAACGCCAGGTGCATGAATTTCAATGTTTTTCATGCCGTCATATAAAAATGTACAGTCTGATACCAGTTGCATTAAATCTTTGTCGCTGGTGATGATGCGTGTGATTTGTCCAGTGGCACAATTTTTGTTCGCCAGTGTTGCGATGACGTCATCCGCTTCGACGCCGGGAATGCATAACACAGGCATGCCCAGTGATGCCAAACCTTCACGTATCAATATGGACTGGGATATTAAATCGGCTGGTGTTTCAGGGCGATTTGCTTTGTACGGGGGGTAAATATCCTGACGAAATGTGATGCGTGATGCGTCAAATATGCATACGAATTTGTCGTCTGGGCTCGCAGATGACAATATTGGTAATATCATATTTAGGAACCCATAAACGGCACCTGTTGGTGTGCCGTCGCTGCGTGTTAAGCGACTGTGCACACCGTAATATGCACGAAACAATAAAGAGTTCCCATCAATCAGTGTCAGCATATTTTACCCCACAGGCGTTGTTTTTAGAATATATAACGCAATTTTAAACGTGCGTCATAGTGCATGATATCTACCATTTCGTTGGCAATTTCATATGCATTGTTGGCGTATAAGATGCGACCTTCTATGTCGAATTTAATTGGGGCAACCGGTAAATCCAGTGTTAAGCCCACCATGCCTTGGTATGTGACAGAATTGTCCATGTCGATGTCATTGCCATGCTTGGGGGTGTATTTTGATTCAAATGTTGTTCCCAGACCCGCACCAAAATAGGGCTTTAATACAGGGGTGGGAATTTTAAAGTATGCATTTATCATTGCCAGATTGATGCTGGTATCATGGCCGTCCAGATAACTATATTCGCCTTCGATGCGGAACATTGGGATATCAATCCCAAATACTGCACCATAACTTTGTGCACTGTGATCATAGAAATGGCCGTCTGTTATCTTGGTTGTTGCGCCAATGCCAGCAGTTGCCCCAGCATAAATATCAAACAATAAATTTGCATTTGCGTTGCCTGCAGATAACATAATTGCAGCAGTGGTAAAAAAAGCGATGGAATTTAATTTCATTTTTTGCTCCTTTGTATGATATCATAATAAAAAAAAGAGTACTGAATATGCAAGAAAATAAACCGTTGTTGGTGGTTGGACTGGGGAATCCGGGGACAGAATATAATAATACACGTCATAATGTTGGATTTATGGCTGTTGATGCGTTTGTTGATAATGGTGTATGGAAAAAGGAAAAAAATGCACTGACGTCTGTTGTGGATATTGATGGGCGACGTGTTATATTTGTAAAGCCACAAACATACATGAATAACAGTGGTGTAGCGGTTTTGGCACTGATGACATTTTATAAAATTCCATTGGAAAACCTGGTTGTGATTCATGATGACATGGATTTAGCCGTTGGTACACTGAAAGAAAAAGTCGGTGGTGGCAGTGCAGGGCACAATGGTATCAAATCAATTGATGCAAATGTCGGACGGGATTACAGACGTATAAGGATAGGAATCGGACACCCACGTGATTTTAATTTGCCAATGGATCCAGCTGATTGGGTGCTGGGAAGATTTATGCCCAATCAAATCACTGAAGTAAACAAGGTGATTAAGGATATCAAATTGTTTAAATAAAAAAATCCTGTGTTAACAGGATTTTTTAATTCCAGCGAATTTTATATGCTTGTTCTCCGGGAACGCCTGTTTCGTTGGACGGCAACACCCCATCACACGTAGCGTTGTTAACAGATGATTGCCATTCCCATTTCTGTTCTTCTTCGTCATATATAAGCGTGCACGTCTGTTGGCCGCTGTTACGAAGGTAATATTGGGTGACGCTGTTGGGGTTTGTTGGAACATAGTATACGCCAGTGTCATTGTTCACCACCAGATACCGGCCACCTCCACATTCGATGTTGTCACCAGAAGCGTCAAGTGTGCCATCCAGACAAATTAATAAGTATTGTGAATCATCTGGGTAGTAGCCAGTTTCTTCGTTGCCAGTAAATGTCATTACCAGTTGGGCGCTTTTTACTGTTGCTGGTAAACACAATTTTAATTCATTATTTGTTTCTGCCAGATCCTGGATAGCATTTATATAGTTGCGGTCTATGGAATTATCGTAATTTTGGATTTTAATCTCATGTTTTCCATCCATGCAGCAGTTGCCCCATGAATCCTTGAAATTGTCGCTGGTACAGCAATTGGATTCATCAGATTCTGGGGTGTCAAATGCAGTTATACTGCAGCGTCCGCCGTCAGCAGTGAACATAGATGCAGGATAGCATAGGCCATTTTCAGGATCCATTTTGTACCCAGGACCACATGATGTGTCACGACAAGAGTCTGCCATTTGGTCTGTACCGGTGTTTAGTGCAAACCAATACAACAATGTACTGTCTGAATCGTTGATTGGTTTTTTTATTTTGTTGTGTGCCAGTTCGCCCAAGACGGTTGATGGTACAACCTCGCAGTTGCCCCAAATTTTTTCAGCAATACGACATGTTTTGCATGTAAGAGAATTATCTTCAAATCCTTGGCATTTCTCAGATTCAATACATATGTCGTATACGCAATTTTCCTTCTTGTTACCGGGGACAAGTTCTTTTTCGCCATTTTCTGTTTCTTTCCAGGAATCTCCATTGGTAATACACTGGTCAGCATAATCGCTGTGATAGCCAGAATTTTTTATGTTTAAAACGTCGTATATATCTTTGTTGTCTGTGTAATATAATGATTTATAGAAGGAATACGCAGGAATTTCCCCATATGTTTCGTCTTGGGTGTCTGTAATTATATTACGTTTAACCAACTGGTCCATTATGTTGTTGATAGATTCGGCGCCTGCATCGGCAACGCAATCAACAACCTCTTGCCAGCATGCGGTTCTGTTAATAATAGACTTACGGTTAACGGATGTTTCAATATTTTCGCACAGCCCAAAGTTGCCAGAAATTGATTTGCATACCTGGATGATGCAGGCACGTCCAACCTCGCGGCAGGTTTTGATAACTGTATCGTATGTTTTGTCTGTCGCAATTTCGGTCATACCACCAATCCAGTCTGTGTCGCCGTCCGTTGCTTGAAGCAGTGCTGTGCACGCTGTTTTTACATTCGCACACATTGCATTTACAGTGACGTCTGCAATAACGCCAAATGTAGATAACGCACGTGCGTCAAATTCTTCCAGTGTTTTTGCAGTGTTGGACATGCATTGCGTTGTAAGGGTGGTGCAACTTTGGCGGACTTCTTCCAGTTTTGCATCTTGGGCCAATTTGATTTGTGACAGGGCGTCTTCAATAAAGTCTTGCCATACATAATCAGAAATATCCTGGCAATGTTCAGTAGCGGGTTCCAGGTACTGTTTCTTGGAATTTAAGAAAGATACAAATTTTTCGTTGCCAGGCATTCCAACCCATGTTTGATTTGCAGATGGTCGGGTTATTAAATAATTTAAGTTGGCTAAATTCACTGTTAAAAATGCTTCGCCGGTTGATGGGTCAATATATTGGCCGGTTGTGTCCAGGCATTTTACCAGATTTGGTCCGCATACAGATTGGTTGGTCAGCATTTCCAACATTTTCTTTTTACATGTTAAAATATCATCGGAATTTCTGTCTTGGTATACATTCAGGCGTGATATGTCCAATAATGCGCTGTTTTCACGTACCTTGTTGCGTGCTTGATCTGCTTGGGACTGATACGATTTTTTAACGGTGTTGCAATCTTGTTCAATCTGCATTTGATAGCCGCTTTCTGCAATTGATAACTGGTCTTCGGTACAGACTTCTTGGGCCATTTCACGACATACCGGCAGGGCGGCGGCATATAATTCTGTGCCCGTTTTTAGGGTGGTTGATGCGCCCATCAATGAATCGACGTTATCAAAGGCGGCGTCTTCGTTTAAGGATAAAGAGATTGCTGTTAAATTTCTGTCAAAAGATTCATCTTCGAACGTTTTATTAAGTTTTTTGGATATCTCGTTCAGGATGTTTTGCGAATCGGATTTGTCTTTTTTGTTAAATGCCAATTCGCCTTCGGTGGCAACATTTAGGGCGGCGGCATCTTCGGCGTTCATGCTGACTGTCAACAGGCGTTGACTGAAATCCAGCATTTTTTCTTCGGCGGTTGCCAATTGTTTTTTTACAGTGTCAAATTCGTTCAAGCGTGATGAACATGCGCAACGTTTTAATTGGCTGTCTTTGTTGGCACAAAATTCGTCCATGCATTTATAGTAAACATCACGACATTCTTTGTTGTTGGAATTCATTATCGTGTTGCGCAATTCAAGTGTTTGCAATGGTGTGGTGCCACTGCGGCCAATGGATGCACGCTGGGCAGATTCACGATTTTGGCGGATTCCGGATGGTATGCTGCGTGTTGCAGAACGTGTAATCGTGGCAGAACGTTGCGGGGCATATGCGGATTTTGTTGCACTTGTGCCAGCGGCAACAGCCCGACTGGTGACGTTGGTGCTGGTACTGCGGGCGGAAACAGATTCGGGAACATGATTGCGTGAAGATGCCGTCCGAGACACTGTTGAAACAGATGTTCCAGATCGTGTTGCGGTTGTGCGCTGGCGTGTGTTTTGTGGGGTTTTGTTGGAAATGTTTGTTTGGCGTGAAATGCCAGACTTTATGCCCGGTTCAGCGGGGGTGGGCGTTTTTTTGCGGCTGGCTGTGGTTGTGCCCGTTGTGACACGACGTACAGCGGCGCGTGCTGCGTCGGTATCATCTGTTGCGTATGCGCCGCCAAAGCCAAGCAGCACAAGGCATACAGCTAAAATCGCCTTGATTCCCTTCATCCTTATATGGGTAAGTGTAGCAAATTTAAGAAAAACCGGGCAAGTAAAATATATTTTTTTATGCAACTAAATTGGTGCGGCCAGGGGGAATCGAACCCCCAAGGATTTTGTCCACAGCATCCTTAGTGCTGCGCGTCTACCAATTCCGCCATGACCGCATTTATTTTGTGTATTTTGACAAGAACATGTTTTTTTTTCAACCTTTTTATGATATTATTATGTTGATAATTGTGAAAGGTAAGGAAAAAATATGAAGGCTTTATCAAAAATTTTGTGTGGATGTTCAATGCTGGTATTGGTGCCGGCGGCTGTAAATGCGGCTGGAACGTATTATACAGGGAATACGTATCAATCGCCCCAGGTGGCACGATATAACTCATCTGCGTATTCGAATTCACGCAGCACGATGGGAACGGGTGCATATAATCAGGCACGTTATTCGTCGTATACAAATAGATATGGTCAAAATGCTCAAAATGGTCGTGTGGCAATGCAAAATCGTGGCCAATCACAGCAGCAGAATGCCAAGGGGCAAAAAGAACAGGTAAAGTCTGGTGGATTTAAACTGGATGCGGGGCTGTCGTATAAGACCGGAATGTGGCAGTTTGATATGAATACAGCTGGGTCTCGGTTGCATTATGATAATTTGGGATGGGCTGTGTTTGATGTTAATGCAGGCTATGATTTTAATGTTGGAAAATCCGTTTTGGCGTTAAAGGCCGGCGTGGAATATGGTATGCAGATTGGTGAATCAACCATGATTGACGACGATATTTCAAACGGCGGGTATGAGGTGCAACGCTGGTATAATGATGCAGGTGGTCTGGAACAAATTCAAATGGGGCATGCGCTGTCGGTTGGTGCAACCAAGGGCGGTGATATGCTGGGGCTGAACGCCAGTGTGGGATTGAAAGATGTCTTTACATGGGGCAAGGTTAAAATTACACCATCGATTGGGTGGCGTCACTTTAAATATACCCTGGAGACCAAGGGGAACTATGGATTAAAGATTGATACGCTGAATAACAACGGTTCGTGTACAGATTATGATGGTATGACCCAGTGCTGGCCAGCAATTGGATTTTATCAGGTGCTAAGTACCAATGATGTACAATATCAGTTTAAAGATTTTGTATATGTTGATATTGATGGTGATGATTTGGCCGATTTGGCGGGAATTCCATTGGATGGATTGTCTGGGTATGTTGATACGATGGATTCGTTCTATTTTCATCAGTCTAATATGAGTCATTCATACGAAGTGACGTGGTCGGGACCGTTCTTGGCGTTGGATATGTTGTATGATATCAATGAAAATAATGCGGTGACCGCACGCCTGGAAATTGGTTTGCCTGGATATAATGCAACCGCAGATCAACCATATCGTACAGAATGGCAACATCCAAAATCAATCGAAGATGAAGCCGGTATCGGTTCTGCATTTCATATTGGGTTGGGGGCAAATTGGACAACAGCACTGACGGATCGTGTGTCTTTGTCATTGGGTGTGACATATGATTACTATAATGTAAGTGGGGCAGATGCGAATACGTATCTGGATCCTACATACTGGCAGGCTGTCTATGATGGGATATTAGATGCGTATGAAAATGATCCTGAATTAACATTTGCAGATCGTGCCGAAGCGGAACAGGCAATGTTGAATGGGTTTATTTATGGGGACTATGAATATGGCCCAGATGCAACAGCGGTGTATATAAACAATGTTCGGTCCAATGGATGGAAAGATACTGTTTCAGATGAAATTGATTCTTTCTTTAAGTCGTTGGGGGTTCGTGTTGGCTTGACTGCACGTTTTTAAGGTATAAAATAGCATAGCATGAAAAAATATTTATTTGCTTTGTTGGGGCTTGTGTATATATCGGTGGCAAATGCCACCGGTTTATACGGTGTGGCAAACGTTAATGTCACCAGTGATACTGCGAATGCCGCAAAAAACATGGCCATGACAGAGGCAAGACGGCAGATTATAACGGATGTTTTGGGGCAATATTCTGACAGGGGAACATTGTTGCCGGCGTTACAGGCGACAGATGATGCAAAACTGATGGGATTGATTGCAACAACTGCGATTGATGGGGAACAGACGTCTGATACGACGTATTCTGCCAATATTTCGATGACGCTGGATTTAGATGCAGCACGTCAGTGGTTGGTTGAAAATGAAATTCAGAACTGGTTGCCAAATGCAGCGGACAAGAATTATTTTGTCGTGACAGTTAACTTAAAAGATGTAATTGCAGATTGGGCGGAACTGAATAAAATTGCACGTGATGAAAAGATTGATTTTCAGACACGTGGAATTAATGGGGCAACTGTGACGTTGGATGTCCCGGTGACCCAGCGTGGGGCATTTACGATTGCTGTGCGTGAGGGGGGATGGCATTTTGCCAATATGGATACCGGATTGCGTATTTGGAAATAGTTTTTAATTGGGGGATGGTGTGAAAAAAGTTTCTTTGATTTGTCTGTTGGGATTGTTGCCATTATCGGCATTCGCAGAAGGTGATGATGCCAGCTTGGTTTTGTCTGTGCGTCGTATCGGGTTGGAACTATCGCAAACCCAGGTTCGTAATGCCAATGAATACAAGAATTCGCCTGTGTCTGTATTGGCGGCGGACAGTCAAGAATTTATAAAGGGTGTATTTGATACAGCATTAGAATACAAGAAAAATCGTTTCCAATGGGATAATACACTGTTTATGGAATATGGGGAAACCAAACTGAAACCCGAAGATGGGGAAACGACATCCAGTGAAAATGCTGATGATATATTGTTGTCCAGTAATTTGGAATATGAATGTTGGGAATTTTCAGGATTTAAGTTTGGTCCGACTGTTCGTGCGGCATATGATACTGAATTTGTGACAACAGGTGATGCACCACGACAGAATATTGTTCGTGCCAATGCTGGTTTATCACTGTTTGACAACAAGGTTGTAAAAAGTCTGTATCTAACCGGCGTGTATGAATATGATTTTACATATTCCGATAATAAAATTTCAAAAACCGCTGCAGAAGTGGGGTGGCGTTTAGAATATGAAGTGCGTGATGGGGTAAAGCTGTCGTCTAATGGATATTATCGTGAATATTTGGCATATTCTAGTTATGAGGAAACAGACTTGGAACGTGATTTAAGTGCGGTTGCACGTCTGGATACGAATTTATGGGGCGATTTGACATTGGGGCCGTATGTTCAATATCGTCGTGCACGTGCACGTGGTGTGGATGTATACGGCAGTAATTTTATTGTTGGTATATCATTTAACTATATCACTAAGTTTGGTCTGATAAAATAATGAAAAATCGCCGGATGGCGGTTTTTTTATTGCTTTTAAGCGCTCCATATTTTTACACCGAACAGATACACATGTTTTTCAATTTGGCTGTAGTGAACCGTAGCAATTTTGAATTTGCCGAACAGTTTATAGTCTCGTACAAAATAGGTATTCTGTTTTACGATTTCTATAACACCTTTGGGGTCGTTATTCCACAGCGACAACACCAATGAATAATCTTTCTCGATTAAAAAATCTATGTGTCGTAGTGTTTTGAACAACGAACATGCCGCAGTCGCTAGTTTTATCTGATTGTCTGGTGCAACACGCAATATTCTGTTGCACATAAATAAAAATCGGCGCTCTACAGCGATTTCATAAGACTTTTTATCCACAAAAGTTGCCAAATTATAACAGTCAATAATTTTTGCAAGAGACGTTATAAAGTCATCAACTTGTTTTTCACCCCATATTACAGCATCCAACGAGCCAAAATGTTTCATATAGTGATATGCCGTACCACGTACATGTCTAATTGGTTTTGGCATATGGGTTTTGACCATCGATTCAAAAACAGAATCTTCGCCAATGCACAGGTTCGGATAGTGTAAATTATATCTGTTCAGCATGTCACGCAAATAGACCGCTGAATAATGATACTTAAAATGGTGAAAGTTTTCTTTAACAGGGATATTTATTTTAAATGGTTTTCCTTTTATTGGATGTTCAATAACATCACCGCATACCACAGGCGTCTGGGTCTTTTCAGCGGTTTTGATTAATTTTTTATAAAAGTCACTTTCAATCCAGTCGTCTGGATCAACAAAGCCAACAAATTCACCCTGGGCCGCATCGATACCACGATTTCGGCTGTATCCAACACCCATGTTTTCATCATTTTCCAGAATACGTATACGCAAATCATTCTTGGCGCATAATTTTAGTATTTCCAGTGTATTATCTGTTGATTTGTCATCGATACAGATAATTTCCATATCTGTTAAGCTTTGGTTCGTGACACTTAATAAACAGCGGTCAACCCATGGTGCAACATTATAGCATGGTATAATTACAGATAACTTCATAGAAAACACCTTAGCCAAAGATTTTCATAAACAGCCACAGTATGATACGGCGACTGCGTTTCAAGTATTTTGTCGGAAAATATTCTGTGCCGTATATTTGTTTTAATTGTTTTGCGGATTCATACATCATACGACCACTGGCAAGTGTTTTTATAATAAACTCGTACGTTAACATATCTAAATAATTTGCATAGAAATGTTTATGATATCGTTTTGAATAATATGTATCCATAATCCAACGCAATCGGTGCATTGTCGGTACAATCCATGTAAATGATTTTTGATTAAATGGCGCAGCCGATACAGAACGACGTGCTGCACGATGATATACAACCATTGCACGTGTTTCTATAATACGTCTGGCACGTGGCAGGGCCTCATATATAAAGCATGTATCTTCACCCGGGTACAGTTGTTCGTCAAAGCGGACATCTTGCAAGACCTCTCGTCGGAACAGTCGGCGCCACACCCACACCAATCGATGGGTTTCCCCCAGATATTCCATTTTGATAACATCGACATCGTTAAAGCCCAAGATTACAAATTGTGGGTTTGCATAATTTACCACCGGTGTGTCAGCCAACTTAAAGTCGTCTGGTACCGTCACCCCACCACCACCGATGATGTCAGCATGGTTTTGTTCACCAACTTCGTATAAAATCTTTAACGCATCAGAATAAAAACAGTCGTCAGAATCCATAAAACTTATCCAGCGTCCACGTGCCATATTTAATCCGACATTACGTGCGGCAGATACACCTTTGTTCTCTTGGAACACTGGGATAATACGTGGGTCTTGTTTAGCCCATCGTTTGATGATGTTTTTTGAACCGTCTGTTGAACCGTCGTCAACGATAATACATTCAAAATCTGTGAATGTTTGTGTGACGATACTGCGGATACAATCGTCCAGATAAATATCGTTATTGTAATTGGCGACCAGAATAGATATAGCTGGTTGCTTTTTATTAGATGTATTGTTTTTATTAATTTTTTGTGGGTTTGGTTTCATTTTTATTTACCTTGCATTAGTTTATACCATGGCATTTTTTTCAATACCCGTTTACCCCCCCCATATCCACCGACAGACATCCCCCCATTAGACCACAGGAATTCTTCAGCTAATTTTTTTATTTTATCTTTGCGCTTCATAATAAAAACCTAATAACTATAATAACAATTTTTTGTTGGATAATAGAAACCCGTTTTATCTATATTTCCCGCTAAATAGTGTGTTGATGTACAATTTGTTGAGCAATAGCTATTACCAACATAACATTCAGTTATAGCTGATGCACCCGTAGACGATGTGTAAACAGCAGCCGCCGTTCCATAATGAGTGTTTCCATATTGAACAAAGACAAAAGATGTGTTGGCAATTGTACCGTATGGACACGATGAACAGCTTGTTTGCCCTGTTAATGAGTTATAATAGCCTATGCTGCAGGGGGTGCAAGTGTTTCCTCCTGCTTTATATGTGCCTGCCGGACATGGCACGCATTGATTGTTAGAAGCTATTTGTCCGGTTGAACATTCCGAACATATTTGTATAAAATAGCTCAAATTGTTCACGGTAGTTGACACCAATTTTTTAATGTAGTTAAGGTTAGCACAATTACAATCTGTGGATGCGACTATGCCAGCTGGTAATGCAACTGTTCCCATGCATGAGCCTATTGCAAGGTAGGCAGGACCTATGTTTGGATAGTCAGCAAAACCGCTAAAGGAACCACAAGTCATTCTATCCAGTGAATTGAACATGGCAACTTCAGTTTCGTTCATACAATAACATCTGTCTGAGCTAATACAACCAGAATTGCCTGCTAAATAGAATAGCAAATTATTGCCCCATTTCCCACTTACGTAGGAATTGTTAAGAAGAATACATTGTGAGGCACATCCTGCATCAGCCAGATTCTGTGTATTGGCCATAGTATGCCAAACCAATGCACATGAAAATCTTGTATTCATGAATATGTTTGTCATAAAACACAATCCGATTAGTAAAAACCGTTTAAATGGACTTAATTTTATGTTTTGCACAGTAAATCCTCTAGCTTTTTGTTTTAATCACACGTATTTATTGATACATACAGCTGCCTGCAAAGTCATACATATGACCATTTTCAGTATAACCGATAAAGATCATAGAAGTTCCTATTTGTTGACCGGTTGTAATTGCTGCGGCATAACATTTTGTAATTGAATTCGCCCCAGTTGCTGTCAGTATTCCAAATACACAAGTTGAAAATAGACTCGTGTTGCCAGCAACATTCGCCATACACGGCAGGCCTGGACACGGAGCACATGTTGATAGCCCCGTAGTTGATGCGTATCGTCCGGCGGGACAGGCCGTACAGGTTGATAGCCCCGTAGTTGATGCGTATCGTCCGGCGGGACAGGTCGTACAGGTTGATAGCCCCGTAGTTGATGCGTATCGTCCGGCGGGACAGACCGTACAGGTTGCCACTGTTCCACCAGCCGAATACCGTCCAGCCGGACAGTTATAACATGCACTGCCACTCAAATACTTACCCGCTGCACAGGATGTTATTGTTGGCGTGTTACCTGTTACAGAAAACAAACACGCTACTGGTGAAAATAGTGCATAATTGCTACAATAAACCAAAAGATTTACGCTACCAGTTCTTGCAAGGGTCAACATGGACGCTTCTGTTGCGGAAAAACAATAACAAGCGCTTTGAATAAAGGAAACAGCACCACAGCTTACATTGGGCCAAGTTAACATTGATGTACCAGATACTACGTTTGGTGCATTTACAGCAGCGCAAATGCTTGCACACACAGTATACATAGATTGATCAGATAGCCCAATGGCATAGGCACCATACGATATTTTTGTGCCCATACATACATTAGATATCAGTACTAATGCAAACATTAATAACCGCTTAAATGGACTTAATTTTATGTTTTTCATTTCTCTTTCCCCTATGCAAAACGGTGGTTTAGATTCGGCGGTTTTTGATGCTTGACAGTGCTAGAAATCCTGTGTTAAAATCATGGCAAGTGGTACAGAATCTAAACCACCGTTTTTTTTAGGCAGCTAAAATTGCAAATTTATTTACTGTTTTCAATATAGTATTTCGTAAATATAGATTTTTATGATTTAAAAAATATTTGTGTCGGTGATTATTTTATAATATTGAATTTATGTGATGTGCCGGTGCCAGTATCGGTGGAAATGCGAATGGTGTGGGTGCCAATTGATACAGGCTGGACGTGGGTTTCGCCCGGTTTTGTTCGGGCTATCATTTTATCATCCAGAAACCAAAAAATTTTATCGTCTGGGTTCTGAGTAATGGCCATAAATGATATTTGTGCCTGGTTGGCGTCTGATACGATTACGTGATTTGTGCCGTCTGATGGTGATATTATCAGGGGTGCCGATGTGTTCGCAGAAATGTCATCTAATTCACAGCCCGGCATAAATGGGGGTGGGGTGTTGCGTTCAATTCCCGCACGTTTGAACATGTCCAGATATTCTGCATCCCAAAATTCATAAACCACCATGTGGGTGTTTTTAGGATCGGCGTTGCATGCACGACGCCCAGTGGCATTATCAATGGGAACTGCACGATAAACCGGTGATGTGTTAATTGGTGATACGCCCGGGATAAAATACGCAGATACAGATTTTGGACAATGGGGGCCTGCGATGCCACCAACATCGGCACACATTTCAACGGTTGCAATATTTAAATCATCATGCATAAAATTGTTGTCTTTTGTTGGTATGTCGTGCTGTCTGTTGTATTCCAGTATGCTGTCAGCCAGGCTGAAATATATTGGGGCGGCTGTTTTTGCGCCGCTGAATGCATTGTTCGGTGCGCCGTCAAAATTACCAACCCATACAATTAATACATAGTCGCCAAATATGCCAGCTGTCCATGCGTCACGATATGACGATGATGTGCCCGTTTTCCAATAGTGGGTTATACGCTGTGGTGTGTGTTTGGCATATGGAATCTTTTTGTCGGGGGAATATTGACGGGCCAGCATATCCAATGTCATAAAGAATGATTCTGGTGATAAGATGTGACCTGTTATTTCATCGGGGGCAGATGTGCGCATTTTTATGCTGCGACGTGTGCCCAGATTCGCCATCGTGGCATAAATGTCAGCCAGTTCGTACATGGAAACTTCGGCACCACCCAGTGCAATAGATATGCCGTAATGTGATGGTGGTTTCAGGTTGCTGACCCCGGAATCTGACAGTGTTTTATAGAATTTGTTCAGACCAATCTGACGAACCAGATTAATCGCAGGAATGTTTCTGGAATGGGTCAGGGCATCACGTGCCAATACGGGACCATAAAATTCACTGTCTGAATTTTCAGGGGCGTATACACCAAAATTTATTCGTGCATCTTTTAGCAGCGTCATCGAATGTATGTGGCCGTCTGCAATTGCAGATGCGTATATCAGGGGTTTAAGGGTGGAACCTGGACTGCGTCGGGCGATGACGCCGTCATTTTGCCCCAGGATGGATTCATCAAAATAATTTACAGATCCAATATATGATAAAACCTGCATGGTTTTGTAATTTATCAGTATTGCAGAGGCATTCTTAACCCCCATGTGTTTGCGGATGGAAACCTGGTGGCGAAGCGTGCGTTCCAGATGATTGTGTAAATCCAAATCCAGCGTAGTGGTAATTATCGAATCGGGTTGTTGCGGGACAGATTTGTCGTGTGTAATCTGGCGGTCTGTGAAATGGGGGGCGTGAAACGGTAAATCACTGAAACCGTATACAGACAGGGGCATTTGAACCATTGTGGATAAATTTGAGTCGTCTGGATATTTAGATAGCCAACGGCGTACCAAATCGTTTCGCATTTTTGCCATGGTGGTCATGCCATGTGACGTGTTCAGACCACGTTTGGTGGGATTCTGGGGAATTGTTGCCAGGGTTATTGACTGAATTGTTGATAAATCTTGTGCAGGACGATGAAAATAAATTGTTGATGCGGCACCGATGCCTTCTATATTGCCACCATATGGGGCTAAATTTAGGTATGCTTCGATAATTTCTTGCTTGGAATAAAAAGCGTCAATATAAATTGCTGCGGCAATCTGTTCCAGTTTTCCGGGGATTGTTTTGGTGTTTATGTTGTATTTTATACGTGCTAACTGCATCGTTATGGTCGATGCGCCGGCGGTGTCTGTATTGCCGGATATATAGTTGCGTGTGGCACGAAACAGGGCAACGGGATTGATGCCTGGGTGTGCGTAAAAATATTTATCTTCGTATAAAATAGTTGCGCGAATGATGTCTGGTGGAATTTGATTATATGGCGTGAATATTCGATATTTTTCATCAGCAGATAATGTCAGGCGCAATAATTGGCCATTTCTGTCGTAATAGGCACGTGAAAAATATGTGTCTGATAATAAATGTGGGGTAAAAAATAGGCGAATGAATATGTATACAATAACTATTGCCAAGCAAAAAAGCCAAAATCGTGGAAGACGTTTTAATGTTTGTTTTAAATTTTTGGGATTTTTATTCATTAACTTGACTTAATACACTGAATGTTTTGGATGTTGGTGTTTTCGTTGCGGTTATGTCTGGATTATACATAGATGTTGCATTGATTGCAGGTATGGCAAAGGTGCCTGCGGCAGTTATCTGGGCGGTGTATGTAAATTCGGATGTGTCACGTGTTAAATCTGTGTAAATTATTACACGATCTTCACGTATTTCAGAAAATGTTTGCGGGCCAATAACGTCTTCGGCAACAAAGCCACCGGGCAACAAATCAGTAATGGCAATGTCAGGCAGATAGTTTGTGCCACGTGCGCGGGCACTGATTTTTACAGTCACAATGTCGCCCAGTTTGGCGGATGCAATTCTGTTGCCGTTTTCATCATAATATGTGCGAGAAATTTCAATGCCATTGGATTCGTCTGATGCGGTGGTGGCAAATCCTTGGGTGACCAGGGCGTAATATAGTGGGGTGTCGTGTGTACAAGACAAGCATTCTAAATCCAATGTTTCGGCAGGTGTTGGTACCTGGGCAATTAGGATGTTGGATTCATTATGGGTATCCAATGGGGCGTCGTTGTATAATATTTTTACAGATGATGGAGCAGAATTGCCTGTTGCCGCCCCATTTAACCCCATTACAATTTTTGCAGATGTAAAGGCATCGTAATTTCCACGATTGATATAACCAGTGATGGCATTGCCAGTATAGGTGATTGGGGTGTTAAACAATGTGTTTAATATGTACAGATATGTCGCATCGTCGGATACATTGTTTGAATATGCAGACATATATTTAAAGCTACTGTGTTTTGACAGTTTATATTGCTGGATTAATTCTTGGGCCCGGTCAGATTGGCGCATAATTTGGAAACTGGCCCCGATATATACCCCAGAAATTTCTGATTCCCAGTGGCTGATGTTTTTATCAGCGTATTCTTGGAATTTGTCGATATAACTGGTTGTGACATATCCGTTTGTGGTCAGTACATATATCGCATATGCAATTGCGTGTGCGTGTTCAGGGGTAGTAATTGTCGTGCCTGCAAATTCACGCAGAAAATCAATGGCGCGTCCCAACATTGTGTCTGGTACGCTGAAACCGTTTTGACGGGCCATGGATAAAAAGTGAACGACATATGCAGTCAATTCAGCGTTGCCTTTGTCGGTTGAATGGGTGGTACTGGTTGGCCACAGGGCAAATGAACCGTCTGGGTTTTGGCGGTTCTTTAATGTGTTTATTGTGTCGCCAATTTTCTTGGACGATACGTTATAGTTTGTGCCCAAAATTGTGTTGTCTGGCAACAGGACATATGGAATTGCCTTGGAAACCAGTTGTTCTGTACACGTAAAATCATATTTTGACAGATATTCAAACAGGGGCTTGATTAATATTGCAGGCGTTTGAGATATGTACAGGGTTTGGGTTGCGTGTTCTGGATACATATCAATATGAAAGCGTTTAATCGTTTCGTGCTTTTTATTTATGATGTCTGTTTTTATGTGGGTTTCAAATGGGGTCGCTGGACGCACTGATATTGATGATGTCATTGAACGATTAATCAGGGCCAAACCGTTATCATTAACAGCACTGGCATTAATCGTTATTTCTGATGCACCAGGTGTGTTTTCTGTTTGAGCGTGGAATATGAACAGGTGATCATCTCCATTTTGAATATGATTTTCCATTTGTGCACCAGATGTTATTTTTATGTTATCTGATGTGACAATGTCTGTTTGAATGTTGATGCCATCACTGATGTCTGTAAGATTCGCAATCAGTGCATTTATCTCAAATGTGTCCCCGGGGGCAACAAATGTTGGATTGGATACAGATATAACCAGTGGACTTTGTACAGTGGTTTCAATTTCAGATGCGCCAGCTGCAACGTCATTTGTTATAATTGCATAGATTCTTAATGTGCCATTAAAGTTATCTGGTACGTCAAATGTTATATTGTTTTTTGTGTTGGCTGTGACATCAATAATACCTGAGTAAAACGCCACAGGTGATAATATGCGACGTGCAAATGGATTCGATAATGGAGACGATAATTCTGTGTCGGGTGCATCGAAATCACCACCACCTGTTTTGGCAAATTCGCGCAGTATTTTATATTCTGGCAACAGTAATGATAATATCTGAAATGTTTCAACCTGAAGCGCAGATTTTGCAAAGAAATATTTTAAAGGATTGGGCGTTTTAAAGCGTGCAACCTGTAAAATTCCTTCGTCTATGGCGAACAGCATCATGCGACCAGATTGGCTGGATTCGTATTCAATGTTTAATTTGTTGTCACGAATGATTTTTGGTGCATTCAGTGTGACGTCAATCGTTCTGGATTTTATATCAGTGCTGAATGGGGCAACAGCGTATGTGTATGGTGATGTGAATATGTCACGTGAATCTATGCTGCGAATAAATGATACGTTTATATATCCAGTGCCTTCAAAATCAGCGGGCAGTTTGATTTTTTGGACAGAAGATGTTTGGTCTGCCTTAAACCATTTATATGCGTATACATTATCCCTTTCGATTGTAATCAGACCATGACCGGGGTATGGGGTGGTTATATTTATCTGTATTTCATCCCCAGGAGTGTATGTTTCTGAATTTAGGGTTATTTCCATTTCGGAACTTTGTATGGTATTCAGTTCTGGGTTATCATCGCCGGCAACAAAGTATTCGATGTTTGAGATAACCTTGTCAGCGGCATCCAGTATTTGAACAAAGTATGTGCCAGGTTTTTCTGTTATCAATGGAATAGATGCACCAGTCGTTGCAAGTGTGATTTTTTCTTGGGATACGACAGTGTCACGATTTGTTGTTTGATATTTATAAAAATTATTATAGTCCTTGATAAGGCTGGTCAATTTATCACGATGCACAAAACGTACGGTCAAATCATTTACTGCAATTGGTGCGGATGTGTGATCCAGTGCAATAAAATCAATTTCATGCCCACTGTTGCGATTAATGTATTTTAAGTTAGTGTTTGTGTGGTGGCCAATCAAATATTTAGCATTTGAACAACGTGAAGTTATGGTTGTTTGTACGGATTTGCCTGAATTTGGCTCAAATCCATTAATTGTTGCGGTTAATAGGTATGTTCCGTTTGGAATAGGGGTGTCAAATCTTATGTCTGCGTGGACAAAGCCATTGCTGTCGGTATATATGTTGTCGATTGTTTTGACATATGTTTGGTTGTTGATTGGACTGCTGGATGACATGGGGGTGTCGTTGGTCGCATCAATTACAAAGTTGTATTGTGAAAGATTGTCAAATTTGAATTCTAATGGACGCAATGTTGCACGAATGCTGACCCGGCGATTGGATGCAGGGGTGCCAAATAAATTGCGCAAATCAATGTCGGTGCTGATTGTATTTGGGAAAATCCATCCTTGGCTGATTGCGCCGTTAATTACAGCGTTTATTTTCATTGTGTCTGGTGAAAATTCAGCAACGCTAAATGTGGTGGTGCCAAGCAAATCTTGGGGGGTGGCACGAACGTTCAAAGAATAAACGTTGACACTGTATTCGCCAATGGCGGCAGATGCAGAAATTGGAACCTGGATATCAAACATGCCGTCTGAGTGAAGCGATATGTTCTTTTCAAATATTATGCGCCCCCTGGGGTCTGTGACGCTGACTTTTACGGGGACCCCTTCGGGTGATTTAAATGATTTGTTTTTTACAATTGCACCAATAATTGCCGTTTCCCCTGGGCGATATATGCCACGATCTGAAAATAAAAATGCTTTTAATGGAACGTCGGTATATGAATATTGGCCACCGGTATCAAATTTAGAGTATTGGACATGTTGAGAATGGGCTGCATCATATGGAATAAATGATACATCATCATTTAATCTGGCGACAATTGCCACAGGTGCGCGCGCGTTTTTGTATTCGTTCCATGGCAGGGCAGGTATGTCTGCACGACCATTGGTATCAGTGCGACCAGACCATATGGGGTTGCCATTGCGTCCCAAAACATTTATTTGGGCATCTGGTACAGGACCACCATTGGAAAGCTTGGACACAAACAGGGCAGATGTGCCATCTGTGTTCAGCTTTCTAATTATTCCCAGGTCTGTCACCACGACAAGACGTTTGTCGTTGAATTCAGCGTCATTTTCTGATGTGCCGGCCTGGATAATAAAAATACCCGTTTTATCATTGGAAACACGATCCATATAGTCGCCCAAATCAAGTGAAGCATAATTTGTTTCAATTGCGTTTGATACATTCAGTGGAATCCGCTTTTCAAATACGACAGACATGTCATATGTTCCAAAAGACCATGACTTAAATTCTATGTCAGAAGCAAATACATTATATGTTTGTGATATTAAATGATTTATTTCAGATGATTTGATTTTGTATAATTTTATATATGCATCGTGTACACCACCACGTGTCATAATCCCCAGCTTCTTTTCACCAGACATCGATAATAATGCCCCAGAACCTGCGATTTTAACCGATTGTTCTGGATAGGAAACAGGAACAACGGTATTCAAACCGTTTTTCATTGTAAAGTCACCAACTGATTTTGCGCCCGGTGTTATGTCAATGTACAAATATCTGGGACTGGGATTAGGAATGTTGTATGCAAATGCATATTGGTTAACGCCCACTGGGGTGACAAAGTCAGATAGAGATAGCTTTATTTTTTTTGAATTCAGTAATACTTCTGGGGTTATTTCGTCGCTTTGCCATATATGGTTGTTGTCCGATGTAGAGTTGTCTTTGTATTGTGGCAACAGGTATGCGTTAATATGTTGTTTCCAGTCTGTTTTGCCAGCGGCTGGTGCGCTGGTTTGTATCAGTATTAATTGACGTGCATTGTTTTCGGAATCGTCTGCGACAATCGATTCCAGTGAAGTAATGCGGAAAAAATTATCCTGGGCATTGATTATTGTACTGCCAGTTATTTTTTCTGTGTCAGAATGACCGTACATTGCAGATACACGATTAAGTTTTAGACGCAGATCCTGTTCTTGGTCAATGACAGAAATTGGTTCAGATATAACAAAGGCAGTTCTATGAAAACGGTCAAATTTAATGTCGAATTTTATTTTTTTACCATCCAGACGCATTGATACCTTGTCTGCAAAATGTTCTGTGTTTATGGGGTAATTAAAAGATAAAATCGCAACGCCAATCAGTTTTTTGGGATTGTCGGGTGATGGGTATGTGTTAAAGGAATCCAGCGTGGCAGCAATTTTCTTGGTTGAAAATGTCGCAGAATAACGGTCTGGGTGAACGTCCTTTGAAAACAGACGTTTGGATATCCTGACTGTGTATTTTGTGTCGGCAGGCCATGGCGCATCCGGGGTAAATGTGATTGTATATGGGTTTTTGATTGAGAATTTACCATGAACCAATGGGCTTATTTTTACATATTTTGCCAGGTCTGAATCATCAAGGTTTATATTAAATGCAGGATTGTATGGGCCAGACAGCCAATTGTATGAAATTTCAATGTGTTGTGCATTGGTCAGTGTTCTGTTGTTATTAATATCTGGTGTTGATGCAGATGATATAAATACCTGATTATTATTGTCGGTAAATGTTATCGGTGACGGCTGGCTTATGTGCAGGCGCAGTTCCGTTTTTTCTGATTGATTAAGGCCAAGTGACAGAAACAGTGCACCAGCAACAATTCCAATAACAAAAATTATCGCCAAACAGGGCCATAAATATCGGCGAAATACAGACTTTTTATGTGCTGTTTTTTTTGTGCGTGTCATTGATTCCCTTCCTGGCATACAAGTATTTATTTTAAATGCATATTTTCAAAAGACAAGTTTTTTATTTTATTTGTGGCATATACATATTTGAATGCGTGGATTTTAGAATATTGGCCATAAACCGGGGGTTGAGAGAGTTTTTACTGTCACAACCCAAAAGGAGTATATTGTGGTATATGGCTATATTCGTGTTTCTACGGATCATCAAACAACAGAAAACCAGCGTTTCGAAATAAAGAAATTCTGCGAAAAACAAGATTTGTCCGTTGACGTATGGATAGAAGAAACGATTTCTGCAACCAAAGATTTAAATAAGCGAAAATTAGGGCGTCTGATAAAAAGAATACAAAAAGACGATCTGATTATTGCGTCCGAATTGTCACGACTGGGGCGTAATTTGCTGCAAATCATGAGTATTTTGCACCATTGTATGGATATTGGGGCAAAAATTTGGACGATTAAGGATAACTATCGTTTGGGGGCAGATATTACCAGTAAAGTATTGGCGTTTGCATTTGGTTTGTCTGCGGAAATTGAAAGAAATTTGATATCCCAACGAACAAAAGAAGCACTGGCCCGCGTCAAAGCCGAAGGCAAGATGATTGGGCGACCAAAAGGCAGTGCTAATTTGTCTAAACTGGAAGGACGTGAAAAATATATTCTGCAACGTTTGACGGATGGGCGCAGCAAAAGTGAAATCGCACGACGGCTGCATGTGCATCGTGATACGCTGAACAGTTTTATTACGCACAAGGGTATTATGTCTGATGGAATCGAGGTAATTGAAATTTAATCAAAATTTCAATTTACCTTTGGCCAAAACATAGACCTCGTCGGTGCCGTATGGGTTGTCGACAAATGTGGCGGTAAGATTTTTATAGCCAACGGAATATTCAATCGCTGGACGTGATGCCAGGTCGATTTGATAATCGTTGTATAACAGTGTGCCGTTCATATTGCGTCCAGATGGCAGGCGCATATTCATTGTACCATCAATGATTGCATCGTTTGTTGCAATGGAAATTGTCCAATTTCCCATTGTTGCGCCCAAAGTAATGGATGTTGTGTAAATGTTTGAAAAGTCGGTTACAACAGAAGAATCACCGCTGATGTGTGGGTTGCTGATCCCCAGTTCTGTGCGATGGAAAAATTTAAGGCTGCCTGTGTCAATTGTGCCGTTTGTCGCAATGTATGTTATAGATGTCTTGTCTGTTGTGCTTAAAAATCCGTCTGCGCCCAAAAAGTCGCTGGTGCGCATACCAAATTCTATATTGCCAATTTTTGCATTTGGCTTGCTTTCTTCACGCAGGCGAACAAATGCACGTCCAGGATTTTGTATTTTTATATTATCGTTTAACTGGGTTTTAAATGTGCGACCAAAGTCGTCTACGAATGCCAGTTGTAAATTTTCTGATTTAATTTGATGTGCAATTGTACCAGAAACACGTGCCGTTTCCAATGGACGGGCGACAGTGTCGTTAATTGGTATTAATTCTGTTCCAACAGGTCGGGTGGCACGTTCCAGATCCAGCATGCCATGTCCATATGTTTCATCAATGCCCAGTTCGCCCAAATCACGTGCGGTGGCGAATAATAATTCGGTAATTTGGCTGGATTTCATGTATGGGAATGCTTCACGAATAACGGCGACGGCGGCACTGACCAGTGGGGCTGCAAAACTGGTGCCGTCCAGATATTTAGAATATCCAGCTGATAAGTTTGTGCCAGGGGCGGTGATGCAAAAGTTCTTGGTTACCCCACATGCATTACTGAAATCTGCCAGGGCACCTGTTTGTTCGTCCCATGCCACAACATTTACAAAATGGCCGTTTAAATCTGATGAAACGTTCGGCAATGCGGACAGGGCGTTCGACTGATTTGCGCCATTATTACCAGCGGCCCATACAAATATAGCATCTTGTTCACGTGCAGCATATTCAATGGCACTGATAAATGTTTCATCCGTTATTCTGACCAGGTCATTACGTGTTTTGATTGTGTTTGCGTATCTGTTGCTGATAACCCAACTGGCATTATATATATTGGCATCGTCAATCGAATTGATAATATTGCCGATTTGTTTGAATGGTAAAAAGTTATTGTTGCTGTCATATACCTTATAGCTGTTTACAACTGCATCTGGTGCAACAGATTCTGATGCGATTTGTTCAACCTTTTGACCATGGAATATATCATTGCCAGTGTCCAGAATAGCAATTGTTGAATTTTTACCTGTGTATCCACGTGCCATGGAATATGCGGCACGAATTTCATTATATTGATTATAATTTTTTGTGTATTCACGACTGTCCATTGCTGCGGCCAGTTGTGTTTTTGTGACGTCGTTGCCAACGTGGCTATAGACGGGCAGGGTTGGTGAATGTGTGATAATCACACCACGTCCTGTGTCAACGTTGTTTGCAGATGTGGCACTGGCAGGTTGGTCGTCGCCCGATGATGATGCCCCAATAATTGCCAGACCCGCCCCAATGGCAGCCAATGCGCCACCTGCGACAGCGCTGCTGGCGGCAAAAGAGAAAGATGAGCTTTTCTTGTAGCTGGGACACTGATCTGGGTTGTATTTACGAAATGTTGCGTTTTCGCAATTCACAGAATCAATAAGTGCACCATGAACAGGCGCAGCTAATACCGCACCGCTCAAGATAACCGACAAAAATACTTTGCTCTTCATCATTTCTTCGTGTCCCTCCGCAGGCACCACGCCCACACATATTATTATATAGTACAAAAAAACTGCTTGTCAATATGTTGAGCGGGGAAATGTCTTGGTCGAATTTTATATTTTTACTTGATTTTTTTAAGGATTTGGTTTAGTATCGGGGCACGCACATATGTGCGAAGAACACAACCGTTATGCTTATTTGTGTCTGAATCTGTAAGATTTGGGTTTTGCATACGGCGAGGATAACAACACAAAAAAGGATATAAATCATGGCATTGCCAACATTTACAATGAAACAGTTGATGGAAGCTGGTGTGCACTTTGGTCACCACACACGTCGCTGGAATCCATTAATGACACCATATGTTTATGGCGTTAAAGATAAAATTCACATCATTAATTTGAACAAGACAGCACCATTGTTGCATCGTTCCTTGGTCGCACTGGAAGCAATTGCCGCCGCTGGTGGAAAAATTTTGTTTGTTGCAACCAAGCATCAGGCAAAAGATATTGTTAAAGATGCAGCAGAACGTTGTGGTCAGTATTATGTTAACAACCGCTGGTTGGGTGGTATGCTGACAAACTGGACAACAGTGTCACAGTCTATTCGTCGTTTGAAAAAGATGGAACATGATATCGAAAACGCCGAAAAATTGGGCCTGACCAAGAAAGAAGTCGGTGTAATGACCAAGGAAGCAGAAAAATTACGTGATATTTTCGGTGGTATCTTGGAAATGCATGGCGTTCCACAGGCGATGGTTGTAATTGATGTTCCACGTGAAATGAATGCTGTTCGTGAAGCTAAGAACCTGGATATTCCAACAATCGCAATTTGCGACACAAATGCGAATCCAGAAATGGTTGATTACCCAGTTCCAGGTAACGATGACGCAGCACGTGCAACCCAGTTATACTGTGATTTGTTCGTAGATGCGATTTTGTCCGGTATCGAAAAGCGTCTGGGTGGCGCAGCCGGCAAAAAAGTAGAATCTGATATGAAGGCCGATGCAGCTGATGAATTAGAAGATGAAATCAAGGAAAAAGAAGCCAAGATTAAATCTAAAACATCAGAAGCGCGTTCAGAACGTCGTGCAAAATTGGCTGACAAAGCAGATAAATAATATCTGAAAATGTAATCGTGCAAGGGGGGGCAACCCCCTTGTGCAACAAGATTTAAATATTTTAACATTGGGAGAAAACACATGGCGGAAATTACAACAAAAATGATTCAAGAACTGCGTGAAAAAACATCTGCAGGTATGATGGATTGTAAAAAAGCCCTGATGGAAAATGATGGTGATATCCAGGCTGCGGCTGATTGGTTGCGTCAAAAGGGTATCGTAAAGGCTGCGTCAAAAGCAGGTCGTGTTGCGGCGTCTGGTTTGGTGACAGTTGTTAAATGTGATGACATGGGTTGTGTCGTTGAATTGAATGCAGAAACAGATTTTGTTGCAAAAAATGAAATGTTCCAGAAATTGGTTTCTGGTGTTGCAAACAAAGCCCTGGAATTGTCTGGTGATTTTGATGCAACAATGGCAGCGGTCAAAGATGATATCGCAGCAACAATTGCAACGATTGGTGAAAATATGAACCTGCGTCGTATTGCAACGGTTAAGGGTGACAAAATCTTTACATATATTCACAATGCATTGGTTCCAGGTATGGGACAGATTGGTGTGGTGGTTGCAATCAATGGTACAGATGCAAAAATTGATGAAATTGGTTCCAAAATTGCGATGCATATTGCGGCTAATAAACCAGAATTTATGACCGTTGCAGACGTTGATCCGGTGGCGGTTGAACGTGAAAAGAAAGTTTTCATTGAATCTGGTGCAACAGCTGGCAAACCAGAAAACATTGTTGAAAAGATGGTAGAAGGTCGTTTGAAGAAATACTATGGCGAAAGTGTTCTGGAAGAACAGCCATTTGTTATGGATCCATCTAAGACAGTAAAAGAAGTCATCAGCGAAGCAAATGGTAAATTGTCTGGCTTTGCATACTTTGTATTGGGCGAAGGTATCGAAAAACGTGAAGATAACCTGGCCGATGAAGTTGCAAAAATGTTAGATTAATGTTTGATGAATTTTGTTTAAAAGATATACACCCACCATCGGTGGGTGTGTTTTATTTGATTAAATCGCTGGATTTTATGTATTCTGCGTCTGTGGGCTTTAAGTGCTGACGTGCACGTTTGGCATGGGTGGTGGCCATGTCTGGGTCGCCAATCAGTGAATAATATTCGGCCATGGCCCATGCGTTTCGACCAGGATCTGTGTCGCCATAACTGCGTGCCAATACCCAATATGCCAATGGTGTTGGGGCAGATAATATCGAACGCTTGCACAGGGAAATTGCCTGGTCAATGTCAGATGGTTTTTTGCGTTCTGATAAAACCAGGGCCAGGGCTGTTTCAACCTGGGGGGCAGAACCCAATAAGGTTAATGCATGGCGGTATGCGTCGACACTGTCGTCATAGTGACCAAACTGATATTCAATATCGCCCAGCAATTCATAAAAATAACCGTTGTTTGGGTGGCGTGATATCAGTGTCTGGGTGCCAATGCGGGCACCGTCCAGGTTGCCACCACGCATGTTGGCAATTGCACGTGCGTACAGGGCCGCATCTGATTTATCGGCGTATGGATATTTTAGCAAGACTGTTTTAGGGGCGTCCAGATAGCCAATCAATTTTGCCCGAACCATTTCAAATTCGGGTGTGGTGGTGTCTGGGGTTAGTGGTTGGTGATTGGATAATTGGTCGGTGGCGTTGTTCAGACGTTCACGTGTTAATGGATGGTTTATACGGGTTGGGTTTATTTTCCCTTCCATGACGCCTGTTTGATCGTGCATCTGTTCAAAGACAGTGATAAAACCATGTGGATTTAGGTCGGCCTTAATCATTAAATCAATCCCCAGGTTGTCCGCAATGCGTTCTTCGTCACGTGAAAATGCCATCATTGATTGGGTTGCAATGCCACCAGAACCAGCTAATACGCCGGCACCCAATGATGGGTTGCCGCCTGCGACCATCAGGCCAATCCCCAGGGCCTGAATTAACATTGTGCGTTTCATTTCTGCATCCATACGGGCCGATAACTGGGCCATGTGGCCGCCAATTGTATGCCCCAGTTCATGCGCAATAACCGCCTGGAGGGCAGATGGGGTTTTGATTTGCTTTAACAGGCCAGTGTAAATATAGACATCTTCGCCACCACGAACAAATGCGTTGAAGTCTTCATCATTTACAATATGTATTCGCAACCGATCTGGCGATATGTTTGCAGCGGTTGCCAGGGGGGTGACCAACTTGGTTAGAATCGTTTCTGTTTCTGTGTCGTTAATCAATGTCGCACCATAAACAGGGGGCAACAATAATATTGATAATAAAAATAGTACAATTTTACGCACCTGCAATTACCCCACGATTAAAGATATACATCAAATCTGATGTCCAGTTATCCATGTCGTTATCACGTGCGGCGGTTGCAGCAAGTTTGAATAAATCACGATGTTCACGATAATCAACAAAGTGATATTGAATCCATCCGCTTTGTCGGGTGCCCATTAATTCACCCACACCACGCATCATTAAATCTTGTTCAGCGATTACAAATCCATCATCTGTTTCGCACAGTACGTCCAGACGCTTTAATCCATCGTCTGACAGGTTGTTCCCAAATATTAGAACGCAATACGATTGTGTGTTGCCACGCCCAACACGACCACGTAATTGATGTAATGCCGCCAGACCAAAACGTTCTGCATTCTCGATTACGATAATAGAGGCACGTGGAACGTCAATGCCAACCTCAATCACAGTGGTGGCGACCAAGATTTGCATGTCAGAATTGTTGTCTGCAAATTTTTCCATAACCGTATCACGCTGTTTTTTGTCCATTTGGCCATGAACCAAGCCCGCAGTTGGAAATTGTTCGCACAGCATTTTGTGGCGTTCAACAACAGCAGTCATATTGGTGTCGATGTTATCTGAATCTTCGACCAGGGGGCATACCCAAAATACCTTGGCCCCGCTGTTAATTTGTGGGCGCAGGCGCTCAATCAATTCATTTATGCGCATCATTGGCAATTTGGTTGTCTTGATTGGTTTGCGCCCGGCTGGCTTTTGGTTTATTATTGATACGTCCATGTCGCCATATATGGTCATTGACAATGTGCGTGGAATTGGTGTTGCAGATAATGCCAATAAATCTGGATTATTGCCTTTTTGACGCAGGGATTCACGTTGGGCGACCCCAAAACGATGCTGTTCGTCAATAATAACCAAACCCAAATCTTTGTATTCAACATCGGCAGAAAACAAAGCGTGGGTGCCAATAATTAAACGTGTGCGTCCAGATTTTAATGATATTAATTTTTCACGACGTGATACGCCTTTGTCACGACCTGTTAAAATTTCGCAGACAATCCCCAGGTTGTCACACATGGGTTTTAATTTCGTATAGTGTTGTTGCGCCAATGTATCGGTTGGGGCCAATAATGCAGTACATGCCCCGGTTTCTGCCATTTTTGTTGCAGCAGCCATTGCGACAATGGTTTTTCCACTGCCAACATCGCCCTGAACCAGGCGCATCATTGGAAATTCTTGGCGCATGTCGTGGAATATTTCGTCACAAGTGCGTTTTTGGGCGTCTGTCATTTCAAATGGCAGATTTGCATAAAAACGCTCCATCAGGTTATAACGTATTGGGCGTATTGGACGCTTGTTGCGTATATCTGATCTGTTGCGACGACTGATTACAATGGCAGATTGATGGGCCAGCAATTCACAGTATGCTAATTTTGCCATGTATGTCGCATTGGGTAATAAATCACTGCCAGATTGTGGAAAGTGAATATGGTGCAGTGCATCAAAGAATTCGTGTATGCGTTCGTCGGGTTCGGCGGCGATTTTATCAGGCAAAACCGCAAAAATCTGGTCACGTATGTTGGCAAATGTTTTTTGGGTTAATCCTTCGCCGGCCGGGTAGATGGCCTGGATTGTTGGGATTTTTGATGCGTTTTGTAATTCTTCGATAAAGTCAGGGTGGTTTATGGTTGGGCGGTTGCTGCGTTCCAGTTTCCCAGATATCATTCGCCATTGCCCAATGGGCATCTTTTTTAGCCAGTATTCCAAATAATTTGAATTAAAAAATTGAATTATGACCGAATTGCCGGCTTTGTCATTACATATAATTTGTGTGGGGCGACGTCGGCCACGAAAAAATCCGCCATTCTTGTGACTTTTTATCATTAATGGAATGGTTATGGTGTCGCCAGGTGTGACGTCCATTACATTATCGGTGATATCGCGCGCACGTACATATGATGGGCGGTGTAATAAAAAATCTAGCACACGACGTCCCCCCAGAACATCGTCCAGACGTGCCGCCAGGACGGGCCCCACGCCCTTGATAAATTGCAGGTCTGTATTTAAAAAGTCTGTTAATTCTTTCTTCATATGTTTTAAATTTAGTGAATTTTAACTAAATATTCAATAGAAAACCCGCCAATCGGCGGGAAAAAGTTTTTATTTTAATTTTTTTGTCCATTCATTGTCTGGAAAGTTTAATTTTAGCATATCGGTATAGCCCTGGGCCTGATCCGGCAGACCAATTGCAGTATAGCATTCGGTCAGGCGGAATAATGCCTCAGGTGTCATGACTGTTTCTTGGGCGCCAGATACAATTGATTGCAGACGTGAAATTGCACTGGGCCAGTTTTCACGTGCCATGTCGTTGCGGGCAGAATACATAACTTTGCCGGCAATATAGTTCTTTAAGATGATAATTTTGTTTTCTGCGTTTTTTGCATATGGACTGCGTGGAAAGCGTTTGATCAGGTTTTGAAATTCTGCCAATGCGTACGCAGACATACCGGGTTCACGACGTACATCACTGACCTGGCGGTAATAGCACATGCCACGCAGGTACATCATATAGGCTGCGTCTTGGTGGCCAGGATGAAAGCGCATGTATCTGTCAATTGCAAGGATTGCGCTGGCAAAATCGTTGTCTAGATAGTATGAATATGCACTCATTACCAGGGCGTCGGGTGCAAATTCATGTGATGGGTACTGGGCTTCTGCCTTTTGAAATTCTTGGGCGGCCATCTCATAATTTTCATCGTTAAGTTCGTTGTATGCTGTTTCATATATTTTTGCCAATGGTTGCTGGACAACGATTTCGTTGTCTGGTGTGCCAGCGCACGAGCATAAAGCAATTGCACAACAGATGAATGTTAATAGTTTCTTCATGAATTTATTCCTGTCTTGATTTTCTTTTGGTAAACGCAGTATAATCTAAACCATGAAACTAGGCAAACATATTTTCGGGGTAGGTGCCATGACAGGCATCAGTCGCATATTCGGATTTATTCGGGATATGTTGATTGCACGTGTGTTGGGGGCGGGGCGACTGTCTGACATATTCTTGGCGGCGTTCAAATTGCCGAATTTATTTCGTGATTTATTGGGTGAAGGGGCGTTGTCTGCAATATTTATCCCAATGTATACTGATTTAAAAAAAGATGATGGGTTTGCTAAAAATGTGTTTTCGTGGTTAATGGTTGTGTTGTTGGGCATAACTGTTTTGTTTGAAATTTTTATGCCTTTTGTTATTTGGGGGCTGGCACCGGGATTCGATGCGGATCCAGGTAAAATAGAGATGACCATTACAATTGCACGTATAATGTTTGTGTATGTGATATTTGTTTGTGGGGCGGCGTTTCTGTCTGCGATTCTGAATGCTTTTTCTAGGTTTTTGTTGGCTGCGTTTATGCCAGTGTTGTTGAATGTTATGCTGATTGGGGCGTTGTTGTGTGCAATGTTCTGGGGAACAGAAAATGTTCTGTATTTAATGGCTGGGACAGTGGTTGTATCTGGTGTTGTTCAGTTCTCAATTCTGTGGGGGCGCATTCGCAGACGGCATTTTGGGTTGCGTTTGGTGGTGCCACGTGTGACGCCTGGGATAAAAAGTGTGTTTAAACGCCTGGGGGTTAGTTTGGTTGGAACTGGGTTTTATCAGATTACGATAATTATTGGTACATTTGTCGCCAGCTTTCAAAGTGGGGCGGTGTCTTGGCTGTATTATTCAGACAGAATTGTTCAGCTGCCATTTGCGATGATTGGATTGGCGGTGGGTACGGTATTAATGTCCTCGATTTCAAATGCGCTGGCAGATAAAAATATGCGCAGTGTATATATTCAGCAGAACTCTTCGATGCGGCGATCTTTGATGTTGATTTTTCCATGCGTGGTGGGGTTGTTGGTGCTGGCGGAACCAATAATTCGATTCTTGTTTGAATATGGTGCGTGGACAGCGGCATCGACAACGGCGGTGGCAAATGCAATTGTTATCCAGGTGTTGGTGTTGCCAGCGATGTTGGTCAGTCAGATTTACAGTAAAACACTGTATGCGGCACAGGATGTAAAAACACCGGTTAAGACCAGTATGGTATCATTGGGGGTGGCGGCTGTTTTATATTTAGTATTGTTCCCAATTGTTGGATATTTGGCAATTCCGATTGGTGTTGTTATCAGCGGGTATCTGAAAAATTATTTGCTGGGGCGTGTGTGCAGAAAGCGGGCGTTGGTAAATCATGATGTGCGAACATGGCGGGCCATTATTGCATTTGGTTTGTGGGCGGCAATTGTTGGAATGGGGTTGCGTTTGGTGCCGATAACCAGTATTTGGATGCTGGGGGGGGCAATTGCAGGATATGCGATTGTTTATTTGCCAGGGGCGTATATTATAGATAGAAAAATTTAGTCAAAATAAAATTTGAATCAAGGGCTTGTTTATGATAAAATACAATCATAAAAGAATGTAAGGAGTCCTTAGTCATGAAAAAAATAATTTCCTTGGCGGTGTTGACCGCATTGGTTTCTGGGTGTGCTGATCTTAGCACCACGTCAAATCCAAATGGATATGCAGCAGATGGTTTCGGTGAAGAAGTTCTGGTTACAGAATCTGCGGAACAATCATTGAATAATGAAGCATATTTGATGGCCCCTGCGCCAAAGTATTATATTGGTACAGCTTACAAGGTTGAAGATGTTCAATATATCCCAGTTGAAGATATGTCATATAATCAGGCTGGTTTTGCGGGCGTTATCCCAACAGAATTGAATGGAACCAAGACAAGCAATGGTGAAGTTTTTGATGTTAATCAAATGGTTGCAACCAGTAAGGTATTGCCTTTGCCAACGATTGTACGTGTGACAAATTTGGACAATGGTCAGTCTGTGGTTGTGCGTGTAAATAATCGTGGACCATTTGTAAATACACGTATTATGGATTTGTCCCCAGCAGCAGCACAAAGAATTGGTCTGCGTGGTCAGGGTAAAATCCAGGTTCAGGTATTGGCAAAAGAATCAACAGCGGTTAAGGATGCAACATTGGGGGCAACAGTGCCACAGCAACCAGAACCAGTTGCAGCACCTGCACCAGCAGTGGCGGAACCAGTTGCAGTTGAACCAGCACCTGCAGCACCAGTTGCAACAGGGGATTACAGTGTTCAGGTCGCAGCGTTCTATGCAGAAGACAGTGCAACATCATTGGCAAATCGCATGAAAACATATGGTGATGCGGTTGTTGTGACAGAAGGGGATATGTATAAGGTACGTATCATTAATCTGGATGCAACCCAGGCACGTGGTGTGATTGATGCATTGCGCAATAATGAAGGTATGGCGCCAGGTTTGTTGAAATCTGGTCGCTGGGTGAATGCAGACAGTATTTAATATAATTGTTTGAATAAAAATCCCCCAAAGTTGGGGGATTTTTATTTTTGTTTTTGTAAATAGCTGCCTGGACCTGATTTTGTAATTTGATGTACATCAAACCAGGTCTTGATGCTGCGTGATAATTCCGTCATTATATTCCCAAAATCTGGGTGACCAGCCAAACGTTCCCATAAAATTGGAAATTTGGATGGGTCTTTCTGGGATTTGAATTCGTTCAGCATTTCACGAACTGATGCAGATGTAGATATTCTGGAAAATAAACCAGACATAAGCGAGCTGATGTCAAAACAAGTGTTCAGACGATTTAATGTTGGTAAGTATTCATTCATGCTGAAATTGGCGTCATAATTCCGGGCGAACAGTTCGCTGGCATTAGATATTGGCAAAATGTTTTGAAATTCAGTTCGATTTTCTTTGTTTAGTCTTGAATACATGTTGTTCAGAAAACAACGGAAGTTTTGACTTAATTTATTATAATCGCCGACCGTTCTATACAGACAGTGGCCTGACATTGTCAGGTTCATGTCATATGTTTTGGTAAATACGTTGTCCAAGTCGCCAGATGAATAGACTTCTATCCATTGATGAGAACGCAATGCATTCCAGACCTTGTCCGGCAAATTTTTTAAATTTTCAGGTAATTTACGTGCACAGAATGCCCCGTATGACAGCCATATAAATAATAACAGGGTGCAGTTTCTGTTGGCCAGCATGTTTTTTAGTGCCTTTGGATGTGCGCTTAACAGGTCGCATACCTGGGTCAGATACCAGTTTGCGGGCATTGGTAATATTTCTGTTTCAAAGCGGCCAGGCGTTAACTGGTCAATTGTGATTGTTGCATCTTTGGTTATCATGCTAATGATCCTTATGTTTATATCTAATATTGTAGTGCAAAAATAATATTTGTCAACTTTTATTTATATTTCTTGCATGTTATGAAATAAAGTAGTAATATTAACTGGGTGACAGGTTTGTTTGTCAACTGAAATTATTCCCATGTCTTTATTAACAATAATAAAATACCATGGGTATGGCGCATGGCCACAGATTCACTACCAATAGAGAGTTTTTCTTTATTAGCAATGAATTGACGGCCATGCATATGTAAAATATAAAAAAGGATTTATTATAAATGGTAAAAGTTAAAGAAAAGAAAAATTTGCCAGAAAAAATTTCTGGAAAAACAAAGCACGAAAGTGACAAAAATGATGATAAAATGTATTTTATGGCACTGGGGGGGCTGGAACACATTGGCCAAAATATGTATGTTTACAAGTATCAGGGTAAATATTTAGTGGTCGATTGTGGTATGGGTTTCCTGGAAGAAGAAATTGGTGCAGGTGATGTTCAATACTGTGATACAACATGGTTGGAAAAACGCAAAAAAGATGTTGTGGGGTTTGTTATTACACATGGGCACGAAGATCATATTGGGGCGTTGAAATATATTTGGCCGAAATTTAGAAAACCGATTTATTGCACACGATTTCCGGCTGAAATCTTGCGCCGTACGTTTCGTGGTATTGAAATGGATTTCAACGAAAAGACAGATATTGTTGAATTTGATCATAATGGTGCAGAACTGGATTTGTCGCCATTTACGGTTGAAACATTCCATGTCACACATTCTGTCCCAGAAGCACAAATGTTAATTATTAAGACAGATGCAGGTAAGATACTGCATACAGGGGACTGGACATTTAACGATGATATTCCAATTGAAGCCCCGACTGATTTTGCACGTCTGGCTGAGATAGGTTCTGATCCAAAATTGCTGGCGTGTATGTGTGATTCAACGAATTCTTCACGTCAGACCAAGCAGGTGACAGAAACACAAGTCAGGGACACTTTGACTGAAATTATGAAAAATGCCCCAGGACGTGTTATTGTGACAGGTTATTCACGCAGTTTGGCACGTATCAAAATGTTTGCAGAGGCTGCACGTGCCGCAGGACGTATTGCAGCAATCAAAGAACGCACGAATCCAAATCCTGTGCCATATGTTGGGTTGCCAGAATTTCGTGAAATGGGTATTGAATTTGGCTATCTAAAGAAAGATGAAATATACACTCATGGCGAAATCAAGGATTTGCCAGCAGAAAAACAGGCGGTGTTCTTGACAGGATCCCAAGGGGAAAAGTTCGCAATGTTGACACGTCTGTGTCGTGGCCAGGTAAAAGAAATGCAATTAATGCCAACAGATACGGTGGTGTTCAGCTCTATTATTATTCCGGGACGTGAACAGGATGTGTCTTTCTTGTACAACAAATTGGCACGTATGGGCATAAAGACACATACTATATTTGATACAGATAATGTTCATGCCAGTGGACATGCAGGACGGCCAGAACTAGAAAAGTTTTATGATATGGTTCATCCCCAGGTATCGGTCCCAATGCATGGGGACTATATCAACGAAATGTTGAATGGTAAGATGGCGATGGAACGTGGCGGTGCCAAACATATGATGGTTGTGCACAATGGGGAAATGGTTGCGCTGCGTGATGGCGAAGAACCATACGTTGCAGAAACAATCGAAACATCATATGTAGTTATGGAGGGGGAAACAGAACGCAGTGCAGACGACCAGGTTTATAAAAATCGTCGTAAAATTGCATCAAATGGTGCTGTTTTTGTCACGTTGCCGGTTGATAAGCGTGGTTTCTTGAAAGGGGTACCAGAAGTTTCCAGTGCGGGTATATTTGAATCTGATACAACAGGGTTTATGAAACGACAGATTCAAATAGAAATAACCAAGGCAATTGATGGGCTGAGCAAGGCAGAACGAAAAGATCGTGATAACCTGGTTCGTGCGGTTCAGGTGGCATCTAATCGTGTTGTTCGGGCGTCGCTGGGGGCGGATAAAAAGCCACAATACAGTGTGCACTTTATTCAAAAGTAAACAAAAGAACCGCCAATTGGCGGTTCTTATTTTTTTATTATTTCTAAAACATCTTTTTCTGTTGGGGTGTGCGAAATTTCAATGTCTGGATTGTACTGGGTACGAAACCAAGTGCGCTGGCGTTTGGCATATTGATTGGTTTTATTTATCCAGTCTGTTATGCAATCATCAATATTTTTTTCACCACGCAGGTGGCTGCATAATTGGCTGGCACCAATGGCACGTCGTTCGTCCCAGCCAGATTCTATTATAGATTTTGCTTCGTCAATTGCGCCGCCGGACAACATCTGGGGGATGCGTTCGCTGATTCGTTGGCGCAGAATGTCGGCTGGTGGATTTATTAGAATACGTATTGCGTCTGGTATGACGGCGCCTGTGCGTGGAATTCGTTGGAATTCTGATAAATGATGACCCGTTTCAAAATATACTTCCAGGGCACGTGCAACACGTTGGGGATCCGTTGCGGAAAAATCTGGCGGTAATAATTTGCGGGCGTTGGTTATGTCTTGGGCAACCATATCACGTGCACGATTGCGTGAACTGTCACTGATGTCGGGCATTGGTGATATGCCGTTTATTAGTGCGTTTATGTAATAGCCTGTGCCGCCCACAAAAATTGGTGTTTTGCCATCCGATACGGCCAAATCATATTCTTGACGTGCCAACGCCAGATAATCAGATACGCTGATTTGTTGGGTCAGGGGTAATATAGAAAACAGTTTATATGGGATGTTATCAATGCTGTCCGATACAGGGCGGTTTGCAAATGGGCTGGCAGAAATGTTTTCGATGCCCTGGTATATTTGAACGCTGTCACAATTTATGATGACGCCATTTGTATGATGCGCCAAAATATGGGCAAAATCAGATTTGCCAGATGCAGTTGGACCTGTGATAATGTATGCCTGGTGTGTCATTTCCTGGGGATTATAGCCCAGATTTTTTTCATGTAAATAAAATATTGTAAATCTGAAAAATATGGTGCTAAGATATATTTGTACAATAAAAAACGAAAGGAATATATATGTCAAAAGTAAGAGTTGCAATTAACGGTTTCGGGCGTATCGGGCGCTTGGTTTTGCGTGCAGCACTGGAATCTGGGCGTGATGATATTGAATTTGTTGCTGTAAATGATTTGGCACCAGCTGAACAAAATGCATATTTGCTAAAGTATGATTCTGTACATGGTAATTTACCCATGGATGTTGTGCTGGATGGTGATTACATCAATGTGGGAAATCAACATATTAAGTGTATCGCAGAACGTGATCCTGCAAAGTTGCCATGGGGCGAATTGAATATTGATATTGTAATGGAATGTACAGGGATATTTACGGCAGCAGACAAGGCACGTGTTCACCTGGAAGCAGGGGCCAAACGTGTTCTGGTTTCGGCGCCATCGGCTGGGGCGGACAAGACAATTGTATATGGTGTAAACCAGGATACATTAACATCGGACGATTTAATCGTTTCTAATGCATCTTGTACAACGAATTGTTTGGCGCCTGTGGTCAAGGTATTGAATGATACGTTTGGCGTGGTATCTGGTTGGATGACAACAGTACATGCATATACCGGTGACCAGCAGTTGCTGGATAAGAATCACAAAGATTTCCGTCGTGCACGTGCGGCAAATCTGTCAATGATTCCAACCAGTACAGGGGCAGCCAAGGCAATAGGTTTGGTTTTGCCAGAACTGGCGGGCAAATTAGATGGAATGGCGATTCGTGTCCCAACCCCAGATGTGTCTGTGGTGGAATTGGTTGCTAATTTGGAAACAGCGGCAACGGCTGATGAAGTGAATGCAGCAATGAAAGCGGCAGAATCAAAAACATTTGGATATAATGATTTGCCGTTGGTATCGATTGATTTTACCCATGATGCACACAGTTCTGTATTTGACGCCGGTCAGACCAAGGTTTTGGGTGATAAATTGGTTCATGTGACAGCGTGGTATGATAATGAATGGGGTTTTTCAAACCGTATGGGCGATACCGCTGTTGCAATGGGTAAGTTGATAAAGTAAAAAAATTATGTATGTGTTTTCCCCATGCAAAATTTAGTTTGTGTGGGGATTTTTATATTGCTAAAATCGTCGCAATGCATTAGAATACATGGCATAGACAGGAAAAATACCTGCCTAAAATAAAGGGACGTTTAGAATCTCCCTTTTTATTTTTATAAAATTCCCAGATTTCTGCATATTTTTCTCCCTTAATTATTGCCTAAAACAAACGTCGGGTTTTTATCGGCAATTGCAATAATGCCAACAAATTTGATGGCCCTTCAGTTTTGTCAGACAAAGGCAGAATGTGTCACTAGTACTAGCTGTACTTCTGGTATGGGTGGGTGTTGTGCAAAAAATGGGGAAACTGGTACGCATTATGATTGCCCCAGTGGTTGTACGTATGATTTGATGAAAAAGATATGTGATTGTGGTACTGTGTCTGGTTTAACAGATACAACTGGTACATATGAAGGTACATCATGTACAACGGAGTATTCGACATCAACAATTGAGTGCTATATGTATTACAATAAAGGTAATGAAAACTGTACAGGTAACGCACAGTGTAAGGACAATTTGGTGCAATAATAAATTCGATTTTTGTGTTGAATATATGGATAACAAAAAACCGCCAATTGGCGGTTTTTGTTAAAATTATCTTATTCGGCTACTTCTGGTTTTGGCATACGTTGTGCACGATGTTCACGACGCATTTCTTTTTTAAATGCCTTGAATTCTGCTTTGTCAACGCAACCGTCTGAATTGACGTCGATTTGTGGTAATTTTTCAGCAATTTTTGGGCATTTTACAACCAAACAACCATTTTCAAATTCTGGTTTTGGCATTTTACCACGTTTTGGACATGGCATCATTTTTGCAGCGGCAAAACCCAATGCAAAGAATACCAACACAACAACCAATTTTTTCCAAAAACCACAATGATGCTTTTTGCATTCACAATTTCCACCGCATGGGCAAGAATGGCCACAGCCACATGTGTGCATTTCAACAACAGGTGCCTCTACCCTTTTTACAGGTGATTTTTTTGCAGGTGCTGTTTTTTTCGCAACTGTCTTCTTAGCCGGTGCAGCTTTTACAGTTGTTTTTTTTGTTGCTGGCTTTTTAGCCACTGTTTTTTTCGTTTTTTCTGCCATGGGTTCCTTTCCTTTGTTTGTTGACGGTTTGATTGTATTCAATAATTTTTTTTAAGTAAAGTATTTTTTTAGAATAAAAATCTATTAAAAAATCCCGCAGATGCGGGATTGGATTAGTGGCGACGATTGTGGCCGTTGAAACTGCCATGTTGGGCACTGTTGCTGGAACGTTTTGATAAATAACGTGCAGCGATTAAAACCAGCCATTCCAGTGATAATACAGCCAGACCCATTAATTTAATATTCAATTCGGCATTGAAATTGCCCATGCATGCAATAACCCATACCAACTGTGCAATAAATGAAATGTATAATGCACCGAATACGCCGGTAAAGAATACTTTTTTGATTTTTCCAAACATTTTATGTCCTTATGTTCCGTTTTATATAAATTAAATGCCGGGTTTCTGGTGCCATGTACCCGGCGGACACCGCAATTGCTTAAACGAATACGGCTAACCATTGCCAACCATATTCAACGCCATCATTAGGCAGCCATTGCAAGGCGAACATTGTCGTTCGCAGCGATTCTATCGCCATTCAGTTTTTAGTCGGCTTTTTACGACGCCATGTCGGATTCACCCGATTTGTCTTTCATCATCTGTCGAATCTATGTCAGCCCCATAACCAAATACGACAATATATCGTATCAAGCAATGGTGGAGCTGTGGGGTACCGCCCCCCAGTCCAAAATGACTATTGCACAATGGATTCAGAATCATCATCGCATGCGCGACCCAAAGATTATAGTCTTTTAGACTGGAAATTGCAAGTTTTTACATTATAATATCCGTAAAGGTTATAAAGATGAAGTTTTTAGACAAAGCAAAAATACACATCAAAGCAGGTGATGGCGGAAACGGCAGCGCCAGTTTTCGTCGTGAAAAATATATTGAATATGGTGGGCCAAATGGCGGTGATGGTGGTCGTGGCGGTGATGTTGTATTTGTTGCTGTACCAAATGTAAATACACTGATTGATTATCGTTATAAAATGCATTTTGCCGCCCAACGTGGCGAAAACGGTATGGGAAAAATGCGAACAGGCGCATCAGGTGATACCTTGGTTTTGCCAGTACCAACAGGTACAGTGATTTTGTCTGAAAATGAGGAAATCGAATATGCAGATTTAAATGTAGATGGTATGGAATATCGGGCGGCACGTGGTGGCAATGGCGGATGGGGAAATTTGCACTTTAAAAGTCCGACTAATCGTGCGCCAAAGCAGGCCAATGACGGTTTGCCGGGCGAAGAAAGAACGGTCGTTTTGCGATTGAAACTGATTGCAGATATTGGTTTGGTTGGTTTCCCAAATGCAGGTAAATCTACGTTGTTGTCTGCGGTTACGGCGGCCCGTCCAAAAATTGCAAATTATCCATTTACAACGCTGAACCCACAGCTGGGAGTTATGTATGCACATGATCGTGAATTTGTGTTGGTGGATTTGCCAGGACTGATTGAAGGGGCGCATACCGGTGTTGGTTTGGGGGACAGATTTTTAGGACATGCCGAGCGGACTAAGATGATTTTGCATGTGATTGATGGTACTGAACCAGATTGGGCCGCACGATATGCCGCAATTCGTCATGAAATGGATTCGTATGGTGGTGGGTTGCTGGGTAAGCCTGAGATGGTCATCATAAACAAGATTGATGCCATTGAACCAGACGTATTAAAAGAAAAATTAACTGCGTTCAAAAAATCATTTGGTCGCAAAAAGAAACCTGAAATATTAACTATCAGTGCCGCAGGGAGAGTAGGAATCCAAGAGCTGGTCAGTGCAATTGAAAAGAAATTCCTGGGGATTGAAAATGACACAGTACAAAAATAAGTTTGCAGAACATAAAAATATTGCCGACAAAACCAAAGATTTTGTAACGGCACGAAAAAATGGTGGCTTTGCGGTTGGTGCAGATGGGAAACCTGTACCACTAACAGATGTAAAGTTTGAAAATGTTGAATTTATTTGTGGGCTGTGGCGGATTCAAGAATCTTTCCCACATACCACCCAAAAGGTTCGTGATATAGAAGTTGTTTTGGCGGAAAAACTGTCCCATACCGAACGTATTCCGTTTGAATATTGGCGTGCATACAGAATTGGTGAAAATTGTTATGGCCGGTATTTGTTCGCCAAGCCCGATGTAATTGTTGCAAAATATGAAACCGATAACGTTACATATTGGGGGTATGGCAATACAATAGAACAAGCCCGCGCATTTCTGGGAATTAAATTATTTGACGAACATATGGATTTAATTCATGCCGTCGCATGTCACAATGCGCGAAAAAGCCAGAAAAAATAATTTTTTGATTTTTACTACTTTCTCTGCTAAGATTTTCTTACGAACAAAACAAAAACAGAAGGAGAAGTACACAATGGTATCATTAAAAGGTACACAGACAGAAAAAAATCTGTTAATTGCGTTCGCCGGTGAATCCCAGGCGCGTAATCGTTATACTTTCTATGCATCTGCCGCAAAAAAAGAAGGTTACCAGGCAATTTCTAAAATCTTTCTGGAAACCGCCGATCAGGAAAAAGAACATGCATCGCGTTTGTTCAAATTCTTAGAAGGTGGCGATTTAGAAATCACTGCATCTTTCCCAGCCGGCAAGATTGGCACAACATTGGAAAATTTACAGGCCGCTGCATATGGCGAACACGAAGAAAATACAGAAATGTATCCAAAGTTTGCACAAATTGCTGCCCAAGAAGGTTTCCCAGCAATCGCAGAAATTCTGAAAAACATCGGTTTGGCCGAACGTTATCATGAATCGCGTTTCCGCGCATTGGCCGATGCAATCGAAGATGGTACATTGTTCAAACAGGACAATATCGTTATGTGGCGTTGTACAAACTGTGGCATGTGGCACATTGGCAAAGAAGCACCACAGGTGTGTCCAGCATGTTTGCATGAACAAGGATACTTTATCAGCGAAGGAACAACATCACGTTGTGACACAAATGAAGGTTTCTGTGAATACAGCGTTATTGATGATTAATCATGTGATAATGTTAAAAAAAATCCCCCGTTTGGGGGATTTTTTATAACTGGATAAACATATTTGGATTCTTCTTTAAGTCATCAATTGCGCTGTCCATTAATTCACGATATTCAATGAACTTTTTCTTGTCAGATTTACCCAGGTTGCTGATAGCAGGTAATTTAACCGTCATTGGATTTACGTGTTTGCCATCTTTGATGATTTCATAATGTAAATGTGGGCCTGTTGACATGCCTGTTGAGCCAACGTATCCAATTGTTTGACCCTGGCGTACATTGGTGCCAACTTTTACATTTTTAACAAACTTTGATAAATGAGCATACAGCGTTTCATAAGAACCGTTGTGACGCAATTTTATATAATTCCCATGTCCACGATTATATCCACGTGCAACAACACGACCAGCCCCAGCCGCAGGTATTGGGGTGCCGGTTGAAGCACGAAAATCAACGCCTTTGTGTGCACGTGTGTAACCAAGTACAGGATGCTTGCGTTTGTTAGAGAAACTGCTGGTGACCTTGGCGTTATTGATGGGGGTGCGTTTTAGTGATTTTATTGCGCCATTACCGTCTGCATCATAATACCCAGTTGATCCATCTGATTTACGATATCTGTACATTTTAACATTGCCACGCAGGGCGTCAAATGATACCGCCAGGACACGACCATTATCAATTTTTTGGCCGTCTGAAAAGTTTTCTTCGTATACGACCCAGAATTTTTGACCCGCACGCACATCACGTTCAAAGTCCATTTCAAACGCCAACAGGTCGTAAACATCCGCTAATATCCCAGCAGGAATGCCCGCACGCTGGCCGGCAAGATAAAAACTGTCGCCGTCAAGAATTTCGCCCGCACGATATACGGCACGTGTATCACGTTCAATGTCGACCGTTTTACAGTTCCATGCACCGGTTTCGTTGCAGGTTAACTCAACCTGGCGCCATGGGGATGGTATTACAACAATTTTAGATACAGGTTCGTTGTCACTGGGGCGGGTGAATTCGATTTTGTCACTGTCAGCACGCAGTGTTGATATGCCACCATCTTTTTTTAGGGTTTTTGCAATTGCATCAACGTCATTATGGGTTAAACCCTGTTCCAGCAATAATTTAGACAGTGTGTCACCCGATGCGACCACCACAACAGATGTGCATTCATCCCCATTTGTGCGTTTGCTGGATTCAGATGACGTATGACGGGTTGCGACCAGTAATATTGCCACCAATGTTAACAAGGTTGCCAATGCCATTACCATACGGGTCAGGTTGGCTGTTGTGATAATATCTTTTGCTTTTTTCATGGCACAGATTATAATAATTTTATGACAATAAATCAAGCGTTCACAATTTTATCAAAAGCAGGGGGCGTTCGTGCCGCCAGAATTATTACAGAAAATATTAAGAATTTATCCAGGTTTCGTGTCTGGAAAATGGCTCGTATGTTACGGCGTGATGTGCCGGTGGCTAAGATTGTTGGGCAAAAGTGGTTTTATGGTTTGCAATTTTTTACTGATAAATACACATTGGACCCACGCCCGGATACAGAAACATTGGTTGCAGCAGTGGTTTCTGATTTTGGGGCGCAATCTGAACCAATAAGTATCTTAGACCTGGGGACGGGAACGGGGTGTATAATAATTAGTTTGATGAAGAATGTGTGTGCAACAAATTGTGTGGCGCTGGATGTGTCCAGACGGGCATTAAAGATTACCCGTAAAAATGTTAAACGATATGGGTTGGAAAGCTGGGCAAGGTTGATTCGTGGATCTTTTTATAACCCAAAATTAAAATTTAAGAATAAGTTTGATGTGATTGTGTCTAATCCGCCATATATTGCACGTGGAGATATGCGTGTGGATTCTGGGGCAATGCATGATCCAGAATTAGCACTGTATGCACCAGACGATGGGTATGGGGCATATTTAGCAATTGCAAAAAATGCCAGGGAATGGATACGCAAGGGTGGGCGGATATATCTGGAAATTGGAATCGATATGGGCAGGCGTGTGCGTGAAATATTTGAAAATATGGGATGGACCTTTGTGAGGTCTGATTATGACCTGGCGAATGTCGAACGTGTGTTGGTGTTTGAATATTTGAAATAACTTTATTTAAAGTTTATGTCCAGTTTTGGAAAATAGTCGTGTTTCGCATTTGGGATAACTGTCAGTCTGGATGCGGAAACCCATTTGCGACTTAGGCTGTTGGGCACAACAGAATCGTGTTCTGCGATATAGTGTATTTGTGATACTTGTGGCAATCCGTTCATGTTTAATGATTGGGACAGTGGTTTATCATTGAAATGTTTTGTCCAATCTTTGTGATTTAATACCCCGGCAATTGTTATCCATTTTTTTATGTTTAATTCTGGGTGTTGTTTTATTACCAATCCTGATACCATCGCACCACCAGAATAGCCAACCAGTATAATTGGGCGTCCCTTGGCAACGGATTTAATGGCCTGGGACATATTATCTATTATTTGTTTGGAAAAACGTCCGTCTGTCCAATCGGTGGTATCACAATTTTTTCCACGTATATACTGGCATGGACGACCCATGTATACGACATTGGGTGATGTGTCTTTTGATGCCAGATTGCGAACCAAGTGTTTGCGTGGCGTTGGGTCACGTGTTGGTTGGCCAGATCTGTTGAATGCGTATCCGTCACCTTCGATGTATATGTGTATTGGATCTGATGCGGTGGTAATATGTTGCCATGTAGCAATTTCAAAGTCGTTTGTTTGAATTGGGGTGTACGTAAAACTGTATGGCCCAATCAGGGCGCTGGTACATGCGCCAAGTAAAGCAATACCAGAAAAGATTAATGGCTTAAAATTCAAACCTTAATCCCAACATCAGGTTGATATAAATCAAGTTTTCTGCGCTTATCCAATCACGATGACGTGTGTTGTCTTCGTTGGTTAATTTCCATTTTACACGTGGAATATATGCCATTCTGGCACCAAAGTCCAAGAACATTGTTTCTGTCAGACCGTATGATATTCCCCCCGCCACCAATGCAGCAATGTTAGATGTGCTGGTTTCGGATTTGTAAAAAGATATAACGTCATATGTTTCCGAATTTACAGAACCAAAATTGCGTAAATCCAGGTCTGCAGATAAATCGCCGTATGGATCGGTCAGATTCATAGCAGTTTTTGTATCTGCGTATCCAATCCCCAGACCGATGTATGGGATTGCTGTGCGAATTGGTTTTTGCAGGCCACTGTAAAAATCATAAAATGCCATTGCACTGATGATATCTGTTTGAACAGTGGACTGAATAGCGCTGCTGGGGGTTTCGATTGCAGATACCGAGCCACCAGTTAACACCAGTTCGCCATTAAATAAGGGGGATGCATTATAATCGCTTTTCATTATGTGATCCCAGCCCGCTTCAAATCGCCATTGTGGTGCCCCAGGCAGTGTCCAACCAATACTGGCCCCTGCGGCAAATGCGAACGCTTCAAAGTCTTTGGTTGGTGGCAGGGTTGATATGTCACCATATCCCGCCAGTTCATATCCGCTGCAATCGCCACCATTTGCACGACATACAGTTTCTGGAACAATTGAACCAGCACTGTCGATATAATAATATGCACTTAGTGCGCCAACGTCATTTTTAATGCCAGCAAAGCCCATAGATGCGCCACCACGTAAAGATAAAACAAAACGTGAACCGTCATCTTCGTACCAGCCGTCACCAACATAAACACCGTCGTATTGCCAATTAGCCATAGCCGGCAAAGTCATTGCGCAAAATAAAATGGGCAAGATTGTATGTATTCTTTTTCTCATGCCCATTATTATATCACAAAATCAGTGCCGATAAAAACAGATTTTATTTGTTTTGAATTATTTCCCGGAAAATTTCTGCGGGGATTGTGCCGCCTGTGATTTTTGAATCCATGGGGGTAAAATCGTCGTTGCCCATCCATACGCCAATAACCAGGTTATTGGTTGCACCAACAAACCAGGCGTCACGATTTTCATTGCTGGTCCCTGTTTTCCCGCCCAGAACGCCGTTTGTGCGTGCCCGGCCACCGGTTCCCCCAGGGGCAATTACATCGGCCAGCATTTTTGTCATGTGTTCCACAGTTTCTGGATGTAATACGGTTATAGGTTCTGATGGATTTCGTTCGTATATAATATTACCAGACTGGTCGGTTATTTTTGTAATAGAATATGGGTGCACAGAATTGCCGGCATTCCAAATAACAGCGTATATGTTGGTCAGGTCAAGCAGGGTCATTTCTGAGGCACCAAGAACAGTTGAATATTCACGACGCAGGCGTGTCCCAACCCCCAGACGCCCCGCCATCGATAAAATGTTTTCGATTCCATACATCTCAGTTAATTTTAGTGGTACAGAATTTACACTTTTGGCGAAAGCTGTTGCCAGTGTTATGTCGCCATAGTAGCGTTCGTTGTAATTTTTTGGGTTATAATCGCCAATCGCAAATGGAGAATCGTTGACATAACTGTCGGGGGTCAGTCCATTTTCCAATGCAACCAGATATACAACGGGTTTAAAACTGCTGCCGGGTTGGCGTGGGGCGGTTGCACGATTAAATTGGCTGGTCTGATAATCGGTGCCGCCGGACATTGCACGTATTGCGCCATCTGTTTCCATCGCAATTACAGCCCCCTGGTATGGAGGTGTTTTTTGTGACAGGGTGTTGGCAACGTGTTCCTGTAATTGCATATCCATTGTTGTATATACGTATAAGTCTGTTTCAAACGTACCAATTCTGGATTTTACTTCGTCGATAACAAAATCTGTCCAATATCGGTACAGATTTGTGTCTGATGTTGGGGTGGCGGGTGCCAACTGTTTGGCTGCAATTCGGGCCTGGTTCAATGTGATGTATCCTTGTCGTACCATTTCTTGTAGAATTACACGTGCACGTTGTATGTTCTTGTCCGGGTTGCGCAGAGGGCTGTATGTTGTTGGAGCCTTTAACATTGCGGCGATTTGTGCCGCCTGGGCGATGTTTAAATTATTGGCAGATGTTTGAAACATGATGCGTGATGCCGCATCAATGCCACGCATACCACCGACCAATGATACGCGGTTCATATATAAATCCAGAATTTGATTCTTAGAGAACCGGTTTTCCAGCCAATGGGCTAATATTAATTCTTGGACTTTGCGTGATATTTTTTTGTCTCGACTAAGAAATATGTTCTTTGCGGTTTGTTGGGTTATGGTTGATCCGCCGGCCGCAATGCGGCCAGAAGCCAGGTTTGATATTATTGCACGTGTTATGCCACGAATATCAATTGGGCCATGTTCAAAAAAGCGTTTGTCTTCGATTGCCACAATTGCCTGCCACACGTGGGGGGGCAGGGTGTCTATGGATACAGGGGTGCCCATGATGCGGCCCGATGCACGAATTTCGTTGCCGTTTTTATCCATGAATACCAATGCGGCTGGTCTGGTTTCGTGTAAAATAGCTTCCAACGATGGCATGCGCATGTATATATATGCAACATAACCTGTAATAAATATGCCGGTGATTAAAATGGTGTTCAGTGCCCATGCCATCAGGCGTCGCTTAAATGATGGGGGTTGTTTTTTGGATGCACAGTTGTTGTTGGTGGAACGTGCCACTGGAAAACTCCTTGCCTTTTTTATCAGTTTATAATTATAATCCTAGCATATAAAAAAGGAAAGGGATATATGAAAAAAATTACATTGGTGTTGGTGATGTTGTTTTGTTCGCCGGCGTTCGCAGAAGATTTTTATTATCAAGAATATGTTGCGCCAGATGCAGCGTATGGTGCTGATTATGTTGAAAGTATAAATGTTTCCACAGATGGTAATCAACGTGATAACTATATAGGAATGCGTTTGCATAAGAATGAACGTATTTCGTTTGCGTTTGATATGCGATCTGGTGGTGGAACAACGTTAAAAAATGATGGGGTTGGTTTGGGGGTGTATGTTGGAAACCGATTGACTGATTTTTTAAAGGTGGAATTTGAGACATTGTATAATGGGGCAAATGATACCAAGCGTGATATCGATTTTGATTTTGATATTTGGTCTAATATGGTAAATGTCTTTTTGTATCAGACATATGGTGGGGCGGTTGAACCGTATGCCGGGGTTGGATTGGGTTTTTCAACAATTTGGTCTGATGTTGGTGGGCGTGTCGAACATGCAATGGATACAACCTTTGATTTTTCTTATTCTGTTATGGTTGGGGTGAATTTTGCATTGAATGATCGTGTGAATCTGGATCTGGGATTTAAATATCAAAAATATGGGGATGCCGACCACAAGGCCAGTTCTGGTACATATGCAACAACAGATATTGACGCAACAGAATTTTATATCGGCGCTGCGTATAAGTTTGGATTAAAATAAAAATGCCCCAATCGGGGCATTTTTATTTCTTTTTTGATTTTGGTTTTTGCTTAGATTTTGGTGCCGATTTGGTTGGGACTTTGTTGTATTCACGTGCCAGTGTCACAATACAGGTATATGCCAGCAGAGCAGACAGGGCAGTGATTAAGCCGGACAACAGGCCGTCAGAAAAGATTGCAAACAATATAATTGCAACAACCAAAACAACGGTGTATCCCAAGTTTTTTGTCAGAACATTTAATAATTTTTCAAAAGATTTCATGAATTTTCCTTTGTTAGTACGTGTTGTATTATATCATATTTAGGGTTGGGTTTCTATGAAAAAAGACCGCAGAATGTTCTGCGGCTTTCTTTTTCAGGGGAGAAAACATGAAAAATTGATTTACAGCACAACGTATCCGCCCAAGCGTGCAGTTGCTGGGATTGGGCCAAATGATGAGCGTGGGCTGACGTATATGTTGCCAGTGACAGTAAATTCACCACAAAACTGTAACATATTAACGTCACGCAGGAATAGGTTGCCATTAATGCGTACGCCACATGGCAATGTGTACTTGCGCATGTTTTGCAGGTACAGGTTTCCTTGGATTTTTGTGTTGTGTTCAATTGCTGTGGCTGCACCACGACTGTCAATTACAACATCGCCCATGATTTTGTTTTCTTGTCTAACTTTTGCGATTTGATTAACAGATGTTGCGCATGGTTTTGCAGGCACAACAACAATTGGTTCGTTGATGATTTCACGTGTTTGCGTGTCACGCACCATTGGCAGTGTGTTTGTGACTGGTTTTACAGGACGTGCCACAACATTGCGTTTTTCGGGTGTTGTATCAGATGGTAAAACAGTTGTCTGAACAACATCGTCACGAATGATTACAACATTATCAGTGCGACAATTGCACAAATCAATAATTAACATTGAAAACAGTACGATAATTGCCACCAGTAATGTCAGATTAACAATACCAATTACATTAATATTGCACAGCCAGTTCCAAATGCGTTTGCATGTGCGGGCCAGCATGCGAAATGGTGCGCATATGATTTTCCAGGTGTGTTTGCAGAAATTTTTCAGGCGTGTATTTTTTTTGATTGTCTTGTTGTTCTTTACACGACTGGTTGCACGTTTAATTTGTTGTTTTTTTGCCATTGTTGTCCCTTTATGTCGGTATGTTTATTTGTTATAACTATAGTCCAAAAAATATATTTGTCAATAGTTTTTGTCAAAATTTATTCTTTACATTATTCGTGATTTGCGCAGACGTTTAATGATTTCTCGTTGGGTTCGTAACATGCATTCGTACATATAGTGCGAATATGCTTTTGTGTCGCCCTGGGCCCTGGCACGCAAAGCTGTCATATAGTTCTCTTTGTCGGTGCGTTTATTGAACAAAATTGGACGGTATCCTTTGGATATCAAAAACCAGTTCATTACCAGGCGGGCTGTGCGTTTGTTATAATCATTGAATGGTTGAGCGGCAATGATGTCATAATGAATATTAAATGCACGTGTTAGTACAGGTACACGTTCGTCGTTTATATGATATTGTATGTCGTCCAGACGGTACAGCATCTGCATATAGTTTGGTGCGTGAATTCCCAGCTGCATTATGTGTGCAGATGATATGCGATATTCGCCCCCAGGGATGTCTGTATCTTTGCATAAAATTTTATGAATTTGTCGAATAGCATATGTATCAATTGTTTTTATGTTTTCGTGTTGGACGATAAAATCCCATGCCGTTCCAAGATTCTTTATGTTGCTGAAATCCAGATAGAATTGCTTTTCTTTCTGTGGCATATAATTTGGATATTGAAATAATATCTTGGTTTCTTTGGATAATTCATCACGTATCCAGTGCAGATTACGCAGCCGTTTGGCTGTGTCAGAACCAGACAACATTTTTGTAATTGTCTTGCGATTTTGTTCTATTAATTCTTTTAGGTTAGGCGTTTTTGTCATTTTTGCCCCCATATATTATTATTGTATGTGTAAAATATAACCCTTAATTGTAATTTGTCAAGTTTTTTGTGTTTTTTATAAAATCGGGTTGAATGGGGTGAAAAATTGTTTTATGCTGGGGTTCAGGAATTATGAAAGGATGTTTTGTATGTTAAAAAAAATCTTGGTTTTGTTATTGTTGTGTGTGCCAATGATTGCCGGTGCGGCGCCAAAAGATAAGAAAAAGGAAGAGCCAGTGGTTCATCTGACTGATGAACAGATTTATCAAGAATTAAAAAAATTGGCCATGGTGTTCGAAGTAGCACGTGAAAATTTTGTCGAAGAAGCTGATGAAAAAAAGATGCTGGAAGCGGCGATGAGTGGGATGTTGGGGGCGTTGGATCCACATTCTTCGTATTTGTCAGCAGATGATTTCAAAGAATTTAATGATAAGTCACATGGTGAATTTGGTGGACTGGGGATTCAAATTACAAGTGACAGGGGGGCGGTGCGTGTTATTTCACCAATTGATGATACGCCTGCGGACAAGGCTGGAATTAAGGCTGGGGATTATATCACCCATATCGATGGTGAACAGGTGTTTGATTTAACCCTGAACCAGGCTGTGAAAAAAATGAAGGGTCGTCCAGGGACCAAGGTAAAGTTAACTATTATTTCAGATGGTGAAGAAAAAACATTAACGCTGAAGCGTGCGATTATTAAGGTTGAGTCTGTAAAACATGATGTAAAAACAATGGCTGATGCAGATCCGGATGATAAAGATGTGCCAAAGGTTGGCTATATCAGAATTTCTGATTTTGGGGCGACCACTGCACGTGATTTAAGAAAGGCGCTGGAAGCACTGGAAAAGAAAAATGTTGTTGGATATGTTTTGGATGTCCGTAATAATCCAGGGGGGTACCTGACAGCAGCAATTGATGTGTCGGATGCGTTTTTGGACAGTGGCGAAATTGTTTCAACACGTGGCAAAGCGAAGACGGATATTGAACGTACGTATGCTAAATCAGGCGATTTAGCTAATGGTAAGCCGGTGGTTGTGCTGATTAATCATGGTTCTGCGTCTGCGTCTGAAATTGTGGCTGGGGCATTGCAGGATAATGGGCGTGGACTGGTTATGGGATCACAATCATTTGGTAAGGGCAGTGTGCAACAACAAAAGCCATTGGGTGATGGAACAGCAATTCATATTACGATTGCACGTTATTATACCCCGTCTGGGCGTTCGATTCAAAACGAAGGTATTACCCCAGATGTGGAAGTTCTGCAAAGCAAGGTAGAGGTTCTTGAAAAGAAAGAGAGCAAGTATTCAGAGGCTTCGTTTAAAAATTCTTTGAAAAACGATCAGTCAAAGAAAAAAGATAAAAAGAAAGCGGATGATGAAGATGCGACAGATGACAAAGAATTAACAGATGAAGAAAAGGATGCGCTGGATTATCAACTGCAACGTGGAATGGATATGGTAATCGCAATGTCTAAGATGCAGAAAAAGACTGAAACGCTGGCGACAGAAGAGAAAAAGTCAGAAGATAAGTCTGATGAAAAAAAATAAAATTTTGGGGCGCTTGCCCCGTTTTTTTATGTTTAATAAGTCTTGCCTTGATTAAAAAATGGGGGTATTATTTGCACGATTATAAATAACAGGTAAGGAAACAAAAATGTCTAAATTGATTGTTGATGGAAACTGGGCGGCGGCGGACGTTGCGTACAGATGTGTTGATTTTGCAGCAATTTATCCAATTACCCCCAGCAGTACGATGGGAGAGCTGGCAGATGAATGGTCTTTTCAGCATAAAAAAAACATTTGGGGTGCAATACCACAGATAATTGAAATGCAATCAGAAGCTGGGGCTGCTGGTGCAATGCATGGGGCGTTGCAAATGGGAAGTTTGGCAACAACGTTTACGGCATCCCAAGGTTTGTTGTTGATGATTCCAAATATGTATAAAATAGCCGGTGAACAAACGCCGTTTGTTATGCATGTGGCGGCACGTGCGTTGGCAACACATGCATTGTCAATCTTTGGTGATCACAGTGACGTTATGTCTGTGCGTTCAACAGGGTTTGCAATGCTGTCATCGCACAATGTTCAACAGGCGCATGATATGGCGGCGATTGCACATGCGGCAACATTGCGATCACGTGTGCCGTTTTTACATTTCTTTGATGGATTCCGTACCAGTCACGAAGAATCTAGATTGGTAAGAATTGATGATGGTGTTCTAAAAGAACTGATTCCTGATTCATTGGTTCTGGAAAATCGTGAACGTGGTATGACGCCGGACAAACCAACTATTCGTGGAACAGCCCAGAATCCAGATGTGTATTTCCAGGGGCGTGAAGCCGCAAATCCACTGTATAATAAAACGCCAGAGGTTGTTCAGGAATGTATGGATATGTTCGGAAAACTGACGGGGCGCAAATATAATTTGGTGGATTATGTTGGTGATAAAAATGCTGAACATGTTATTGTCGCAATGGGCAGTGCGTGCGAGACAATTGAAGAAACGCTGGCGCATTTGCCAGCTGGGTTGGGGCTGGTGAAGGTACATTTGTATCGTCCGTTCCCAGTTGATGCGTTTCGTGCGGTGTTGCCGAAAACAGTCAAAAATATTGCGGTATTAGACAGAACAAAGGAACCAGGCTCGATTGGTGAACCGTTGTATCAAGATGTTAAAACAGTTATCGGTGATGGGGCGAACGTGTTTGGTGGACGCTATGGACTGGGGTCCAAAGAATTTAAGCCACGAGATGTTAAGGCTATATATGAAAATATGATGCGTGGCGAATTGAAGCATAATTTTACCGTTGGCATTGATGATGATTTAACAGGGTTGTCACTGAAAACAGATCCATCCTTTTCGGTTGAGGATCCGAATTTTAAGACAGCGATTCTGTACGGTATCGGCAGTGACGGAACGGTTGGGGCGGTTAAAAATATCGTAAAAATTGTTGGGGAAAATTCTGAATTATATCCCCAGTCGTATGCGGTTTATGATTCCAAGAAATCCGGCGGATTGACAGCGTCGCACATCAGATTTTCAGACGCACCAATTAAAAGTCAATATTTGGTCGAAGTTGCTGATTTTATAAGTGTTTCAAACTTTATGATTGCACAGCGTTTTGATGTGTTTCGTGGATTGCGTGCAGGTGGTACTGTCATGATTAATACATCAATGGCACCAGATGTCGCATTTGCAAATTTGCCAAAAGATACCCAGGAACATCTGATGCGAATTCGTGCACGTGTGTTCTTCTTGGATGCAAATACGGCGGCGGCAGAATTGGGACTGGGGAATCGTATTAACACATTTATTATGTTGAATTTCTTTAATTTGACGCATGTTATTGACCCAAGTGTTGCTGCACAAAGTGCCAAGGTTGCAATTGAAAAGACATATAAAAAGAAGGGGATGGAGATTGTAGAAGCAAACTGGGCCGCCGTAGACAAGGCGTCGGAATATTTGCATGAATACAATCTGCCGTCATCAATATCAAATTTTGCCCCTGATTTTGTTCCTGCAATGACATTGGACACGCCAGCTGAAATTGCTGGGACGTTGGGTGAAATGGCTGCACAACGTGGTGATGCTATACCGGTGTCACGTTTTCGTGTTGATGGACAGTTTGGTGGTGGTCAATACCCTGTTGGAACGGCTAAGTATGAAAAGCGTGCTGTGTCACCACGTGTCGCAACAGTTGATTTGGAAAAGTGTATCCAGTGTGGAAAGTGTTCTATGATGTGTCCACATGCGGCAATACGTATCAAGGTTATGACAGAAGAACAGGCAGAACAAGCTCGCAACGAGGGTGTAATTGTTGTCCCAATGAAGACGCCAGAACTGGGGGCAAATATGTATTATACATTGAATATTTCACCTGCGGATTGTACGGGATGTAATGTATGTGTTAAGAATTGCCCGGTTAAGGCACTGGCCATGGTTAATGCGTCAGATGTTATGGAAAAAAATCAAGCGGCGTTTAATGCGGCTGAAAAACTGCCAGATATTGATAGGGCAAAATTAAATCTGAATATACCAAAGCATGTAGAATTATTACCGCACTATTTTGAATTCCCAGGGGCGTGTGCTGGATGTGGTGAAACACCATATGTAAAATTATTGGCACATTTGTTTGGTGACAGAATGGTTGTGGCGAACGCAACGGGATGTTCGTCAATATATGGTGCAAATCTGCCAACAACACCATGGACCAAGGATGCAAATGGTCGGGGGCCGGCATGGTCTAATTCATTATTCGAAGATAATGCAGAATATGGCCTGGGGATGCGATTGGCATTGAATCAGAAGCGTGAAAATCTGAAGGCATTATTATTTGAATTGGGTATTGAAAATGTTGAAGCAATCTTTGATGAAACCGATTCGCAAAAACAACGTGATGTTGAGCAAAAATTGCGTGCGCAATTAGCGCAAATGGATGGCGAACGTGCAAGATTGGCAGAAAGCCTGGTCGGTGAAATTGTCAATAAATCTGTATGGATAATTGGTGGTGATGGCTGGGCGTATGATATTGGGTATGGTGGTGTTGACCATATATTACATAGTGGTGAAAATGTTAATATTTTGGTTCTGGATACCGAAGGATATTCAAATACTGGTGGCCAGCAATCTAAATCAACGCCATTTGGTGCCAGCATGAAGTTTGCCATTGGTGGTAAAGAGCATGCTAAAAAAGATTTGGGATTGATTGCAATGATGAGTGGTGCATATGTTGCTCAAATTGCAATGGGGGCAAACCAGGCCCAGGCAATACGGGCATTTCGTGAAGCAGAAAGTTTTGATGGGCCGTCAATTATTTTGGCGTATGCACCATGTATTGCGCATGGGTTTGCACTGCAAAACGGGGCAGAACATCAAATGCAGATGGTTCAGACAGGGGCGTGGCCGTTATTCCGCTTTGATCCACGTTTGATTGGTGATGGACATAATCCGTTGACGATGGATTCGTCGGTTGACAATCCGCTGCCACTGGAAGAATTCTTAAAAACAGAATCCAGATTTGCGGCGGCACGTGCAGCAAACCCCCAGTTTAACAAGTTGGTTGATTTGGCTAAGGCGAATAATGCATATAAAAGTGAGCTGAAAAAGCATATTGCGCATTTCGCAATGCTGAACAAGCCAGAGGTTAAAGAAAATGGTGAGGGGTAAGTAAAAAAAACCGGCGATTGCCGGTTTTTTTCTTTTGCTGTTGATTTTGTTGACGCAGAATTGATAAAAACTGAGCGTTGGCAGCAGCGTATTCTTTTGTGCCAGACAGGTATAGCGATGTTTTTATTAAATCTTGGCGTTTCAGCACGTCACGAGAATATGATTCAGATGTAAGTTTTGTGCGTTCTTGTAAGCGCTGATGCATTTCACTGAATGCATGGTTTGCGGAAAAGTAATGCAACATGGGTTGTATTTTGAATATACCTGTGTTCGTGTCGCCCAGCCAATACATTGGTACACCGACAGGTTCGCTGGTGCCGGTTGAAATTAATTTCGCATAGTTATTTACTCTTATAATTTCATAGAAGCGCAAGCCAGAACCATGTGGTGTGGCGATTTCTGCTAAATCTTTTCTGACAACGCATGGCTGGCCCATTGCTTTTATAACAGTGATTTTTGTGCCATTGTCCGTCGTTAATTTATCAATGCGTCCGACATTTAATTCAATGCCCAGTTTATGTGCCATTTCAATACGTTCTGTAAAAATTGCCATTGTATATTTCCTTGTATTCTGTTTAGGGACTGTTGACTGTAGTAATAAAGTATTCATATGTCAAATCGATAAATGTTTTTTTTATTGCGTTTTAGCCTGGGGTTGTTGTAAATTATATGCCATGAAGAAAATTGTTTTATTTTTGTTGGTTTTATTATCTGCTTGTACGTTTCAGACCAAGCATCGTGGATATGTATTTCCTGAAAATTTAGAATCTGTTGTTGCAAATATAAAGACGACTGCACAATTACAGGATGAAATTGGGGCACCCCAGGTAAAAACTATATATGGGGACGAAGTTTGGGTGTATTTTGGGGCTGATGAAAACTATCGTGGGCCATTGGCACCGACATATACAGATGAAACAGTATTGTTGGTGTGGGTTAAAGGAAAGCGTGTTGTAAAGACCCAGGTTTTGCGTGATGCAGATTTGCCAGATGTTGTTGTCGCAGATGGTGAAACAGATATACCAGCCGCAATTGAACTGAATGCAATCGAGGAGTTGTTTAACAATATTGGGCGTTTTAGTCCAGCAGGATTAGGGCAATAAATTATCTGTTTGTAAAAATGCTGTAAAAAGTGTATAATTAAACGCATGAAGAAAATATTTGCTTTTGCTTTTATGTTGAGTCTTGCGTGTGCGGCACGTGCAGAGTTTACATGTGGTCCAGGCTATGTATTGGTAAATCATTCCAAAATAGATGGTATAGAGACCGCAGAATGTCAGAAATTGTGGTGTATGGATTTGGAAAATGGCAAGATGATGGGACGTGCCAATTCTGCGTATAGTGGGTATAAGTCTACGACGACGGCAAATGAATTAGAAGTAAAGGGCGAAAAACCAATTCTGTGCTGGGGTGAGCGTAAGTGGTGCACAGGACAGCCTGCTGGGAATTGGGATAAAGATTTAGGGCGTTATGTCCGTATAAGTGCAGATGATGCGTATGAGTCCTATCAGAATGGCAGTTGTTTTTCATGGCGCCTGAAGAATAATCCATGTGCGTCGGGCCAGGATGCAAAATTGGTAAATGGCGTTTGGCAATGTATGGAGAAAGCAGAAACAGAAGCACAGGTTCGTGGTTCTGTGATACGTCGAACCAGTGCGCCACGCAGAATTTTGCGTAAATAATTTGTCCCCCGTTTGGGGGATTTTATTTTTTTGTTTTGAAATGTTTGTTTTTTGGCATTTTTATGATATAATTGTCCAGACAGAGAGAATGGCAACGCGAAAGAGTGTGATATATGCCAAGTAAAAAATTAGAATTTAAAACAGGACAATATGTTGTTTATCCAACGCAGGGGGTTGGTAAGCTGCTGCGTATCGAAGAACAAACTGTTGCTGGTCAAAAGATAAAAATGATGGTTATTGATTTTGAACGTAACCATATGACGTTGCGTGTTCCGTTGGAACGTGCTGAGATTTCGGGATTGCGACCACTGTCTTCAACAAAAAAAATGGATGAAGCAATTGCGTCAGCCAAAGGTAAGGCAGGGGCCAAGCGTATGATTTGGGCACGTCGTGCGGCGCAATACGAAGAAAATATTAATTCTGGGGATCCTATGAAACTGGCAGAGGTTGTACGTGATTTGCAACGTCGCAGTGCATCGGATACGATGACTTTTTCTGCACGACAGCTGTATCTGCGTGCGTTGGAACGTATGGCCCAGGAATTTGCAGTGTTGCATAAAATGGATTTAGATGCGGCGTCTGACAAGATAGAAGATATTTTGGGGGTGCCAAAGGAAATCGACCTGAATGCAGTAGAGGTCGATGAAGACGATATTGAAGAAGATGATAGCTAATAAAAAAAACCGCCGTTTGGCGGTTTTTTTACATTGTGAAATCTTCGCCCAGGTATACTTTCTTTACCATTTCGTCTTGGACGATTTCTTCGGTTGTACCATGTTTTAATATTTTGCCATCATGTAAAACATAGCTGCGGTCTGTAATACCCAATGTTTCACGTACGTTGTGGTCGGTTATAATTACGCCCAGACCACGATTCTTTAACTGGGATACCAGCCCACGAATGTCGTTAACCGCAATTGGATCAATGCCAGCGAATGGTTCGTCCAACAGTATAAACTTTGGATCGTTGGCCAAGGCACGTGCAATTTCAACACGACGGCGTTCGCCACCAGATAGTGCGGTTGCAGGACTGCGACGCAATGATGAAATTGAAAATTCATCCAGCAATGAATCCAGTTTCTTTTGGCGTTTTTTCTTGTCTGGTTCGACAACCTCAAGTATTGCCATGATGTTTTGTTCGACCGTCAGACCACGAAAAACACTGTTTTCCTGGGGCAGGTATCCAATATGCAGGCGGGCACGTTGATAGAACGGCAGGTGCGTAATGTTTTGCGAATTTAAAAATATTTGACCACCTGTTGCTGCTAACTGTCCAGTTATGCAATAAAATGCAGTTGTTTTTCCTGCACCATTTGGTCCCAGCAGACCAACCGATTCGCCCTGGCGGGCAATTAATGATACATCCTTAATCACCATACGTTTGCCGTATGTTTTTGATAAGTGTTCAACACGTAATACAGATTGTTTCATAATTTAATCACCATTTCGTCTGTAAATATTTTGTCGCCATTGCTGATATATATCTTTACGTTGTCAATCAGGCGAATTTTTTTTGTTTTGCGGTTGTATTCACCCTGGCGGGCAGTGAAATCGTATTTTACACGCTGGCCATCTTGGATTCTGGTGGCGTTGCCAGATACCGTATCCATGTATATAATGTCTGGTTTGTTGTATTCTTGGCGACCAGTGGCAGCATTTAGTTTGAATGGTTCGCCATTTTGATCAGTTCCCGCAAAAGAAGCATTCGACATTTTGAATTGGTTGGTCACAATGTCAGCCATGTTTATTGCAGAAATTGGGGTCCATAATAATTCTTTGGTAAACAGGGCGCCTGCAATTAATGCGACCAGCATTACCAGCCCCCATCCGGTAAAGAAAAACTGCCACAGGCGTTTCAAGCGTCTGTGTTTAAAGAATATAATAAAATTTCGTTTGTCTTTGTGCACGATTGTCAGTTTACAGTGCATGAAACAAAAAAGCAATTTTTATATTTATCTAAATTAATTTTTGTGATATAGTGACAACTAAGAGAGATGAGAAGAAATTTACTGCTTTTTGTTGCATGTGTTTGCATGGTTGCGATGCCAGCCATGGCGGCTGTTTCTATTAAAAAGGCGGCGCCCGTTGCGACAAAGCAGGCATCTGCAATGGATGGGGCAGGCAGCTTGGTTGGTACTGTTTTGACATTGGCCAGTGGTGTTAAAGCACTGAATCAACAGGTGAATGAATTGACCGCAGAATGTCAGCCAACGTCTGCAGAAATTAATTTTGTTAATGAAACTGTTAAAGAATGGGCCAAGACAGGGGCGGCCAGTGCGACGGATGTGCAGCGTATGTTGCAACGCAAACCATGTGACGTATCAAGTGGTGTTGGTGGGTATCAAACGTCGGTTGAGATTGCAGCAATGATGGACACAGGCGATATTTGCTATGATTCTTTTAGGGGGACGGGAAATGATGGTATGGTTTGGGCCGGGTTCCCACGTGTCGGGTTGGCGTCTTACTGCGAAGATGGATCACGTTCCTGTGGTAAAAAACAGAAAAGTGCATCTGATATTTATGAAATATTTAATCTGGTCGATTTTACAGAGGCGGACTATACAAAATCAGAAGCAACAATGGCGGGCAAGTTGATTGCGAAGATAGAAAAGTGTTCTGGGGCAAAGTTGAGTCAGCGAAAAAAAATGCTGTGGGGTAATTTCTTGACAGAATCGATTGGAAATCTGGGGCAAAAGACAAATACTGCATCAATTATGGATACTGTCAGTGGTGTGGTTGGTGGTGGCGCTGGCCTGGGTGGGTTGCAGTCGATTGGCAGCTTTATTACATCGTCAATGGACAGATAGGTTTTAAAGCCCATTGGGCTTTTTTTATGCTTTACTAATATGTCAAAAAATCGTATAATATGTGGGATTATAGAAAGGATTAAGAGATGAGAAATAAATTATCTACTTGGGTTGTTGCACGTTTGTTGATGCTGGGGGCGACGGTGTCGTTGGCGGCGTGTACAGGAACAAACAGTAATGATGTAGATGATTGGGGTGATATGTCAACGCCGACGGTTGATTATGTTGAAACATTAGATGTGTATTCTGCCCCACATAAGGATTCTTTCTTAAATCAATTGGCGATGAATTATCGTTCTTATGCAATTTATAATGCACGTACCAGTGGCTATTTAGATATGGGTGAATTGTTTGCTAATAAGGCTGTGGCTGCATTTTCAGGTGAGGTGCCTTTCCCAGAATCGTTGGATAATTGGCCGGTTGAAGATGAACAGGTGTCGTTTGAATTGTATACAGCGTATAACGATTTGATGGAACAGTTGAAAAGTGATGCCGCTGATAATAATCCGCAATTGGCCGCAGAAGCCCAGGCGAAGTTTGATTGCTGGTTATCTGCAACCGCCAGTGGGCAAATGAAGACAGCAAATCAGTGTCGTGAACGCTTTATAAAGACAATGCAAACATTGGCGGATTGTAAAGATGGACGTGTTGTAAATGTGGTTCAGAATGCTGCTGGGCAGACAACAGTGACAGAAACAGAAACCGTTGTTGAAACGTGTGCCAATGGTGGGTGTGCCGCAAACCATGTAAAACCAGCCGCAAAGGCGGAAATGTATTATCCGGATACACGTAATATGTCTGCGATGACGGACAGTGCACGTACACGTGAAGGGGTCATTATCGTTAATAATGTAAATGTACCAGAACATTTGATAAATCCTGTGCCGGTACAGCCGTTGGTGTTTAACCAGAATATTTATGGTGGGGACAAAACGATTAGTAAGTCTGCAACAGATAACAGCGTACGTAACAGTAATAATTCTGTGACGGAGAAAGATTGCCCCCAGGGTGACAAGGAATGCATGAATGCAGTTATTGCACCTGTGGTTATGGTTGAAGAACAACAAGAATGTCCACAGTGTGAAAAGTGTGCTGAAAATGAACCTTGTCCGGAATGTGATGCATGTACAAACCAAATCCCGATGGTCAGTGAAGAATTGGTCACACGTGAAGAGTTTATTAACATGATGTTGGCAATGCGTTCAGAATTGGCGGCAATAAATGCGCGCCTGGACCAATTGCAGGCAGCAGCTGGCGAAAAAACAATGATTAAGGTGCAACAAATTCCTTTGACGCCACAGCAGCATGTTATGGAAGAAGTTTTTGAAATCAGATTTGATTTTAACAAGGCGACAATAAAACCAGAATATCAGGAATTAATCAAAAAGTTGGCGTCTGCGACCCAAGAAAATAAAAATATTAAGGTTTCGGTTGTTGGACATACTGATACAGCAGGAACCAGTAATTATAATTATGCGTTGGGTGGTCGTCGTGCCGAGGCCGTTCAAAAAATGTTGATTCAGTATGGTATCCCAGCCAGTCAGATTGTCGCGGTTTCTGCAGGTGAAGAAGATTTAGCAGTACCAACACCAGATAATACCCCAAATGCAGAAAATCGTCGTGTGCGTGTTGTAAAGGAAGTTCATTATGAAGAACCTGCACAGCCAGCACCGGTTGCAATTGAGGTTCAAGAATACTCGGCATCAAAATGTGGCGAGTATGGATGCGAAGAATAAAACTGGACAAAACACTTGACAAAAATATTTTAGTGTTGTATGTTTTAGTCCATGTCAGAGAGATGTTGTGTAAAAAGGACATTGAAAATGACCACAAATGTGAGTGCTTTTACTAAGGCAACCCAGGAAGTTCAGACCCAGGCGCATAAAGCGGCAATGAACCGCGGCAGCAAAGGGGTTGTGGATATTATGGCCAGATTTGCATGTTGCGGATTAAGCCGCGAAGACATTCAAAAGGGGCTGTAAGTTTTTGGTTTGTTGTATTTGTGACTTGATTTTTATCAGGGGGCTTTTGCCCCCTGATATTTTTGATTGACAAATCTTGTCTGTGTGCTATATTTTTGTCCACAAAATAAAGGGTAAGTTTATGTCGCAGGTTTTGTTTGAAAAAGAACAGTTAACAGATCAAAAGATGAAAGTCTTGTTTGGGGCAAAATATAAGAATATGGTGTATTTCAATTTTGATGCAGGTGCATGGAATCGTAATACATATCTGGGATTTTCGATGGGAAATCAACAAATTGATACACGTAATGCGATTGCAATGCGTCGTGCGTTGGAATTTGATAAGCGTATGGATAATTTTGAAGTGGTGGCAACAGTGACAATGGCTGTGCCAGATGAAAGTTATCCAGGAACACATCAATTTGGTGCAAATATGAACTATAAGCGTTCCAGAAATATTGCAGGAACCGTTGTTTTGCGTGATAAGACAACCGGAAAAATTATTGATTCTGGTAAATCGTGGTTCGGTGTTGAAAATTATGAAAAAATGTCGGCGGCGGCATTTTATGGGGCAGATGGTTTTGCATATCAGATTGCCAAAAATGCTGACGTTCGTGATAAATTTATTTCTGGAGTCTTGTTGGATTATCAGCGTTAAATAATCCCGCCGTTTGGCGGGTTTATTTTTTTGCGCCAATGAACAGGGCGTAAAACCATCCAATTATTGACCAGCCAAACAGCCATGAACCTGTGCGTACGATAAACATGTCTTGTTTACCCTTGTCTGATTGGCGGGCAATCCAGGCGGGTGCACAAACAATACCGACAAATACAGATGTTGCCACAATATATTTTATAATTAAAACAGTTGTCGATATTGATATCATTTTATCCTAAAAAAGGGGCGCATTTGCATGCCCCCCCGTATACATTTTACTGGGATTATATACCATATTTTGCGCATTTGTCCAGTTCTTCTTCGATTCTAATTAACTGATTATATTTTGACATACGGTCTGTGCGTGACATTGATCCTGTTTTTATCTGACCGGCATTTGTCGCCACCGCCAGATCGGCAATGGTGGTGTCTTCGGTTTCGCCACTGCGGTGCGAAATTACGACGCCATAATTTGCATCTTGGGCCATTTTTATTGCACGCAACGTTTCGGTCAGTGTGCCAATCTGATTTAGTTTAATCAAAATAGCGTTGGCAACACCGTTTTCAATGCCACGTGCCAGGCGTTCGGGATTGGTCACAAACAGGTCATCGCCAACTAATTGGCATTTTGTTCCAATCCGTTCTGTTAATGTGCGCCATGATGCCCAATCTTCTTCGGCCAATGCATCTTCGATTGATATGATTGGGAAGTCGGTTATTAATGTTTCGTAAAAGGCAATCATTTCGTCAGATGTTAATTTTTTCCCTTCAAATTCATAGATGCCGTCATGATAAAATTCAGATGATGCAACATCCAGCCCAATGGATATTTGGTCGCCTGGGGTGTATCCGGCAGCACGAATCGCTGTGACAATTTTTTCCAGTGCTTCGTTGCATGAATTTAAATTTGGTGCAAAGCCACCTTCGTCGCCAACGTTGGTTGACATGCCGTCTTGCTTTAAAATCTGTTTTAGGTGATGAAACACTTCGGCGCCCATGCGGATGGCTTCGAATTCATTGTGGGCACCATTTGGAATAATCATAAATTCTTGGGCGTCCAGACCGTTATCTGCGTGTGCGCCACCGTTTATGATGTTCATCATGGGACGGGGCAGTACACATGGCGTGGGGTTGCCGTACAGGTTGGCAATGTATTTGTATAATGGAATTCCCTGTTGGTTGGCAACAGCGTGTGCGGTGGCCAATGATACCGCTAGGATTGCATTGGCGCCAAGTTTTTGTTTGTTGTTTGTGCCGTCCAATGCCAACATTGTTTCGTCGATTAATTCCTGGGTTGAAGCATCCATATCAATGATTGATGGCGCAATAATGTCATTTATGTTTCTGACGGCTGATAAAACGCCTTTGCCCAGGTATGCATTGCCGCCATCACGCAGTTCGTGAGCCTCAAATGTGCCGGTGGATGCGCCACTGGGGACAGATGCACGACCAAATGCGCCACCAGATAATTTAATGTCACATTCAACGGTTGGGTTGCCACGACTGTCCATAATTTGACGTGCATGAACGGATTTAATTTTATACATGCTTTTTCTCCTTGATCTGTTTAGTTTGATGTTGCCTTAGATTATGATTTTGTGCAATAATATAATCATAAATTTACGGGAAAAAGAAATAGAATTTAACATGTTAAAGAAATTACTGGCTTTTGTTTGCGGTGTGGCGCCGTTTGGTGCCATGGCTGCTGATGTTATTGAACCAATCGATATTACATATATTACGTCGCCACAAAATGAAACGGTGAATGTCACAATTGATGATATTTATGCCGTTGAATCTGGTAATGCGTTGGTTATTACTGGTAATTTAACCGATGGGGTGGCATTGAATATTACAGGGGATGCAACAACGCCGGGGGATTTGCGTGTTTTTGAAACGCCGATGAAGCAAAATACAGGGGGGATTTTTTATATTAGTAATGCAGATACGGTTGGTAATCCTTTTTCACTGCAGGTTGATGGTGATATTAATGTTTCTGGGGATTTGGTGGTTAATTCTGGGCGTACGTTTTCTATTTCTGGGTATACACAGGGTGTCGATTTTGATGCAAGATTTGCAAATATAGATGCAGATGGTGGTTTGTCTATTACTGGGGTTAATAATTTGACTGTGGCGGGCAGTGTTAAGAGCAGTGCAGGCCTGGGCGTAAGTGCACAGACATTTAGTGCAGATGGGGTGCTGATTTCTGGGGGTGCAGATATAACAGTCGCAGATTCTTTGAGTTTTGATACATTATTGAATGGTGGTGCAGACAGTGTTGATATAACGGCTGGAACAATCGTTGCAGTTGATATTCAAAATAATCAGAAAGATTCTGGTGTTGGCGGTGTGATGAATATTACAGTGACGGGGAATTCTTTGGAAACGTCGGGTAATTTGGAAAACAATGGTTCGCAGATGGAAATTAATGCGGGTAGTGCCGATGTGGTCGTTAATGGTACTATGGTTAACACCACAGGGACAATGGACCTGGTGGCCAACAGCCTGCAGATTACAGGTGGTGATGCAACAAACCCATCAATGGTGAATAATGGAAAATTGACCTTGGTGGTCGCTGGGGAAACAAATCTGGCAAATGGGCTGGATTTGAACATGGCGGATAATGGTTATGGAAATGATTTCTCTTTGACTACAGGGACATTGGTGACAGGTGGTAATATTGCACAGCTGTTTGATAATGATTTGAATAGTTATAGTTTAGTAATAAATTCTGTTTTTGATGCAAACAGCAATATTGTTAATGGTACCAATAATGAAAACGCAAATATGTATTTAGCAGCTAATTCGTTGACTGTAACGGATGTTATAAATAATGACGGAAAAATGCAGTTAGCGGCATTGGATGGTGATTTAAAAGCAGAGTCTTTATCTGATATGTCTGGTGCTGATTTAACGCAATTATCTGCATCGGGGGCGGTTAATGTATCGGGGGCTGTAAACGCACAGGGAAATATAAATATCAGTGGGCAGACCGTCGAACTGGGCAGTGTGGTTGCCAATGGTGGTGCGTTGTGGGTACAGGCAAAAAATAGCGTCGATGGAATCGTACAAATTAATGGTGATTTGGAAAATGTAGCAGGTGATATAGAAATATTCGGGCGTCAGATGGCGGTTTTGGGTACGGTTAAGAATACGTCTGGTAAATTGAGTTTTGATGGTTCGGATTTCGGTGGTGGTGCCATAAAATTTGGCGGAATGAATATTGCTGGTGGAACAGTGTCGCTGGAAGCCAAACAGGGGATAACAATCGAACAAAATACAGTGGATGGTGTTGGAACACTGGGGACAGGGTTGCTGTCTGTGATGACAGGTGGTGCGCTGAATATCGGAAGCCAGACAGGTTCGTTGTCTGTGGCTGGAACAGGAAGTGCAGGAGAGACAGTTGTTAATATTGCTGGTGATGTGACAGCTGGGGCAACAGATGCAGCCGATGGGGGCGATGTAAATATCGCCTTGACAGGGCAGAACTTTTTATTCCAGGGCGATGGTACATTTAAGATCAGTGGCAATGTGTCAGCGGATGATATAATGCCTGTTAATGGCGGTTCTGTTGCGCGTGGTATTACGTTTGCAGCTGATGCATTCGATATAGGGTCAAATGTGACGGCATATGGTGCGAATAATAATTTGGTTTTTCGTGGAATTGGGGAAACAAGTGGTGTTATAAATACTGCGAATTTTGAAGCAGCGGGTGCGGTTTCGGCAACAGATGGGGCAAAAATAGATTTGTATAGTATGGATGTGTCTGTCGGGGGATTGACCGAATCGGGTGGGGTGATTTCGCTGTATGGTGATTCTTCGGGCAATCAGATGATGCTGGAAGCAAATGAAACAGGAATTTCAATTAATAATGGAATTTTATTTGATGGTACAACTGCAAATGTGGGATTGAATTTGGCACAGGTAAGTGATGTGGTGCTGCAATCCAATGCAGATGATGCGGATATTATTATAAATGGTGGGGTTTCATTGGCATCTTGGGCGGACTTGAAAATAAATTCAGGTCGTGATGTGGTGTTGAATGGTGACATTGTTCCAAATGGGATTTTGCGTGTTAATGCAAATGGTAAAATTACAATGTCAAATGATTTAACAGTTGGTGGGGCATTCTATGCATTTGGTAATCAGATTTCGGGTGCAGATTTAACAAATAATGGTTTTGTTTCAATGAATGCAACGAATGTTTCGCTGGGTGATGTCGTGCAGAATAGTGCATCAGGGGCGTTGCCGGGTGAACTGGAACATTCTATGAATGTGAATGCAAGTACAGATATTACAGCAAATTCCATTGATGTAAGTGGTGGAACAGTTGATATGACCGCCCAGAATCTGAAGGTGGTAAATGGATTGAATGTCACAAATGGGACAGTAAATTTAGATGTGTCAGAATCTGTGTCATTTGGTGGTGATGTTGAGGTGTCTGGGGCTTTGAACCAGGGAACCGCCGGATTGGGAATGTTGAATCTGATGGCAGATCAGATTGATTTTTCTGCAAAATCACTGACTGTATCAGGGGTGATTGCGGATGCGGGCAGTGCGTTTTATAAGATTTCAGATGCTATCACTGTGAATGGTGCATTTAATGTTGCACAGAATACTGCTGTTGGAATGTGGGCAGATGAGATCGAAGTTAATGGCGTGATGGTAAATAATGGGTCATTGGTTGCGTCGGCGACAAGTATTTCTGTGGGTGATGTCACTAATTCAGGGAATTTGGATTTTACAAGTTTGGGTGAAATTGTAATGGGGGACGCTGAAAATACAGGAAATATGACATTAAGTGCAGCTGATGGTTCGTATATTAATATGCAATCACTTACCATGGGAACAGGGGTGTTGAACGTAAGTGGTGCAGGCTGGAATCTGAACAGTGATTTGATTTCTGATGCGGTGTTATATCAAAACAATGAAGATTTGTCAGGGTTTGGTATTAATGTTAATTCAGATAATTTTGTAATAAATACATCTAAACTTCAGACTGCTGGGATTGAACAGATATCAGGTGAAATGAAAATTGCAACGGGCCAGGTCGTTGTAAATGGTGATATTAATGTATCTGATTTGACGGTTGCGGCCAGTCCTGCTGACGGATGGTTGACGGTGGACGTTATGAATAATGTTTCAGGTGGCGTGAAATTTATCGGGCTGGAACAAATGACAATAGGTGGTGATTATGTTTTTGATAAAAATAGCCAATTGTTAGCGACGATTTTAGCGCCAGATGCGACAGAGCGTAACTATTGGTCTGCGGTCAGTTTGAATGATGATGATACGCTGGGGCAAATTACAAACGCAGATGCAGGTGAAGCGTTGATACAAGTTGGTGGTACATTCACATCTGGGGTGCGTTACAATTCAAGCTTTGATTTAAGTGAAGATGTCGTTGAACTGGCGGGTTCGCAGATTGGTATCATGCTGAATAGTGCAGTGGATCAGGGAACTGCAATTTGGTTGCTTAAATCTGATGCAGCAGATGGTGTACAAGAATTTAGTAATTTAGAGAAAATCCGTAATTTGAACGTATTATTTTGTAATGCAGATGGTACAAAATGCGTTAGTTATTTGGATTCTTTGGAAGATGGCGGGGCGTACATTTCTGTGCGTGATACGGATGAAGATGGTTTGTCAGACAGTTTGTATGTTGTATTCGATCCACGTTTTGGTGGGCCGGTGTTGATTGAAAAAACAAAACTGCAACCTATTGTCGAACGTCAATTGGATTATACGGTTGGTGAATATGTCGCAGCAGGTGCGTTGGATAATTTAATTGCAGGACAACTGCTAAATAATGGATTCTTTAATCGTACGCCTATTGAATTAATTCCATACATATTTGAGGGGACCAATGTAGAAAATATGATGACGGAATTGTACAATCGTATGGAATATTTTGTGACAACTGCTGATGGGGCGCCGTTGGCACGATTTAGCCGTTTAGTGCAGCCACGTGAAGTTGAACAATTAGCGGGGGCAATTGTGCTGAATGAACATACAAATTCACGCAGTTTTGAAGATCGTATGTTTGATGAATTTATTTGGAATCGTAATCGTAATTTGAATAAAGCGTGGGCTGATATTGATTTTGGTATGTTCAGCCAGAATGTCATGGATGAAAAACGTGTCTATGGTAATCGGTTCAGTATTTCTGGTGGTTTTGATTGGCAGCAATCTGACAGCTTGATTTTAGGGCTAACAGGTCGTATTTCGCATATGTCGTCTGATAATTCAGATACAGTTGATTTGTCATATTTGCCAGAACAGCAGGTGACAGGCAATGTAGACGTTGATGTTTCTGATACTAATATTGGGTTGGGGGCATATTTGATGAAAACACTGGGGGAAAAGTTCCGCCTGTATGGTAATGCATTTGTGGATGTACATTTGTTGAATGTAAAACGTAATCAGACGTTCGTTGATACGATTGATGGATTTGGTTCTGCGTTTGCATTGACTTCTGAATGGGGGCTGATGCATGACTGGCTGAATCAGTATGTTGTTGGTAATTTGTATGCACGTGTTGGCTATAATATGGGCATGTCTGTAACTGAAGAAGCCTCAGATGAAAACTATATGGATATTGAATCTGATGGATATATGATGTTGACACCGGGGTATTCGTTGACAGCACAAAAGCGCATTTATCCATCTGCATGGTTCCAGGTTCGACCATATGCCACAATTGGTATTGAATATGATGTTTTGGGCGCATCAGATAACGTACAGTACAAATTTGCATCTGCAGATGCATTTAGCACATATGATGTTGATTTAGATCCATTGTGGGCAAATATTGGTGGGGGGATTGAAATGTTGTCTGCCAATGGTGTTCAGGTTGGATTGGATTATCGTTATCAATATAATAATGTGATGCAGCTACATAATATTCGTGTGTCTGGTTCGTATAGGTTCTAAAAAAAATCCCGCCATGTGGCGGGATTTTTAATGGTTTCATATTTAGAATGGAATGCCATCGCCAATATCAGCAACAGATATTTCTTCACGTGGGGCCGATGGGGCAGGTGCACCACCGCCGAAATCACCGTCGCCCATTGCCTTGGCACCAGACAATATTACCATCTGGCCGGCGAATGGATTCAAGACAACTTCGGTTGTGTAAACATCCGCACCTTGTTGGTTTTGCCATTTGCGGGTTTTTAATGAGCCTTCCAGGTACAATTTTGTACCTTTTTGCAACATGCGTTCTGCAACATCAACCAGATTTGGATTAAAGATTACAACACGATGCCATTCGGTTTGCTCTTTCTGTTCACCTGTTCCACGATCACGCCAACGTTCAGATGTAGCCAATGAAAAACTGACCACTTTTTGTCCGCTGTTCATTGTGCGAACCTGGGGTTCTTGGCCGATGTTGCCGACCAGAATAACTTTATTTATACTGCCTGCCATTTTTCGCTTCCTTTTTTATTATTATTCTATGTCTGAATTTGACCAATAATGTAGCTAAAAATCAAGAAAAAAAGCAAAACTTGACTTTTTTGTCAAATTGTATTATAATAAGCGTGTCAAGTAAGCACAATTCTGTGCAAATTTTCCACAAAAGGATTTTTTATGCATATTAATGAACTAAAGGCGAAATCGCCCCAGCAACTGCTGAAGATTGCAGAGGATATGGGAATTGAAAACCCATCGCAGCTGAATGTGCAACAATTGCGCTTTGGCGTGATGCGTGCATATGCGGCCGATAAAAAGATTACTTTGATTGGCGATGGTGTTTTGGAACGTATGCAGGATGGTTTTGGTTTCTTGCGTGCGCCAGAAAGCAACTATTTGGCGGGGCCTGATGATTTATATGTGTCGCCAAATTTGATTAAAAAGTATGGATTGAAAACAGGTGACTATGTCGAAGGGCAAATTCAGGCACCACAAAATGAGTCTGAACGTTATTTCGCATTGGAAACAATTGAACGTGTAAATGGTGATAATCCAGAAAAATTAAAGCATCGTGTATCGTTTGATGATATGACCCCACTGTATCCAGATGAACAGTTAAAGATGGAGGTCCCCAGTGATACAGATAAAGGACGTAATCTGTCAGCACGTGTAATCGATTTGATTTCACCAACAGGTAAAGGACAGCGTTCTTTGATTGTTGCGCCGCCACGTACTGGTAAAACGGTTATGTTGCAGAATATTGCGCATTCAATCGCAACGAACTATCCAGACGTTAAATTGATTGTATTGTTGATTGATGAACGTCCAGAAGAAGTGACTGATATGCAGCGCAGTGTTAAAGGCGAGGTTATTTCATCAACATTTGATGAACCGGCCGCACGTCATATTCAGGTTGCAGAAATGGTCATTGAAAAGGCCAAGCGTTTGGTCGAAGCAGGACAAGATGTTGTTATATTGTTGGATTCTATTACCCGTTTGGGGCGTGCATATAATACCGTTGTGCCATCCAGCGGCAAGGTTTTAACCGGTGGTGTTGACGCATATGCATTGCAGCGACCAAAACGTTTCTTTGGTGCGGCACGAAACATCGAAGGCGGCGGATCGTTGACGATTATTGCGACGGCGTTGGTGGATACTGGTTCCAAGATGGACGAAGTTATCTTTGAAGAATTCAAAGGAACAGGCAACAGCGAAATTATTTTGGACAGAAAACTGTCTGATAAGCGTGTATACCCAGCAATTGATATTACGAAATCTGGCACACGCAAGGAAGATTTGCTGGTTGGTAAAGAATATCTGTCAAAAATGTATGTTTTGCGCCGTATTATTAATCCGATGGGAACGCTGGAAGCAATGGAATTCTTGTTGGATAAATTACGTTTGACCAAGACAAATGATGATTTCTTTAGTTCTATGAATCAGTAATAGTTTTTCATAAAAAGCCTAAAAAAAATCCCCCGAATGGGGGATTTTTCCTTCCTTAGTAAATTGCATGGTATGTCGTACCATTCAGATTTACATTAATCGCACCAGATGCCGCTCCTTCTGCCAGGTTGGCATAGCACATTGCACCTGACTGGGATTGCACCACAATCGAATGTGTGGTCTGGGCCGATGTATACAGCGGTATCGATACGCCTGTACTTGATTTCAGGTAGCGGAACCCAGCGGTACAGATTTGTGCACATTGGTTCCCAGTGCGATTAACATATCCCGCTTTACATAGCCATTCGCATGCGCTGCTGGCAAACGGACCACCGCTGTAATATGCGTGTTCTGGTGCGTTAGAACAGTCTGCACACGTTGCCGTTCCGCCTGCACTGTATTGTGTACTGTTGCACAATGTACATGCTGGATTTGATGTCTTGTTGCCAGATGCACCGTACCTTGCTTTACAGTTCACATTATATGTACATGCTGGATATGCGCTGCCGTTATAATATTCTTTGGCATTTACAACAGTTGTTGAACCGCCTGTAATTGTCTTGGCGCTGCATGCTGCATAACAGCT